>JAIOOW010000001.1 GCA_021414205.1 Candidatus Anderseniibacteriota bacterium
AGTCATCGACAATAAATCGGTACCAGCAATACTAATCAATCCCGTAGATGCAGCAAAGTTTAATCTGTCATTTCCCAAAGAAATAGCAGACCCTAATTCGGATTGGATGTAGAGACGACGATCGCCAGCAGCTTTGTCGACGGCTGCCGTACTTACTACGTCCGCAGTTGCTCCTGCTAATGTCGGACTCGTAGAGCCGCCAAAGTATTGCAAATTATATCCGGCAGATATTTTTATCGCAGCCGTGGTGAGATTCCTAAACTCTACAAGAGGCCTTGTGCCGACAGCAGAGCCACCAGAAACTCTGCCGAAGAATAGCAATGCTGGGTTCGATCCAGTATCGCCGCTAGAACCAATCGTGCTGGCAAATATCAAAGGAACAGAAGTACTTGTGGTATCCTGCACGCCCTCAAACTGAGGAGAAAATAGGCCATCTGTGGTTGTACTATTTATGACTTGAAAATAAGAATTACTATCAGATACCATATACTTCTGTAGCGTTTCCGCCGTACTTGTTGAGGCGGTCTTTGTCGTAGTCCACAAACCAGTAGCCGGGAATGTCCATGCCTCAGCATTCATAGTCACTGTATCCGTAATAGCATTTCCTATTGTCGTATTTCCATTTACAGCAAAATCCACTAAGTCTGTCATCGCACTAGAGGTAGAGCTGATAACATCAGTACCTGCGATACTCACAATTCCTGTGGTCGCAGCAAAGTTTAATCGGTCATTTCCCAAAGAAATTGCAGAACCAGATTCAGATTGAATGTATAAGCGACGATCGCCAGCGGCTTTGTCGACCGCGGCAAGGGAAACAAGGTCAGCAGTAGCGGCGCCTAATACGGGCGTTGTTGCACCGCCACCAATAATAATATTTCGAGTGGCTCCGGTAGGTATAGTGGCCGTCCCTATACCCGTATTTCCATTATCAGAAGATAGATAGCTATCTCCGTTACCAGATATTTGCGCATTAGCCGTAGCTGTACCGTCCCCTTTAAATACCTGGAAACTGGTAGACCCGCTCGTAGTTACTAATCTAAAAAATCTAAAATTTGAATTACTTATTCCATCAGTAACCATTGGGTCAATATCAATTGTTGAACCTCCGGAAGCTGCCGTTTTAATTAAGCGTGCACGTCCTGTTGCGGTGTCTTGTAATTGGAAATAGCTCGTAGTACTACTTCCACTTGCTAATCGGATAGTAGGGGATGTGTCGTATACGTCTACCGTGTCTTGAGGAGTGGCGGTACCAACACCCAATCTTCCGTTCGTATTATCCCAAAAGAGGCGCGTATTATTCTGAGAATACACACCGCTTGCGCCGGCAAAGATTACGCTCCCGGCAGTGAATGCAGTTGCTGTCCCCGTTCCACCGTTACCAACCGGCAACGTACCGGACACATCAGTAGTAAGCGCAACAGCCCCATATGTGGGCAATCCAGAAGCATTGCCATGCAATACAGTTGTGGATGTTCCCGCAAGAGTACCAAGTACACCTGCGGATGTGTTTGTAACAAGACCTGCGGTAGCAAGTCCGCTTAAGGTAATAGTACCCGACGATGTAATGCCTGCAGCCGCTGCAATTGCTCCAGAAGAATTTACTTGGAAAAGATCACCAGAGCCAACACTCAATAAAGAAGCTGGGGAGGTATCTCCAATACCGACGTTGCCTGCAAAATAGTTCTGAGCAGTACCGTCCATGTAGAGGTTGTAATTAGTTGTGCCGCTCGCAATCTGGCCCCTAAAACCGTAGTTGTTAGTTGCTGCTGTCGAGGCGTTAACATTTACCCCATACCAATTTGTTAATGTGCCCCCGCCGGAATTTAGGGCAATTTGAATATCGACTGCCTTAGCAGTTGTAACCGTTCCTGCGCCCGTATTTCCTACCTGCAATAATGCACCCGTAACAGTACCAATCGTACCGGAAGCACCCGTGCCAAAGGCAACCATGCGATTAGATGCTATTGACGCAACGCTATTAGTCCCATTAAAACCGTTTTGATTTAGACGAAGGTCGTTATTAGTACCGTATAAAATGTTTGAACTATTAGCTGTATATGAATTTGTCGTTGATGAAATAACGACGAGACCTACTCCATTACCTGGATCGGTATAGACTTTGTTGAAATTCGTTTGCTGATTAATTGTGGCCGCAGATGATGATATTGTGACAATGTCTGAACCCCCGATACTGATAATTCCAGATGATCCCGCAAAATTTAATCTATCATTTCCCAAGCTAATTGCAGACCCAGATTCAGATTGAATATACAAACGACGATCGCCAGCCGCAGCATCTACCGCAGCAAGAGAGACAAGGTCTGCAGTGGCAGCACCCAATACAGGAGATGTAGAACCGCCCCCTAGCGCAAGATTGCTAGTGGCGCTAGTTCCGAAAGTTGATGTGGATAGACCAATATTTCGTGTTGCTGCTGCTGAGAATGATAAAACAGGGATAGTACCAATACCGCTACCAATACTCATTGTTCCAGGATAATAGAGGAACGACTGTGAATTGCCTATCCATGAAGCAAAGCCACCTGTAGTGAATGTAGAAGACGAGTACCCGAAGAATAAGGAATCATTTGCCGCTTGGTTATCAACGCCGAAGCCCCACCATTGACCATTACCCGCACCCGTCCCAGCACGGACGATATTAATAGCTGGAGCATTTGCACCCGTAGATTGCACCGTAAGAGGATAAGAAGCGCTAGATGTGCCTATGCTAACTTTTGCAAATTGCACGTTGGAACTTGTCGCAATATCCTGTGGCGTAGAGAGTGTAATCGTTCCATTTCCATTCGTAACAACAACTTGATTTGATGTACCCGTAAGCGTCGCTTTTGTAAGGGTATTACCTGTTGTGTTTCCAATTAAAAGCTGACCATCCGTATACGTGGTTTGTCCGGTACCGCCGTTTGCGACGGGCAGTGTTCCGGAAACATCGGTAGTTAATGCGATGGCGCCGTACGTTGGCAATCCAGATGCATTGCCATGCAATACAGTTGTGGATGTTCCCGCAAGAGTACCAAGTACACCTGCGGATGTGTTTGTAACAAGACCTGCGGTAGCAAGTCCGCTTAATGTAATTGTTCCCGAAGATGTTATACCTGCTGCAGCCGCGATTGCTCCTGAAGAATTCACCTGAAACAAATCCCCCGAACCTACCGTGAGCAGTGCTGCCGGAGATGTATCGCCGATGCCCACATTGCCAGATTTATCTATTAACAATACCGGTGCCTGAGGAGTAGTAAGATCAGGGCTAGTAGTTGCACTTGAGGAAACATAAAAAGCTAACGCACCATTTGTCGTTTGGTTATTTGCAATAGCCCAACGGCGATCATTTCCGGTCTGGTTTCCGTTACTGTAAAAGAGAACCTGTCCATTGTTACCAAAAGATCCTGCTCGATAGGTAAAACCTCCCAATGTTAATTGCCCTACGCCCGTGCCATTAGATCCCGTAGATCCTGTTGTTACATCTCCAACAACTTGCAAGGTCGATGTAGGCGTCGTCGTTCCAATACCCACGTTTCCTGCATTTACAATCAAGCCGTAGTTCGCAGTAGTAGCACCGCTTGCGTTCAAGTAGAGCGCTACGTTCGTACCAGATGTGGCATTGGTATGCGTGTTAGAAATCTGCGCGCCA
>JAIOOW010000003.1 GCA_021414205.1 Candidatus Anderseniibacteriota bacterium
TTCATCGGCTATGTGTCCCTCATCGATCGGATGAACGGCCTCGGTATCTCGAATTTGTCCTTCAGGAGGGAATGGCTTGTCGGTAAGAGGACCGTAATCCTCATTCTGACCAGGACGAGGGACGATACAGATGACGTCGTTGGGGGTTTCTCGCTTTGCAAGATCGGAGGTAATACTATCAAGCTTCTGCTGGCTTGGTTTCCCCGTAAAATTATTAGCGGGGTTTACAGGATCTTGAAAGGCTGGTGTCATCTCTGGTGTGCCAGCAGGAACATCTGCGGGTTCAAATTTTCCTGTTGTCGAATTGAATTTATTTGATACTCCATTTATGTTTTCGTAAAAATCAATCTTCCCAGCCTTTGCCAGATTTAGCATTGTTGGATCAGAAAATTTACAATATATGCAATAATCGGCTGTAAAATATGCAGGATTACCTGCTGCAGAAGCACGACTAATATACAAACCAGTACCAGCAATAGCAATGATCACAACTACGAAGAAGCTACTAAGAAGCCCCTTAATCATATTCCTATTGAACCGTTACTGCTGTGCATGCCGTCGTAGAAGCATCGACACACATCTTATAAACTTTCTTGCTTGCGAATCGGAAAACCTGAGACGTCTTCGTAGCTATGTTATTTCCATTTAATGAATGGTCCGCAGTATCTGTGTTAATCACAAGCGCGCAATCGCTTTGAGAAAGTGTAAGGGTTGATGGGTATGGCTTTGTTACAGCAGGAGATGCAGTGGTGTCTTTTACGATAAACAGTGATTGAGAACACGATGGAGCCGGGGAAGAACTTGGGTTCGGAGTAGGTGTGGTGTAGTACGGACTATTCGCAGCAACACTAGCAGGTCCTCCCGCACCTGGTGCAACATACTGCTCATCAACCTGCCCTGTCTGCGGCGTACTTCCTGCTCCTCCGCCCGCACCGCTTGCAAGACCGCCAAGCATACTAGTAAGCAACCCAGCCATCGCGAGGCCCATATTACCGGAGAGCAATCCTGCTAATGCCAAAAATTGCCCGACCTGTGCAACTCCGCCGCTTCCGCCAGAACTAGTGCCTCCGCGTCCGCCTTGCATCATCATCATCATTAACAACGTATTTTGATCTATTCCGCCCGTACCCGATGTCTGCGCGAATGCGAGACTTGGCGTCACAATAAACGTAAATAATAATACGATACTAGCAATTGTATTGAAGGAGCGTGTGTTCATAAAGATGAATAAAATAAGTTGACTATATTGTAACACACATCGCGTGTGAGTTGTTGAAAACTAATTTCCCCCTGCGATCGTTTCTACTGCTTGTCTGAGCTGCGCTAACTGCGTTACATAACTTGGAAGCGTGTTCTGCATCGCAAGCAGAGCGCTTGCTGCAACTTGCTGATTGGTTGTTGCATTCTGCTCGATTGTTTGCAATGTTTGTCCTAGGAACGTAATCAAGGAAACGTATAACTGATGATATTGGGCTGCATTTTGCGGAGCAGGGACGCCTTTCAATGCCGTAGCGAATTGCTGAATTCTTTGCCGAGCAGCAGTAAGTGGAGCAGTATTTCCGGAAGCGGCGCTTTGAATTGCGTTTGTAATCGTAGTTCCGTCAGATAATTCTTGCGGACGCAACGAATCTATTTGCGATAAATACGCCTTCATATCCGCCGCCGATGTTTTACTCGTGATATGTAATTCCGACATCGAAACGAGCACGATACTGTTCGATCCTCCCGTATTCGTGCCACCACCTGCAGTTGGCTGAGGGGTTGGATTCGACCCGCCCGTAGCAGGCGTCGGCGTAGCGTTATTATTCGGAGAATACGTTGGCAATGGAGTTGGATTTCCCACAGGGATCGGGGTAGGCAGTCGATCGCTCCCATGCCCGTCACCTCTTTTCGTCGGATCAAACCCAGCTTTCACTTCTGCGCCATCAGTAAATCCATCACCATCGGAATCCGGATTAAACGGATCTGTATGCCAAACCGAGCACTCGACGTCGTCTGTTAATCCGTCGTGATCACTATCCAGCTTTGCAGAAGAATTAGGATTGAGCGGATCATGACCTGTTCGCACTTCTGCGCCATCAGAATACCCATCGCCATCGGTGTCCGGATTATTTGAATCCGTTCCGTAAATAGCCTCTACAGAATCCGGCATACTATCGCCATCAGTGTCTTTCTGCCCAACCCAAGTATCCGGACACACGCCTCGAAATGCAACGGGGCTGACGCTCGGATTTGGAGCGGTGGAATTAATCGGTAACCCTCCAGTAGTAGGCGCCGGAGTTGGTGTTGCAGTCGCCTGTGGTTGCCCTCCGCCAAGAAAAATAAACCATATACCAAAAGCAATTCCTGCAATTGCAACAACCCCTGCGACTACTCCCAAAAGAACCCTCCAGTTCATAGCATTAATGACTCGCCCCTCCTAAAATTGCTCCCGTAATTCCAGATGCAGCATTTTGGATATCAGCGGAAGATGCAAATGGAGTACCGCTCGGCGACGGGGATGGATTATTTGCCTGTGTTTTCACTTGATTACTTGTGGAAGAATTTGTTAAGAGCAACGTCGCCCCTGCAACAGACCCAACAATCGCCACGAGCACGATCATTCCCGTCCACACTTCAAACGCCATTTTCTCGTTCAGAGTCATACGCTTAGTGTATCACAAGTTTTTCGTCTCTCTTTGCCTGTTCAATGATCGCTTTATACACGTATGCGCTGGGGCGAATCGTTCGCTCTTGAGTTGCATAATCTACGGCAACTAAACCGAAGCGAGGCCCAAACCCCTCCGCCCATTCGAAATTGTCCAATAAAGACCAATGCAGGTAACCACGAACATCGATACCCTGCCGTTGCACGTTTTCAATCGCACGAAGGTGAGAACGAATAAATTCCGCGCGATTATTGTCTTGCGCATCAGCAATTCCATTTTCTGTCACATATACTGGCTTATGATACTTTTTCAGACTGAGCAGCACTTGCTCAAACCCTTCAGGAGAAACAATCCAGCCCAGATCACTTCGGACAGTATCGGCGTTGTTCGAATATTCCGCGAAATAATAATTCACTCCGATAAAATCCTGCTTATTCTTTATTAATGAAAAAAATCGATGATTAAAAAACCAGTGCTTGAGTGTTTGGTTGGGAGCAAATGCAACCATGCTTTTTGCAATGCCGACTGGTGCATGCGGAGTAATACGATGCAATGTTCGATATGCAAGCACATGGGCTTTTGCAAAATTATTTACCACACGTAGCATGGTGAATACATTCTTCTTTTGCGGGGGCCATACTGCTTTGGCATACGACTGCACCGCGTACACCATTGGCTCATTGATAGTAATCCAAAAATCTACCAGGTCGCCCAAATGTTGGGCGCAATAGGAAACGTATCGGTTAAATAGCTCAGCAGTTTCAGAAGATTCCCAAGAATTTCGTTTTTCCAGCCATAACGGATTCGCAAAATGATGCAACGTAACAAATGTTTTTATATTATATTTTTTTAGCTCTAATAGAACATCGCGATAATGCTGTATAGCAGTTGCATCAAATACGCCTTCCGTAGGTTCGATTTTGCTCCACTCCAATGAAAGCCTATGCGCCGTATGTCCAAGTTGGTGGGCGAGCGCAAAATCTTCTTTGTATCTATTCCAGTGATCACACGCAATGCCGGACCGAAATTCTTCGGGACGCCCCTGCTCCCACTTCCACCAATTATTATTTACCGAATTACCCTCCACCTGATGTGCGCTTGTAGCAGCGCCATATAGGAATACATGCGGTTTCATGCATTCATCATAACACGACGCCCTGCATGCTAGCTGGCTATCGAGCCTTTCGAAATGATGCCCGATGGCGCAATCTCTCTAACGCAACGTTTTGCAACTGGCGCACTCGCTCCCGACTGATATGGAAACTCTCGCCGATCTCTTCTAGTGTTTTCGGATTATTATCCGTTATACCGAACCTGGCATCAATAATTTCCCGCTCTCGAACAGGAAGCCCAGCTAAGGCACGCGCAACTTCCAACCTATCTAAAGAGTCTTGTGCTTGCTGAATAGGTGAGACAGCATCCACGTCTTCTATCATATCCTGAAGGGTTCCTTGTTCATCGTCATCATTTCCGCCCCCGATCGAGCGTTCCAAGGAAATAATATCCGTAGAAAATACTTCAAGCTCTCGCACAATTTCAGGCTCAATCCCCATTTCAGCTGCAACTTCATTTGCATTCGGAGTGCGACCTAACGCTTGCGATAACTTTGAGCGAATTCTCTGCATCGCAAGAACGCGATCAAATACATTCTCAGGCAGTCGAACAAGACGACGAGCTTTTAATGCGCGCAGAATCGCCTGGCGAATCCAATACACACCATACGTAGAGAATCTCGTATTATAGATACTCTTAAATCGATCGACGGCGCGCATTAAGCCAATATTCCCTTCTTGAATTAAATCCATCAATACTTCAGAGTCGTTTCCTGGAACATACTGCTTCGCAATGTTTACAACCAAGCGCAAGTTCGCGAGCAGCATTTGCTGGCGCGCTTTCGAATCCCCTTTTGCGATCCTGTCCGCAAGCTCGCGCTCCTCTTGCGCGGTCAGTAAAGGAGTTCTTCCTATCTCTTGCAAGTACCTTGTAAGAGAAGATATTGATGTTGAAAAAGTGGTTGTAGTCATACCAAAAGAATGCATTAAAACATATGAACTTTTTGTGAAGCGTAACTATCGGAAGTGATACCGGATAACACCGGTGAAGATGCGGGGGTAAGTTAGCACTCACAACACCCGACTGCTAACAATGTACATCTGCTAGCAATAAAAAGCAAAGGGAGTTTTCCCCCATTTTGTCAGTATTTTTTTACGCGCGCTCCAGGTAATCTCCCGTTCGAGAATCAACCAAAATAAGGTCCCCTTCTTTAATGAATAGCGGCGCACGCATATGAACCCCACCTTCGATCACAATATCCTTCGTAACGTTAGAAGATGTATCTCCGCGAACCCCCTCAGGAGCTTCAATGACCTTGCGCTCAATTTTAATAGGCATATCTACAGAAACAGGATTGCCCTCAAAAAGCATGACTTGAACCTCTTGCCCCTCCAATAAGAAGCGAGCAATATCTCCAATAACATCTTCTGCAATCTCAACCTGCTCATATGTTTCGTTATTCATGAAGACATATTTTCCGTCTTGAAGGTAAAGATACTGATGTGGAGACCGCTGAACGTCAGCTTCTTCAATGCGATCCGACTGTTGAAATGTATGCTCTCGCGTTTGACCAGTACGCAGATGCTTCAAGATAGTATTAATAGTAGGACGGCGCATTTGCTTGCGTAAAAATGCCGCAGAAGTAATAACAAACGGCTCGCCATCAAGCACAATAATCTTTCCCTTCCCTTTTCGTATGTCGTTAAATTCAAGCATAGTACATTAGTTAGCAAATAGATTATGTATCGGAACGGCTATTTTTTCAACCTGAGTGCCAGATTCGGCACTCGGAAGAAGGTTTGGTGCATACACCACGGCAGGATTCTTCATTGCGTCCGGCAAGAGCAGCAAGGCAACTGAAAACCCCAGAATCAGCACTAACAATCCCATTATTTCTCGAAAATTATCAAAAGTTACCATAACGGAACACTATAGAGGAAAGTAAATGGGTATGCAATCCCCTTGTGCGCTGGTATGCTAGGAGCAGAACGTATCATCCACTAACAACACTTGAAGGAGGTGATTTATATGGTAGGAACATGTACAGGATGCGGAACAGAGAACGTTGAATTAAACGAAGCTGGCCTATGCGCAATGTGCGCAAGCAAAGGAGAAATGCCGAGCACGGATACTCCAGCTGAGCCAATGGGAGGATCAGCAATGTAATTTCATTGTTGACTACATAAAACCTCGCTATAAAGAGCGGGGTTTTATTTTATTACAAGCGAGCCGCCGTACTGTTTTAACCAGGCTCGCGACGATGCGTAATTTGGATTCAGCTGCGCGACAGCTTTCCAGAATCGCGCAGAATGATTCGCATGGATAATATGAGCAACCTCATGAGCCGTCACGTATCGAGCAACATGTTCTGGAGCAAGAGCTAATCTCCAATTAAAGGTAAGCGTGTGGGTTCTATGATTACAGCTTCCCCATTGCGTTTTCATATCTATAACGCGCACTCGAGGAATGTTCTTGCCGATAATTTGACCATATTCGTGCGATTGCCCAATAAAATACTGCTTAGATTGCGCAATATAAAATCGAGATACAGCTAAGCGCAGTTTGCTTGTCTCTGGAATATGCGCAATAAGTTCCCCACTTTTTTCTTCAACAAACGACCTTGTCCGATCAGACTCTATAGATACCCGCAACAGCAGAGTGTCCCCGAAAAAGGGGAGCGACGCCCCGTTCTTCAATTCCGTAACAGGCATAACGCGAACGGCGGATTCCTGCTTTTTCAATATTTGAATAATCCAATCTTGTCGTTCTGCTAGAAATGCTATGCCCAACGCTTCAGATGCGCGTTTCGGCAACACCAGCTCTACCTGCCCCATAGCCTCCACATGGATTGCCATGCGGCGCGCTCGTGAACTCCTTCTCACAGAGACTGGGAATGGGAATAAGTCTAATTGCGCTTTCATAGGATATCACCCATGCTATATCCATGTTCAATATTTGGAAAAAGAAATCAAAAGAAGAAGGGCAAACAGTGCCGTCCACCAATCCATCATCCAAGCCTGCAGGCCAGTTATCATGGGATAATTCAGCTATTACAGCGCTCGCACAGGCAGTTTCCCAAGCTCCCGTACCATCCATGATGAAAGGGCGCATCAAACAAGAACTTTCAAATGCTGCGGAAGAAGCAGCCAGGAAAGAAGGAAAAACTACCGTTACGGCTCAACACTTGATGGCAGGCATCCTCTCCCGCTTACCTGAGAATATGAGAAAGAAAGTAGAAGACGCTGCCAAACAAGGTCCCGCAGGACTCAAAAAGCTCCAGGAAGAATTGAAATAACCGGCTACTCTCCTCGCTCTTGCTGCAAATCGCGATAGATTTTTTCTGCTCGGATAAAGTCGGCCGGCTCGTCCAAATCAGTGCTTGTACGAGGATCTAAAACAAACCCATGGAGGTTTTCTCCCCAAATATTTTCCAATTCCAGCGCTTCCGGGCGCAATACAAACTTTCTGCGCGTAATATCAACTTGGCCGTCTTGGAAGAATACCGGGAACATCTGTTGAATTTTCTGCCGAGGCTGGTCTGGCCCATGCTGACGACGAAACTCGTTATCAAATACGGGAATCAGTTTTCCCGATGACCCAATTTCAGGCGAACCCTCTAACTGCCACATTTTGTATGGATGTAGAGGGGTGGGGATGACGCTTTTCAGTCCATCCGCTCCTGAACTCTTTATGTGTTCAATCATTCGATCAATATCTTTGGCGAATCGGAGCGGACTTGTCGGCCGCAGATTCACTAAAAACTCCGGAGTCCAGCCGTGCTCCTGCTCCATCCATTTTACGGCATGGTCGTAAAATCCGGCATCACCGGATGTCGGTTGAGAAAATTCTTGCGGACGCGGAGCAACCAGTGCCCCGAATTTTTTCGCCTCTTCTGCAATTTTTTCGTCTTCCGTAGATACGATAACAACATCAACATTTTTAGCTTCAAAGGCAACTTCAATAGCCCACTGGACCAAGCTTTTTCCGCCCAATGTTTGAAGGTTTTTATACGGCACGCTTTGCTGTCCAGCACGAGCCGGAATAATAACTGCCACATCAACTGGTTCGCGTTTTGGATTCGATAGATTATTCATACCCCCATGATACACTAAAACAATGCTTTACGGTCAATACAATAAACCACATACATATAACAAGCTCTTAACCCATCCTGTTTGGGAAACTGCACTATCCTGGATCCAAGCCCATGCCATCAACCTTCCGGACGGCGAACACGAAATACAAAATCTGGATATCTATGCCAATATCATGTCCGTTACCACGCTAAAACCAGAAGACACATTCTTTGAAGTGCACGAAGAATATATTGACATTCACTATTGCTTGAGCGGTGGAGAGGCTATTGGATACGCTCCAATAGGAGAGCCCACAGAAAAAGAGCTTAACAAAGAAAAGGACTACCAACTCTTTCTGCCAACAGAAAAAATGAGCCTCTGCATCTTGCAACCCCATAATTTCGCGGTCTTTTTCCCTACAGAACCGCATATGCCGAAGCTTCAAAATGGCATGGATACCACAGTAAAAAAGGTTGTTATTAAAATAAAAAAGAGCATGCTTGAGATATGAAAAACGTACTAGGAAAAACTGGGTTGAAAGTATCTCGAATTGGACTTGGGACCGTTGAAATCGGCTTGGCATATGGCTTAAAAAATGAAGGGTTACCATCTGAACAAGATGCTATCACTCTACTAAAAACAGTTGTCGAAATAGGCATCACATATATCGATACGGCCCGTGGATATGGGTTGGCGGAAGAAAGAATCGGCAAGTCTGAAATTGGAAAAAACGATCAAATAATAATAGGTACAAAATTCGGACAATTCATAAAAAATGAACCCAACTTGCGTGGCTCAGATCTTGAAAAACGGATCCGAGAAGACATCGATTTGAGTCGAAAAAAATTGAATAAAGAAACACTCCAGCTCGCTCAATTTCATAACGAACTAGAAGACTACACTAACTTTTCTGAAATTATCGAAATTGCCGAAAAACTTAAAAACGAACAAAAAATCCAGCATGTCGGAATCGCCGTTCGCGGAGAAGCAGCTGCGCTCGCCGCGATTAAAACTGGCTTTTTTGAGACCATTCAACTTGCGAACAACATAGTTGATCAAAGAATGGTACAAAATGTTCTGAAAAAAGCTCGTGAAAACAACATTGGAATCATCAATCGATCAGTCCTATTAAAAGGCGCTCTCACGCCTGCTCGAGCATCTTTACCTGATGCGTTAGCGGAATTAAAGCAAAAAGCAGACAAGGCAGAAGCGATTGCCAAAAATCTCGGTGTAGACCTGCCCACTCTGGCAATTCGCTACGTATTATCACAATCTGCCGTATCAACTGCCTTAATAGGGACTGTAAAAGCAAATCGCATAGAAAGCGCCCTGCAAGCACTTACCCAAGGTCCATTGCCAGAAGAAGTACTTATACAGTTTCAAGAATTAGCAATTGCAGACTCCGCCCAGATTGACCCTGCCAAGTGGCCCAAGGTAGACTAACGCTATGACACTCACTAACAAAGTAGCGCTTATCACAGGAGGAAATGGATTTTTAGGACAATATTTCGTTACTGCACTTAAAAATGCAGGAGCAACGGTAGTAGTCACTGATCGCGATAATGCTGAAATTAATTTAGACGTTACCAGCAAGTCGTCTATTACAGATGCATTTGAACAAGCAATTTCTAAATACGGAAAAGTAGACATTGTTATTAACAACGCCGCACTTGATCCGAAATTCGATGCCAACGCAGAGCAAAATGCGAAACTGTTTGAAAATTATCCCGAAGAATTAATTAAACAGAGCCTCGACGTAAATTTGCTTGGGTATACTTTAGTAGCTCAAGAAGCAATAAAACGAATGCTCGCTCAGGGATCCGGAAATATTATTAACGTTTCATCCATTTATGGCGTTGTAGGGCCAGACCAGAGCATTTACCCGGAAGGCACCCAAAAACCAGTTGATTACTTTATCACAAAAGGTGGCGTAGTGATGCTCACAAAATTCTTGGCAACCACATACGGAAACAAAGGCATTCGAGTAAATACATTAACGCTTGGCGGTGTATTTAAAGGGCACGGAAAAGATTTTACCGACAAATATGGAGCACGAACACCGATGGGTCGCATGGCAAATCCTGAAGAGGTAGGTGGGCCATTAGTGTTTCTCGCATCGGATAACAGCAGCTATATGACCGGTGCCAACCTCATCGTCGACGGCGGATTAACTGCGTGGTAATTAGTTTTTCCTCGCAATCACAACCATTCCCGCAGAAGCGAACCAAGGGGAAATGGCGTTTGAAATCGTCTTTACGATTTTTCCGAGAATATTGAGCTCGTATGGCTTTGCACCACGAAGTATAGGCCAGTTGGAATACAGTCCGAAGTGACTATTAGCATCGGGCAAATCATGCGCAACTACTTCTTCTATCACAAAACCTGCCCGCATAAGCATTGCTTCAAACTCTGATTTTCCAAATAGATAATATGCAAAACTTGGCCTTCGGCCGAATATGCGCATAAACAACCCTTCGATTCTTTTTAGGGGAATGTATAAAATTGTACGGAGCGTATTTGCTAGTGGAACTTCAACGCATACAAACCCATCTTTTTTTAGAACGCGATAAAATTCTTTAAGAGATTCTTCAACAGCGCCTTCAACATACTCGAGCGACCCGATAGAAAGGACTCCGTCTAGTGAATTGTCCATTGCCGGAATAGCGTCGCTTCCTGCAATTTTTACCGAAAGGTCCGGGTCATACTCCGTCATTGCGCGCACTGCCTGCGGATGTGCATCTATTCCAGATACGGCATACCCTTTGTTAGCTAGAAATAAAATCCACCCGCCAATTCCGCACCCAGCATCGAGATACGTTCCATTTTTCTGCAATTTCTTTTCCAGCATAGGCCAAAACGACTGCTTCTCGTACTGGGAAAAGTCGTTAATTGCGCTGTACATTTCTCGATAGCGATCATCCCACATTTTCGAGCGGTCAAAATTCTTCGGGTCAAATTTGTAAATAGGAATCATAGTATTAACCGTATGCTACTTCATGTATCGCTTCAAATGCTCCATGGCCTGCAAGAACCCGCGCCCGCCATGCAAATGCCCCTGCCAAATCTCCGGAACCATCGTTTCAGAATATCCTGCAAGCGGATCGAGGATCTTTTTAAAATCAACCGTTCCTTGGCCAATTTGCAGCCCCTCTTCACCAGTACCAGAACCATCGGCAACATGAAGATGATGAATAAACGGTTTTAGCTCCGTAATCATTTCAACCAAATCTTCTCCGTACTGGTTACAGGAGAGCGCTGCATGAGACGTGTCAAAGCACATGGAATACCCAGTTTCTTCGAGGAATTTTTTAATTTCATCTTTTAACATGAAAATATTCGTAACCCATTCACCTCCGAACACCCATGGGCGAGGTGGAAGATTTTCCGGAAGCATTTCAACACCATCCGTCTTTAATTGCGATAATGTATCTGCGAATAATTCCAGTAGCTTTGCAGGATGCGGGGATCGGGTAAGCGTAATTCCTCCAGGATGAATAATAAATTTCGGCGTTCCTTGAAACGATTCCCCAAGCTTACGCGCAACATCGACGCTTCGCTGCAAAATCGCAATAACTTGCTTGCGCTCATCAATATCTTCTGATGCTGGGTTCAAATATACACGCTTCATGTATTCCGGCGCATGCACGACAACTTCTTGCGAAAAAGATCCCGTTGGAATTTCTTCATCCAAATCTTTATCGCTCAAATGAAATTCGAACAAGTCGGGTTTAAATTCCAAATAATTTCGAAAATCCTTCCATCGAACAACGGGGCCCCATTTCCAAGAAATGTCCTCTGAAGAAAATGTTTTCGCAAGAGAAGCTCCAACTACATCGTCCTCCGTAAGAGCATCGCCAGCAGGAATATCCCTACAAGCAGTAACGCCAACTAATTCGTCCAGTCTCTGTGGGGATAATCCTTTTGCAGGACTTTTTGTGGTGAGCATATCGCGCGTAATGACGGTTCCGTCAGCAATAAACGTCTTTGCAACAACGCTCTTGCCTAACAGTTCTCGATTCATAATCTCCCCTCGAGAAAGTTTTTTTACGCCCTCCCCAACCGCCATTTCAACTTCGCGAATTCCTGCAACCATGTCCTTAAATTCTTGCGGGAGCAGGGAAGCTTTGTGGTCCGGTCCTTCCAAATTTCTATCCGTGGTAATGTGTCGCTCAATAATGCACGCGCCCCGAGCAACTGCTCCGATGGAAACGGCAATTCCGCGTTCGTGTCCGGAATATCCTACCGGAACGCCATACACGCTCAGCGAATCCATATACTTCAAATTAATTTCCTTGAACGGCGCCGGATATGTGCTATTGCAATGCAAAATGGCAAACGGAACACCCAATGTCTTAATAAACTCTACGCCCGCTTTAATTTCTTCCTCCTGAGCCATTCCAGTAGACACGATCATCGGCTTTTTTGTCTTCGCAATATATTCCAAAAGCTCGTTATTCGTAAAATCAGGAGAACCTACTTTGTATACCGGAACATGGAGAAGATTTTCAATCATATCGCAGCTTTTCTTATCCCACGGATTCACCATGAAAATAATATTTCGCTTTGCCGCATATGCTTCCAATTCCAAATAAGCATCGTCAGACAGCTCAAATTCTTTGAGTAGGGGGATTAAATACTGATACTTCTGCTCTGCACTATTCGGATTATCTAATATCTTTTTTTGATACACTTCCGCCAAATTTCGTTTTTGGAATTTTACCGCATTCGCTCCGGCATCTGCAGCAGCATCAATGAGCTCCCGTGCACGATCGACGCTGCCGTTATGGTTTAGCCCGGCTTCCGCAATAATAAACGTAGGGTTGCCTGGTCCGATCTTTATATCACCCACTAGAAGAGGTTCAATTTTCATAAGAGGAAAGTACCGCACGAGCAGGGACGCCGTCAATACCAGGTATAGATAGCGGCAAACACATAAGTTGATATGGGCCCGGCTGAATATCGGGCAGATACAACCCTTCAACAATGACTATATTATGCGTCAGCAATATTTCATGCACTCGATCCTTTATGCCCTTTTTCTTAATAGAGAGAGCATCAAGGCCAACTAATACTATGCCAAGCTGGGCAATTTTTTCCGCAGCGCTTTCATCGAGCGCAGTAAAGTCTGCTCGAAATTCGTCAACAGAGAAGTTTGAATTGGCAGTTTTAAAAATAATTCGCTTACTGCCTGTTTCAGGAATGTGAGCAGATGTTATCACTGCAACGTCTGGGGGAATTTCCACAACCTCGCAATCGCCCACATATTGATCTAGGCTAAATGACTCTATTCCGGAATTACTAGCATTAATATGCGAAAGTGCATCTATATGGGTACCCGTATGAGATCCGAGAGAGATAGCAGTAAGACCGCTCTGCTCCACGCCTGCTTTTTGAATTTGTAATAGCTCAACGCCTGGATTGCCGGGATATATTGCCATAGCAGAGTGAATAGGTCGCGAAATATCAATCAGCATAGAATTATCATATACTGTACACTATTTGCATACATCTATGACACTTATCCTTGATCATATCTTGCTGTGGGGAGCATTCTTTTTACTAGGTATCGCCCTCGGATACTTAATGACTACTATTCTTATTTGGGGGTCGAAAGTGAGATTCTAATATGGATACTCCTTTTCTCACAACCCTTGCGGGCATATTACGAAATACGGCAATTGTATTGCTCTATTTCGTCACAGGATTCGGGCCGGGGTTCTGCATTGGATTACTGCTTGCTAATAAGTTTGCAGGGAAAGACAACCAGCTAAGAATGGACAAACACAACGAGAATATTCAAAAGGCAGGCCAGCACAACAGCCAATGGCATCCAGATAATCCTAGATGGAAAGAGTAGTTCCTTCGTGAGAATACGTAGTCGCAACGCTTGGCAGTGCCTCGCCCAGCTTTTCACGGAGCATCTTTGCCTCTTGCTCTTCTCCGTGCACTAATGCGATGTTTTTCAAACCCTTTATCTGTTTTGCAAAATCAACTAATTGCCCTTGATCTGCGTGGGCAGAAAATTCGTTAAACAAAAATAATTCCGAACGAACAGGGAACCACTCCCCATGCAATTCGATATTTTTTGCACCGGATAAAATCATTCTCCCTGTCGTACCTCGTGCCTGGTACCCCGTAATAAATACAGCGTTATTTGGATTACTAATAGTATTGCGCAAATGATGGACTACGCGACCTGCAGTCATCATCCCTGATGCAGAAATAACCATAAAGGGCCCCTTCTTGCCGTTGAGCGCCTTAGATTCTTGGACAGTGCGGATGTATTCAAGATTTCGGAAGGCGAGAGGTCGATCATCTTCACGCTCAAAATCGGCGCGCGTTTCAGTGTCGTACACATCAGCATGGTCGCGATACACTTCGGTAATATCAGTGGCAAGAGGTGAGTCTACGTAAATAGGAAATCGCGGAATTGCGCCACTATCTATCAACTTATGAATGATGTAGACCAACATTTGTGTTCGGCCAAGCGAAAACGCAGGCACCACCATCACCCCGTTTCTGTCGCACACCTTTTTAATAGCCTGCGCTAATTCTATCTTCGCCTGCTTAAGGGGAATATGAGCTCTATTCCCGTACGTACTCTCCATGAGCAACACCTCGATTTCCTCTTTTGGAATTTCAGGATCGTGAAGAAGAGGAACCCCCTTGGGGCCCATATCACCCGTATATGCTATACAATGCGCTACGCCATCCTCTTCATATCTCAAAACAATAATCGCTGACCCCAGAATATGCCCGGCGTCATAGAATTTAATAGAAACCCCTTCAACAATTTCATGCCACGCATCATCATCGTCGCGAGCATACGGCAACGACTCGAAATGCAACATAAGCTCAGTAACGTCTTTAAGCGTAACCAACGGTTCTCTATCATCAGGAGAACCAAGGTGGTGCAGGGCCCTATATTCGGCATCCTGCGCCTCAATTCCTACCATATCTTCAAGCATGCGCTGGGCCACATCTTTTGTTGCGGACGTAGAAAATATTTTTCCCACAAATCCTCGCTTTACTAGTAGCGGCAACATTCCGCAATGATCCAAATGTGCATGAGAAAGAACTACCGCATCTATTGAATCGGGAGGGAAAGAAAATGACCTGTTCCTCTCGCGCACATCCGGCAACCCCTGAAACGTTCCGCAATCAAATAGAATTCTTTTTCCGGCAACTTCAACTAAGTGTTTACTACCAGTAACACTTCCCGCTCCGCCAAAGAAGGTTATACTAGCCATATGCTCAGTATACTCTACGAATGGATCACGGCCATCATTGCGATCCTTGTCCCCGGATGGATGGGCATCGCAATAATTTCACGCCTCAATATTCTTCAAGAAAAAACATTGCAGGTATCGATAGGGTCGATACTAGGTATTTCTGTATTCGGCACAATATTGTATTACCTTGCGCACATCGTGCCTATCTACGCACGGGTATTGTGGCCCATGATTGGGCTATTTTTGTTCATAGCGATTTTTTCTCATTTTTGGAAAAAAAATCATAAGCACGCAACAACACTAGATAAAACCGCTCTCTTTATTTTCATGCTGGCGCTCATCCTCTTTTCAATAATAGGATCAAAACTACTTATTCAGCGCACCGACGGATTATACACGGGGATCATAAATGCATACGGGGATATCGGATGGCACGCAGCCCTCATTACCCAGTTAGCACAAACAAAAACATTACCTTTGCAAGACCCCATTTTCGCCGGAACAAACCTCACGTACCCATTCCTATCAAACGCAATGAGCTCCGCAATAATGATCATGGGATCCTCGCTTTCCGCAAGCGTAGACGTCCCTGCAATTATTCTGTTGCCGATTATTATCGTACTTCTTTACCATTTCGGAAAAACATATGGCGCATCTCGAGGAGCTGGAATACTTGTAATGCTGCTATTTTTATTCGGAGGGGCAACATTCGGATGGACAAGAATTGTCGCCGACATCAGTCAAAGCAATACATCCCTCGTACAATTTTTCACCCATCTCCCTAATAGGGATTATTCCGGAGTTGGAGGAGATACGCAGGGATATGATTTTCTTAACCCTGTAACATCACTATTACTTCCTCAACGTGCCATGCTGTTCGGCCTGCCCATTGTGCTAGCTGTCCTCATCCTCCTATCTCCGACTATCATCAAGAAAAAATATTCTGCAATTATTGCAGGGCTCTTATCTGGGATGCTCCCGCTATTTCATGCACACGCGTGCATAGCACTTGCGGCAGGCATTACTGCACTTATTATTACGAATCCAAACAAAAAATACTGGCTGCAATTTTTTATCCCCGCCTTTGTATTAGGCATTCCAGAATTGCTATTTTATACACATGGCAGTGCCGGTTCTGGGTCATTTTTCAGATTTGAACCGGGATGGATGAAGGGGGATATCAACTTCTTTGTATTCTGGGCGCAAAATACGGGAATAATTATCCCGCTAAGCATTCTGGCGTTGTTTATCAAAAAATGCCCAAAACCTGTACGCGCACTAGCGATCGCGGGCTTATTCTTATTCTGCATTTCCAACCTGTTTTTATTTGCTCCATGGGCATGGGATAATTTTAAAATTCTAGTATTTTGGTATTTATTTGCACTACCAATTGTTGCCTGGGTATGCGTTCGAATGTGGCAATCTCACGCAAAACATCTTATCCGACCACTCATTATTATCATTCTTTTTGTCCAAATCTTTTCAGGTGCTCTCGATATATGGAAACTTTCCCTCCCCACAGCAACGACGTGGCAGGAATGGGATGCCAAAGCAATTATATTCGCTCAATACATTCAGCAATTCGTCCCAGTACAAGATCCTGTCGCAACAGCATCGGTACATAACTCACCAGTGGTATTAGCGGGTCGCCTTTTATACCTTGGGTATCCTGCACACGTATGGAGCCACGGGGTATTACCATGGACAAGGGAAGCAGGCGTAAAGGCATTCTATTCAGGAGCATCTCAAACAATCAATAATGAAACCCCAAAATTTATCGTAGTGGGTCCTCAAGAGGTATCCTCATTTCCTACCCTAGTTATCCAACCAAGCTGGATAAAAACAGTACAATACGGCCCCTATATACTATTTCGCCAATAAGTGAGAATATCTTCAAGAGATTGCTCAAGCAATATTACTGACCTCCATCCAGTTTTTTCCGTAAGCCTTGATGCATCACCAATCATCACCGGATTGTCAGACGGCCGCATTTTTAAAGGATCCTGCCGAACTGTAACCTTCGCACTGCTTTGCGCTAACAAGTTATCCAAAATTACTTGAATAGACGTACCCTTCCCACTAGCAACGTTATAAACCTGGCCAGTTTCTCCGTATTCCATAAGCAGTCGATACGCACGAACAACGTCGCGAACATCGGTAAAGTCTCGAATTGCCGTAAGGTTACCTACTGATATAACAGAATCTTGCTTGCCTGCCTCAATGCCCGCAATTTGCGAAGCAAAATCCGCTGTCACAAACCCCTTTTTCTGATTCGGTCCAATATGAGGAAACGGTCGCACTCGAATGCACATATCAGAATAATCCTTCTCTATGATTTGCTCCATTTCTAATTTACTTTGCGCATACGGATTAGCAGGGTGGCAATCCGCTAATGCTTTTTCGGCAATAGGAACACTATCACCATGACCATATATATCAGCACTGCTTACCACGAGCACTTTTGTATGCGGAGAAATTTCTCTCACATGGCCTAGCAGCTTTTCTGTTCCGACCACATTTACTGTTCGCGTAATTTCTGGATGATCAATCGCAAAGCCAACGGAACTCACCGCTGCCAAATGAATAATCCAATCAGGCTTTTCAGATTTTAAAACATCGATATAGGTTTCCGGTTTTGAGATATCGCTTGCGTATTTCGTAACAGAATCCGGCATCGATTCGATGTTCGTATCAAGAGCAATAATGTTGCTTTCAATCCACTCCTTACGTAATTCAGTAACGAGATGGCCACCAACAAACCCTCCAGCGCCTGTAATGAGAACGGAGGGTGATTGCATACGCTGCTATTAAAATTACTTAGATGCTTCTACAAGCTTCATTTCCGATTCAACCATCATTGATACCAACTCAGGGAATGAAACGCTCGGCTCCCACCCAAGAACGCTTTTTGCCTTTGAAGGATCCGCAATAAGAAGGTCCACTTCAGCCGGTCGCATAAATTCTTCAGCCTGCTCAACATAATCCTTCCAGTTAAGCCCAACGTGCTTGAATGCTAGATCTAAAAACTCCTCAACAGAATGCGTCTCTCCAGTTCCGATAACAAAGTCCTGGGCAGTATCTTGCTGAAGCATCAACCACATTGCACGAACATAGTCTCCCGCAAAGCCCCAATCGCGCTTTGCATCAACGTTACCCATAATAAGCTTCGTATCCAATCCTGCCTTAATGCGCGCTACGCCATTTGCAATTTTCCTCGTGACGAATTCGCGACCTCTGCGCGGAGACTCGTGGTTAAACAGCATCCCAGAACATGCGAATAAATTGAAACTCTCGCGATAATTAATCGTCGCATAATGACCGTATACCTTCGCAACGCCGTACGGACTTCGCGGATACAAAGGGGTTGTTTCTTTTTGAGGAACCTCCATAACCTTCCCAAACATCTCACTGCTACTTGCTTGATAAAAACGAGCATCGGGCTTAATAATTCGAATTGCTTCAAGTACGCGCGTAACACCAACCCCTGTTGCGCTGCCAGTTAGCTCAGGGATATCCCAGCTCGCTTTTACAAATGACTGCGCAGCCAAGTTATACACCTCATCGGGCATGGATTGCTGAACGGCGCGAATAATGGAAGATGAATCCTCTAAATCACCCGTAATCAAGTGAATATCTTTTAAAATATGCTCTATATTCTCAAACTGATAATTAGCGCTTCGTTGCACCAATCCATACACCTTGTACCCTTTTTCCAATAATAGCTCCGCAAGATACGAACCGTCTTGTCCGGTGACCCCTGTTATTAATGCTGTTTTTGACATACAACAATACTACAGAACATATGGATATAAATACAACCCCACTACGAGGAGGGCTACTTATCAATAAGCCAGTAGGAATAACGTCGCATGATGTTATTTATCAACTTCGAAAAATGCCCCAATTGCAAGGCATAAAAATCGGCCATAGCGGAACCCTCGATCCGTTTGCGACAGGAGTATTACTCGTACTTATTGACGGGGCAGCGCGCCTGCAAGACGAACTTCACTTATTACCAAAAACATATAAGGCGGAAATTATGTTGGGCGCAAATACGGATACGGACGACGCGACAGGCGAATTTCTTCCCCAAGTAAAAGAACACAAAGGAGTGTCCGCACCATCACAAGAACAAATCCTCGCTGCACTTGACCACATTAAACAGCAAACAACCCAGATTCCGCCTATATATTCCGCAATTCAGGTTGGCGGCAAAAGAATGTATAAACTGGCTCGAGAGGGGAGAACGGTTGAGCAAAAGCCACGAAATATAACTATTCATGATATTACTTTGGAGAATTATTCGTATCCCACGCTCACCATTACAGCAACGTGCAGCACTGGCACCTACATCCGAGCGATTGCACGCGATATCGGAACAATGCTTAGCACGGGTGGATATTGTTCCCAGCTCGAACGCACAGCTATCGGAAATTTCAAAATAAAAAATGCGATTACTATCCAAGATATTCCAGAGAACATATCTAGTGTTCTTATTCCGCTCGAACAATTAACGGAACATCTGCACTCAAGCTCGTTCTCAGATTCCAATGTCGCAAAATTAAAAAATGGCAGGGAAGTGGAAATACCGGAAAACAGCCCCCAAGACATACCTATAAGATTATTAACTAGCAATAAAAAGGTATTCGGGATTGGAATACGGCAATCTAGCGCCCTTTTCATCACCCCAAAAAAGATATTCCTCTAACGCCCTATCAGGTATACCTCCCTCACATAAAAACATATATAATATAAAAATGAATTCGCCTACCGCCCCATTAACGCCATCCTCAGAGCTAGGAAAGGATATAGAGAAACGAACATTTGGAGCAATTAAGCTTCATCCCACTGATAAAATTTATGAGAACTTAGAAAAGGATGAAGAAATCGTACTTTGCCTCGAGCGGCATTGGTCGCAACTTTTACGACCTGCCATTAACGCACTCGTAATGAGTGCGCTTCCAATCATAATCATAATTGCCTACACAATCCTCGGTTTTTCATATCCAACAATTCCACAAATTATGGTTGCAACGTGGTTTTGGTACTGCCTTATTTTTTACTACTCCCTTTCCAGAATCATAGAGTGGCGTTCCGACGTATATATTATAACGGATGAACGAATCATAGATTTTGACACACGGGCATTCTTTTCAGAAAAAGTTACCGACACAGATCTTGATTCGATACATGAAATTCATTATGAAACTGGTGGAAATTTATTATCCGGGAGTATGAATAAGGGGAAAATTATATTAAAAGACGTGAGCGGGAGTGAAGTCATAATGAATAATATCCCCCACCCAGCAGACGTGGCGCTGGTATTGGGCGAACTCATAGAAAAAATTAAGGATGAGGCCCTGAAAACAAATACCACGTCCGCAGAAGTTCCATCAGTATGAACTCAGCAATCCTTACCGCTACCCTCCTCCAAACGATTCCAAATACAATTATTGTAATAGTTCTTTGCGTATATACCCTCTTTGCATTTGTAGCCTTTATTAAAATAAAACGATTAGAAAAGTGGCTCCTAAGCCTACGCGCCTACAATTTTCCTCGCTATGCATTCATTCATCTCATATTGGCAACAATCGGTTTATTGATGGCCTTCATACTATTATTTTTTCTTTAATCATCTATGGCAGATATATTCACAATTCTCCTGACAATTTGCGGATTAGCACTCTTTGAAACAATCAGCAGCATTGATAACGCCATTATTAATGCAGAAGTCCTAGGAACAATGAAGAAAGCCTCTAGAAAGTGGTTTTTAACATATGGCATGCTCTCAAGCGTTTTTGTTGTGCGAGGGTTACTTCCATGGCTTATTGTTTGGATTGCTACGCCGTCTCTTAGCCCCCTCAAAGCTCTTACTGCGACATTCTCAAGCGATCCGACAATAGTCCAAGCAATCGACTCTTCTTCTCCGATTCTTCTTATAGGTGGTGGCGTATTCCTCATTTCCCTATTCCTTCATTGGCTTTTTCTAGAACCAAAAAGCTACGGCCTTCCAAGCGAACGCTTTTTTGAAGCCCAAGGAGTATGGTTTTTTGCAATCTTATCAGTAATTCTCGCTAGCATCGTATGGCTCTCACTGAAAATAAGCCCGATGATGGCATTCGGGGCCGTAATAGGATCCACTATATTTTTTATCACGCACGGATTCAAGCAAAATGCTGAAAAAAATGAACAAGGACTTATCGGATCGGGACTATCTGATATAAGCAAATTATTCTACCTAGAGGTAATTGATACGACCTTCTCAGTAGACGGGGTCCTTGGCGCATTTGCATTCACACTGGCAGTACCCCTCATCATGATAGGAAGCGGTTTAGGAGCGATCATAGTAAGACAACTTACAATGGGAAATATTGAAGCAGTTAAAAAATATGTTTTTCTAAAAAATGGCGCAATGTACTCAATATTGGTTCTAGGTACAATCATGCTAATGGATAGTTTCAATCTCCATGTGCCAAGCTGGCTATCCCCAATAGCAACATTCGCAATTATTGGCTTTTTTTACCTAAAATCATTCAAACAAGAGAGGGCCTCATAGTAGCACTTTGGGTCAGGTTATTGACTTTATTTTGAACTTTTGTCATACTTCCCTTCATGCCACAACTATCCGCTGGAAAGAAAGCTTTACGAAAAGACGCACGACGACGTGCTGTTAATGATGTTTGGAGAAAAAAGATTCGAGAAGCTAAGAAGGCTGTTCGAGAAGCCATTGCCTCTAATGATGCAAAAAAGATTGCAGAAGTAGCAGTGCAGGCTGAAAGCATCTTCGACCGAGCTGCAAGACGGAATATCATTCATCCGAACGAAGCAGGCCGACGAAAAGCTGGATTACGAAAGCTCCAAATAAAGGCGAAATAATTACGACGCCAAACCAATAACGAGCATTGTAACGATGGACCGAGGGTCCATCGTTTTATTACTGTTCATGGATCGCTCTACGCCCGCAATACGAACCAAAGCATCTTGGATAACAGGCACAGAAAGCCTTCGCACTATTGGAGTCGCTTTCTGCACGGCAATTGGATGAAACTTTGATTGCTTAGAAATAACGCTGGCGCTTTCGTTATTATCGATACCCATTCGTACTGCCAAAAACAATCTGAATTGATACGCAATCATCGATGTAATGAACCTCTCTGATGCACCGCCTGCAATCATTGACTGCAAAATATTCGTGGCAATAATGGGCTTCTTCGCCGTAATGGCTTCCAAGAGCGGAAAGGCACTAGGCACTGCGCTGCTGCGTTCCGGAACTATACTTTCAACATCATCTTTTGTTACCACCTCTTTATATGCTACCAATTTTTGCAGCTCTGATGCGAGCGCATACGTATCAAATCCAACCCTCTGCACCAGCGATATCATCGCATCCTGCTCTATAGCATCGTCTTTCATGCCCCCTTCTTTTATATAGTTCTGTATCCACCGTACGCCCTGTTGAATATCACCAATTGCCGGAAACTGCTCAACCTCTGCATTCTTTTTGAGAAACTTATGCACAGCAGATCGAGCATCTGCGCCCCCTCGTTGCCAAAAGATACTATCACCCTTCATATTTTCAGGCGTGCAATATTCGATAATTTGAGTACGAACTGCTTCGGAATATGATAATGGATCCCGGAACACCAGAAGAGACACTCCAAATAGCGATCCTTTTGCGCTATCAAAGATAGCTTCAATAGGAGAATTCCTCATATCATCTTCATCCACAAAACGAACCTGCGCATGCGACTTATTCGCATACGCAGCTATCTTCGCTCGCGCCGTTCGTGTATCTTCCCCGAAGAAATATCGGATCATGAATATACACTACACGCTCCTACTTTCCTGTCCAAGTCACTGAAATAGTCGGCTCAACCGCAGTTACCCATACCTGTCCGCGAGTAAACGTAATCGGTTTTCCTTGTGCGTCCAAGAAATGCACAGGGTCTTTCTTATTATTAATATCTTTTGTCCACTTCCCCGTAATTGCTTTTCCGTCCTCGTATACCGTTAAGTCTCCAGTTCCTTCGATGGCAACATTGTTGTATCCGCCAGGTCCATCCATGTACGTATTCGTTGCGCGCATCACCGCAACTACACTTGGGGCAATCACTTTCTTGTCGTACCCATCGACCTGCTTTACTCCTGCCCAGTATCTTACATATCGATTCGTTGCAGAATCATATTCATAGCTCACCTTAAATGCGCCAGGCCAATTGATCGTAAGCGTTCCCCCTGTAGGCCGGTCGCTTGCAGGAGCATCGTCTTTAAAATCATACCCCTTGAACTGAGTCTCTGTTCTGTACCCGAGCTTTTGCAACGTATCCCACAATCGCGCATATGTAGTAAACCCATTATACGGCGCAGGCAAGTTATCCTTTCTGAAGAAGGCATTATTCGGATTTTGCAGAGCATTCATTGTTTGGAATTGGCCTGCTGCAATCATATTAAGCGCCCAGTAGCTTCCTCCCCAGTGAGCCATGATTCCATCAATACCGTCGAGCAAGTACAAGTAATCGTGTCGAGCAGAACGCACTGACCCCATTTCAGGAGCCTCTCCGCACTGATACACGGCAGTAAGTCGCGTAACATCGCTCACAAGCACCGGCAACTCAAACACCATGTCTGCCGTAGAAAATCCTGAAAGCGGACGATTAATTGGATCTCCTGCAAGCATTACGCCAATCGGCCTTCGG
This sequence comes from Candidatus Anderseniibacteriota bacterium, assembly GCA_021414205.1. Classification (GTDB taxonomy): domain Bacteria; phylum Patescibacteriota; class Andersenbacteria; order UBA10190; family UBA10190; genus HO2-45-11b. Next base: position 23,706 of record JAIOOW010000003.1, read on the forward strand.
TTAGGATGATCGCATGGCATTCCAGACAATCCGCTCGTATCTCGATTTACGGGCGCAGGCGTAGGAGATGCATTTTGTCCAAGCGGAAGATTGCCGTACATAGAAGTGCTCCCAGAACCTTTAGATTTGGAATGAAGCCCCGCATATGCGCCAACTGCAATAACAATAACGCCCACAACTACCGCGATTATAATTGGAAGCATCTGCTTCTTTTTAGAAGAGGGCGAATGCATCCCTGCTTCCGGATTAGAATGTTGAGGCTCTTCTTCAGACATGATAATTATGCTAGAAAATAAATGATTCCTTTATAATACCTCACTGCCCTATCCAATATCAAAAAGGGACTCGCTCATGTATGAATCGTGTTCCACTTTATCGCTTTGTTGATTAGGTTTTACTCCTTCAAATCGAGATGTAATCTCTTGCTCAACATCAGCGCGAGATCTGCCATAGAGCGTCCGCGAATTCTCTTTTATCTGCCCTGCGATATCAGGATCTCCAATTGCAGGAGGAAGCGGCACAGCAATACTGCATGCGCGCTCCGGCGTACTGTTCACAAGAGGTCGAACAACGGCAGTAAATCGTCTCAAGTTTACTAAATCATATTGCGTAAACACGGGTGCAAATTGTTTTTCCATAAACTCCGCATCCTCAACGCCAATGCGATACGAAACAATCGTACCAACGTTTCCAAATACGGCATCTGCAATCGGCTCGTCAAGCTGATTAATAAACTGATGTGCCAAATTAAGATTCAAACGATACTTTCTTGCTTCCGACAATATCGTCGCGATGCTGTCGGTTGTAAAATTTTGAAACTCATCAAGGTACAAATAAAAATCATTACGCTCGTTTTCCGGAATATCTGCGCGACCAAGAGCAGCTATTTGAATTTTAGATACCAGTACAAATCCCAATAAATCAGAATTCATATCGCCTAATTCCCCTTTCGATAAATTGCAGAGCAGAATTTTCTTCTGATCCATAATCTCCCTCACATCAAATGATGATGTTGCCTGCCCGATAATATTCCTCACTGTGTCGTTACTAATAAATCTACCAAGCTTACTAATGATATAGCTGAGCATATCCGCAGACATTTGTCCGCGCTGGGACTGTGCAAATTCTTGGTTCCAAAACTGCAACACAACAGGGTTTGTAACTTTGCTCAATATTTGCTTCCTGAATGGCTCATCCACAAACATGCGAGGCACGTCGAGCAATGTTGCCTGCGGATCTTCAACAAGCGCTAATAATGCATTCCTTAAATAATGCTCGAACATCGGCCCTATCGATTCCGGATTTAACCTTGCGGCAAGCTTTTGCAAAATTTGCACTACCTCATTTACAACTAAGTCCCTCTGCTCAGAATTCTTTGATTCTAAAATATTAAACCCGAGTGGGCGGTCTTTATCTCGCGGATCAAACAGCACAACATCCTTCAATCGATTCTGAGGAATGTGGTGTAGAATATCTGAAATTAAATCGCCGTGCGGATCTACAACGCCGACGCCATTCCCTGCCTGAATATCCTGAATAATCATGTTTAAAAACATCGTCGTTTTTCCAGTTCCAGTTTGGCCCAATAGATACATATGGCGTCTCCTATCAGACTGGCTGATATGTACAGGCGTATCGATTCCCCGATACTGATTAACACCAATTAACACGCCATCTTGAGGAAGATTACTTGGCGCAGGCGCAGACTTAGCTCCTCTCCAAACTATATTAGGAGTAGATGTGGTAGGAAGAGGAAAGTGATACATACTAGATATTTCAGCAGTGCCAAACACCGATGCGGAGGATTCATCAGGAACTCGAAATACCATCTTCTCAATAAACTTCTTCTTGTTTTTAGGTTCCTTAAACACAAGCTGATTTAAGTCGGGAAAATCATACTGAGAAAATGCTGATGCAAGGCCATGGAATACGCGCTCCGCATCGTCCCGCTTTCGCACAGAAACGCCCACGCGAATATTTACAGAGAACTGCTGTTGTACCATTTTCGCTTCTACCAACTCAATACGTTGTTGCATCCGAGTTGTCATCTTGCCTGCTCGCTGCTCGTCCGTATCCCTATCCGACTTTGTTTTCGTTACTGCAGATAAAATTGAGGAAAAACCAAACGAGGAGCTCGAAAGGTCCGCTTGCTTCCCGAGCATCGTACGTTTTGTGGCTTGCGATGCCTGTATAGATGACGATCTCGATGCCGGCGTAAGAATGTACTGTATTAGTGCGGAATCAGTGCTTTGCATTTTTGCCAATGCGCCCGTAAGCGGCTGCATCGGATCAACTTCCAACTCTTTATATGTTGCAATTGGCAAATATTCTTTCCGTCGTAATCGGAAACTGGCCACACGAACAGCATCCCCTTCCGCAAAAATGGTAAATTCTGGAGCATCCTTAACTTCCGCTTCTGGATAATGCGCATAAATCTGCTTTTCCAAATGCTGAATATACTTCCGTTCTGTTCCTGCAAAAAACAAAATTCCTTGATCTGGGATACTGGCCATCTCAAACACCACGACTGGCTTACCATATAGAAACTGCTGTTTCCAGGATGATGGCAAAGATGAGAGCGTAGATAAAAACTGCTCTCCAACCGCGATACGCTCCTTGATTGACTGCCCAATACCTTCCTCCCTATCTTCCTTCTGCATATCTTTCGGCAACAGCACTTGGAGCATTTGAATATCTAGCGATCGAGACATTCGCGCACGTTCACGAAGAAGCAGCGCTATCGCAAAAAGTCCGGCGCAACAGAGGCCCAACATAATAACTAGTAACAAAAACCCGATAAAAGAAATCATAGAGAATATACAAAAACTATGACCGCAACAACAATAGCAGCAAACAATGCGAAAATGCCAAACAATACTTTAGGGGATACATAGTGCTCATTCACGCGATCAGCAATCACAGCGTCGTACAACCTTCCCGTCAATACGTCATGGAGCAAATCAATATTTCGTGGAAAATATTCGCTCGTTTTCGCTTTTGCAATCGCTACATCAAGCCCATCCGAAAACGCCGTTTCAACCAACGCCTGAACTTCTTTATGCTCTTCAGGAGAATGTTCCCATGGCTCCCTGATAGGAGTAACGCCAACACCTTCGTGCTCAAATACTTGCACTAATTCCTCACCCAACAATTCCTTATCGCGCTTTGTACCGGGTACTGCATGCTTTTCGACGCGTCGTTCGTACGACTCCTGAAATGAGCGTGCTTGTTCTGGATTGCGAAAAATCAACGACTCGCGCACCCCTCCCTTGCGAGATTCCAATGACATATGCCATAAGTATATCAGTTAACCTACGCTCTGAATATCGCCCCAACTCGGTCCAATTCCAACGTCCACGACAAGAGGGGCGTCGAGCACAACTACGCCTTCCATAATACGCTTCATATCTTGAGCAAACAGCCCCGCATCTTCTTTTCTAATTTCACACACAAGCTCGTCGTGAACAGTAAGGACAATGGCGCTTTGCACATACTGTTTTTTCATATGGTCATACAGCATAATCATTGCCTTCTTTATAATGTCCGCCTCAGCACCCTGGATTGGGAAATTAAATGCTGCACGCTCCGCACCTGCCCGAATGGCCGGGTTATTGGAATGAATTTCAGGAATATATCGCTTGCGCCCGAACATCGTCTCAACAAACCCATTTGCACGAGCACCCTCCACAATGTTCTCAATGCATTGCACAATACCTGTATATTGATGCTGATACCGATCAATAAATGAGCGTGCCTCTTCAACACTCACTCCCGCAGAACGCGCAAAACTTTGTGCGCCCATCCCATACAGCACGCCGAAATTCAGGGTCTTAGCCTGTCTACGCATATGATCAGTCACCTCTTTAACAGGGACGGAAAACACCCAGGCAGCAGTAGACTTATGAATATCCTCCCCCGCCTTAAATGCGGAAATCAATTTTTCATCTTGCGATACGTGCGCAGCAATTCGTAATTCAAGTTGCGAATAATCTGCCTTCACCAGCACAAATCCCTCGCGAGCAACAAATGCATTGCGAATTTCCTGCCCAACCTCAGTCCTAATTGGAATATTCTGCAGATTCGGGTTCGTAGACGAAAGCCTGCCAGTTGCCGCTATTGTCTGATTAAAAGAGGCATATATCCTATTCGTCTTGCTATCTACAAGAGGCGGTAGAGCATCTAAATACGTGCTTTTCAGCTTGGATAACTCTCGATATTCAGATAAGAACGCAATAATAGGGTGCTTTCCTGCCAATTTCTCCAATTCATCCGCACCAGTGGAGTATCCCGATTGTGTCTTCTTAATTCCAACAGTTGGAAGGTTCAAGTTCACAAATAATATTTCTCGTAATTGCTTCGGGGACCCGATATTAAAATGCACACCAGCAAGTGACCATATTTGTTGTTCAATTATATCTATTCGCTCAGAAACTTTTTTACTCAGCATCGTAAAGATTTTTTTATCAATTGCCACCCCGGTCATTTCCATATGAACTAACACATCCAACAACGGGAGCTCAATTTCTTGCAGCACGTCCAGTAATTTTTCTTCAATGATTTTCGGCAAGAAAAAATCATACAGTCGAAGCGATACATCAGCATCTTCAGCCGCATATCGAGCAAGCTCCATGAGCGGAACTTCTTTCATGCTTTTCTGATTTTTTCCGGAGCCGATTAAATCAGTGATCGGAATTGGCGTGTAGTTTAAAAATTCTTCAGCCAAGTCGTCCATGCCAAAATTTCGAGATCCCGGACGAAGCAAATAGCTCGCAATCATAGTATCAAAAACGACACCCTTCATATGAATACCCGACTGGGCCAATACCTCCATATCGTACTTTAAATTGTGGCCTGTTTTCTGAATTGCTGAATCTTCAAAAAAATCCTTCCAAAGTAAAACGGAGGTCGAATCAGTCGGCACATACCACGCCTGAATACCAGACTCGGCGTGACAGGCGAAGCTCATCCCAATGATCGGACTCATCCTACCACCCAATCCATCCGTTTCTGTATCAAATGCGATAATCTTTTTGCTTTTTAACACTTTTTGCAAATCCAACTGCTCTTCTCTCAATTGAGCTATAAAATATCCGTCCGGCAGAACAATCTTTTCCTCATTTTTCATACCGAGCGTAGGCTGAAATCCATCTTGACTTTTCGGAAGACGGCTAATTAAACTTCGAAATCCAAGCTTCTGAAACTCCGACCGAACTTTCTTTTCGTCATACGTAATAAATAGCGCATCTTCCAATTCGACCTCTATAGGAACTTGCTGATGAATAATAGCCAATTTTCGAGAAAACAATGCGTCTTTTTCATGGCCCACAATATACTTTTTTGCCCGAGATGGGAGCTCTTCCTCGTGATCAAAAATAGACTCGAGCGGTCCAAAATTACCAACTAAATCCTTCGCAGTCTTAACACCAATCCCGACAACGCCTGGAATATTATCCGATGGGTCGCCAGCCAATCCCTTATAGTCAGGGATATATTTGGGCTCAAATCCGTACTTCTCTTTTACCAATTCTGGGGTGTATAAAATCGTATCTGAGATACCTTTCTTGAGTGTAAATACTGATGTTTTTTCTGAAACTAATTGGAGCGTATCCATATCCCCAGTAACTACCACAACAGGAATTCTATCTTCCAGCTTCCTCACAAGAGTCCCAATAATATCGTCTGCCTCAAACCCTTTTTTCTCCAATATGGGAATAGAAAATGCGCGGACCACATCGCGCACGATATCGAACTGAACAATTAAATCGTCATCTAGCTCTTTTCTATGCGCCTTATAATCCGCATATTCTTCGTGTCGAAACGTGGGCCCCTTCATATCAAACGCAGCAATAACATGAGTAGGCTTCAACGTGCTGATCATTTTCATAAGCATTGTTGTAAACCCATACACCGCGTTTGTAGGAATACCATCCTCAGAAGTCATGGGCGGCAAGGCGTGATATGCCCTATGAATAAGGGCGTGCGCATCTATAATTGCCAGTTTTTGCCGTTTTGCCATATATTTATTCTACTCTACTTACTACAACAATTCGCCCGCTATTATCGATACTAGTAATGGAAATATTCCAATGCGGCTGCAAAATTTCGCTACCCAGCTTTTCCGGCCATTCAATAAGAACGACTGCTTTTTGATCTTCCGCAGTTCGCAGTATTTCATGAACATAATTAGTGTCCATTGATTCTCGGTATGCATCGATATGAATAAGCTTTTTAATTCCCCGAGAAATATCGGATATGTCGTACTCGGCCATGATTGTATACGTAGGAGAAGTTACAGGATCTAATATTCCCAAAGCCTGCGCAACGAACTGCACAAATGTCGTCTTGCCGGCGCCTAAATCGCCTTGTAAGCACACAATATCGCCTATGCGAAATTGCTCGGTAACGAGCGTAGCTAGCAACTCAAGCTCCTGCAGGCTGGATATAGTATGGGTTCCAAGTAATTTTTTATCACTCATACGACTATCCTATCTGAATTTTTTGAAAATACATATATTTTCCACATATGCACAGTTCCTTTTATTTATAAGCCGAGATACGATAATACGATTTCCTATGAGTATCCCTGAAACCCAACAAGCGCTATCCGTGATTACACGAGCGAACAATATTGCATTGTTTGTACCGGAGAAGCCTTCTATTGACGCTTTTTCATCCATGATGGCTCTATCCCTTGCGCTGTCTGCTCAAACTAAAAAGACTATATATAGCATTAGCCCTGTGCATGTTCCAAATGAGCTACAGTTCTTACCAGGGTCGTCCCAAGTAGAAATGAAACCACGCCTACAACCAACCCTTGTTATAGATATTGCAGGAATTTCAACTATCGCCAATATTGAACAAGTCTCAACGAAGGACGGCATAAAAATCCACCTGGAACTCCCCGCGAATACAGACATGAGCGCCGACATGGTTGAAACGCACGTACGCCAACTTCCGTATGACTGTGCAATCTTGTTCGGTGCCTCGGACCTGGCTGATCTAGGGCCAATGTTTACAGATTTTGCAGACTTCTTCTACAACATCCCAGTTATCAATATTGACCACAAACCCACGAATGAGTATTTCGGCACTATTAATATGGTTGATATTACGGCTTCTTCTATTGCAGAAATTACTCACGAGCTCATAACAGCCCTTTCCCCCGAAGCTGTCACCCAAGACGTCGCCACGGCATTATATGCGGGCATTGTTGGAGCAACAGAGTCATTCCAAAAACCTTCAACTACGCCAAAGGCGTTTCAACTATCAGCAGAATTAATGACCAAGCAGGCGCAAACAGACGTTGTTATTCAGCATCTGGTGAAAACAAAGCCATTGTCATTATTAAAGATTGCGGGACGCACATATGCTCGACTTCGACATGATGAGCACGGACATCTGTTCTGGAGTATTTTACGCGAACTGGATTTTCAGGAAAGTCATGCAACAGAAGCTGATATCCCGCTTATTATGCACGAATTAACCAATAATATTTCCGGGTATAACGCGGCCTTCATCCTGCATGAAAATGAGAATAAAGAGCACGTGATATACATAACGCTTGGCAAAGGACTGGCAAAAAAACGACAAGAAATTCAAGAGCAACTTTCCGCAAAGAAACAAAACGGTATGCTAGTGGTCACGCTTCCGCCGTCATCACTAGAAGATGCCGAGCTTTTAGCTGTACAAAAAATCAGGCAAATACTTCCGCAATTTCACTCCTGAGATACGCGCTCCACTTCATCGATAGTGGTTTTCTTATCAATTACTTTCAAATACGCATCCTGGGCAATAGTCGTCATCCCCGCTTGCAATGCAACTTTTTGAATATCGGCACTGCTCACTCCCTCCAAAATTAACTTCTTCATTTCTTGATCTACGGCAAAAATTTCAAATGCGCCCAATCGACCGTGATACCCTGTATTGCCGCACACTTGGCATCCAACTGCCCGCATAAACCGCAACGCCGGATCATCAAGTACGACTGGATCAAAAATATCTTTTCGTATGTTCTTCATTGATTCCTTTACCTTATTTCTCAGCGCTACATCAGGATCATACTCCTGGGCGCACGAGGTGCACACCACGCGAACCAACCTCTGCGCAATAACAAGATTAAGAGCCGGAGCAAGCACATACGGCTTGATACCCATATCAATAAGGCGAGGAATAGCTCCTGCGGCATCATTTGTGTGGAGAGTAGAGAACACCAAGTGACCAGTAAGCGCTGCATGCACGGCTGTTTCTGCAGTTTCCACGTCACGCATTTCACCCACCATGATGACATCCGGATCTTGACGCAAAATACTGCGCAATCCCGCCGCGAACGTATACCCAGCGTCTGGATCCACCTGCGTTTGCTCAATACCCGGAATGCGATATTCAATAGGATCTTCTAATGTAATAATCTTCGACCCCGTAACGTTCACATCTCGCAAAAACGAAGCCAGTGTTGTTGTTTTACCAGATCCGGTTGGTCCTGTGATCAATATCATGCCGTTTACCCTCTTAAGCTCTGCATTCACCACATCCAAGTCCCTGTTTTTCATACCAAGCTCTTTCATCGCAACTGCTTCAGCGTCTCTATTCAATAAACGAATTACAATGTTTTCCCCGTATCCGCCAGGCAACGTCGAAAGACGCATATCGTACGTTTCCTCTCCAATACGAAGCACGAAGCTTCCGTCTTGCGGCGCATCGTGGATATTCAGTTTTAATCTCGCCATTACTTTCACGCGAGATAGCACAAGCGACCATCCGTCCCGCTCAAATTCAACGATATCCTGCAATACGCCGTCAATACGAAACCGGAGGCGCGCACTCTTTTCCTTTGGTTCTATGTGAATGTCCGACGCCCGCAACCTTACTGCGCTTATAGCAATTGCGGTGAGAATTTCAGTAGGAGGCATGGTAGTGATTCGCTTCCCCAGCTCTTCCAAGTTCTTTAATTCGGTCGCAAACGTATCTGCCTCTTTTTGGCCAATTTTTAATTCATCTTGCGGAACATCCTCGAGAGCGGCGTCTCTTCGGTATCGAGCAATACCGGCAAGCAAGCTTCGCTTTGAAATAACATACATGTGCGGATCATATCCAAGATCTTCCTTTATTTTCGCAACCAAACTAATCGTTGCAGGAGCAGTGGGGTTAACTGCCCCAATGCGAATATCCCCTCCCTGTTTATAAAATAGCAACGCCTCAGCAGTCATCGCATCCTGTTTTGACACTCTCTCCAAAACATCGGAATCAATAGGAAATACTACGAGATTAATATACGGAATCCCCAATTGCTCAGAACGGTGCTGCGCCAATCGCTCCTCTTGCCCCTGAGAAAACGTGACGAGTTTTGCGCCCAACTCTTTGTGGCGCTCAGATTCAGATACTGCCGGATCAAATACCATGCAGGTAAGTATATAACACTTTATTTATGCAAGATACGAGGAAAATATTTTTCTCATCTCGGCATCATCATGAACCAGCACAGGACGAGGGACGCTATCACTCGCTTCTTGTTTTGCTTCAAGGAGACGAACAACATTATCTTGGATCAATTCATATGCGTGCCTATCGTCAATAAAATCCACCCAACTCTGCCCCTCAACAAGAGATATTGGCGCTCTCCCGGAATTTGCAATAACGGTATCCACAGGTCTGCCGATATAGGATTCATATACCCGCACGAAATCTTCCCCTGACCAACCCACTGTATGCAGCGGAGTCGTAAGAAGCGTCATCACAACGCAAATCTCCGCCTTACTATCGCGAAGCGCGGAAGAGCCTCCTATCGCAAGCGATGCTAACGTAGGCAAAATGGATCCAAACGTATGGCCAGGAGCAATAATAATATGCGTCGCATTATCAAGCGCTTTCTTTGCCCGAGGATTCAGCTCAGCATTTTTTTCAGCAAACGTAACCTTGATATCCCCAGGTTTCCAAGTTGGATCTGCCTGTGCATCCACATTCCAGGATATAAAATGCTGCCCACTTCCTAATAACTTTTCCTGACCATCTTTTTGCAATACCACCTGTTGAGTTAACGCTTCGAGTGTTGTTGGAATAACTCCGGCAAATTTTGGAACCTGCAATACTCGAGCAAATGTTGCGATTGCCGCGTCAAGATCACTCGTAAGCTCAAGCGCAGTTAATAGAACGTTTCGAAGCGTATGCCCAGAAAAGTCACCATTTGCGAATCTGTATTCAAGAGCTTTTAAAAACTTATCCCCACGAACATCACCGCGAAGAGAGCTGAGAGCGAGCAAACATTTCGTAACATCCCCCATAGCGCCAACATCGTATTGTTCACGGAGCCTCCCCGTCGAACCACCGTCATCCGCCATATGAATAAGCGCGTGGAGCGATGCTATCGATCCATGTTCTAACAATGGAAGAAGTGCTGTAAGCAGTCGAGAAGTGCCGTTTCCCCCGCCCAACACAACGACTCGCTTTCCCTTTTTATTACTCAGAGCAAATGCCATAGATCAATTAAACCAGATTTTCTCCTTTCGCGATATGCCAGATATAAGCTGCCAACCTGCGCAAAGTATTCCGAAAGCCATGAAAACCACTTGTTTCTGTTTATTTGGATTTGGAATATTACTATTACCATATACGGTCCGAACAACATTATGGGATACCAACCCCGGCCAATCAGGAGGAGGTGTCGGCTGACTCACCATAGTCACAGCACCGGCAACCCTTGGCTGTGACGCTGGGACCTTTTTACCCCTTACTTGCTTCGGTGTCGGCAATACTTCTTCATGAACACATATTATGTTCTCTTTCCCAGGTGTCACAATATCGGTCCATTGATACAAACCATCATCAGTCCTACTTAGCGACTGGCCGGCATATGTTTTTTCGTATGCAAGAATCGCAACGACTTTTCCTTGAGGGTCAATAAGCCTTGCACTGTCATCGCTATTATTTAATGCAATTTTTGTACTATTTTTATCAAGAACAATAATCTTTGTTGGACCAATTTTATCACCGAACTTAAAGCGGTATGGCTTACTTCCACCATCCTCGTCATCAACAGTCCAACCAACTAAAGACACTACTCGATTATCAAGGTTTTTTATCTCTATAAACTCATTATTTTTATCATCTTTTATAGTATTTGGGTAAAGCTCGTTAATAACGATTTTTGATGAGAAATCATATGTAGTAGAGGTGGTAGTCGGCTTCGGCGTTGCCAGTGGTTTTGGGGTTGAGGTGGTAGTCGGATTTGGAACCTCGATAATGTTTTCCTCGCCAGGAGTAGGACGCTCGCTTTGTTGAAAATCGCCATCGTCCACATGATTATACGAATACCCCTCCTTACTACTAACGTATGTAATATCCTCTCGCACAATATCATCCGAACTGATCAATCTCACATGTTCACTATCATTGTTCAAAGATAATTTTGTCTGACTGCTATAAAAAACTATGTACCCTTTTGTGGGAATGCTTGTATCGTCAGGTATTATAAACGGCGGACTTCCCCCATCGGCAATATCATCTAATTTCCATCCCGATATATCTACAGCGTCAGCAGAATCATTATATAACTCGATAAACTCCAGCGTCGCGTCATCGCCTGCGGGATTTGGAATAAATTCGTTGATATGAGCATGCTCCGAATATTCCACAACTGGCGATGAACTTGGGCTCGTACTAGGAGATGGAATTGTCGTCGGGGTAGGGCTGGGCGTAGGCGTAGGGTCCAGTATGTTTAAAGCGTTTGGAGTTGGAGTAGAACTCTTACTATACGTACCGTCATCAAGCCTATTATATGAATAGCCTGAGGTGCTTCCATTATATGAAGCCGTTTCATGTATCGTCGCGCCTGGATCTATAAGAGAGATACTTCTCTCTCCCGTGTTTGCCAACATACTTCCTGTTTGCGAGCTATAAAATGCCATGTATCCATCAGCATCAATATGCACACCACTTGATATAATAAGCACCTTCCCAGACGCGTTTTTTAAAACCCAACCAGACAGATCAATAGAATTATTGGAATTGTTATGCAATTCGATAAACTCCAACGTATCATCATCTCCCACTGGATCTGGAAGAAATTCATTTATATGAACTTCATTTGAATACGTGGGAATTTGAGCCCGTGCGCTCAAAAAAGCCCCCGCAAAGCATGCTACGGAAAAGAGGGTAATGAGTCTACCTCGCCATGTGAGCTCTCCCAGCATCAGTCACTTCTCGCCCCCTTGGCGTACGCACAAGAAATCCGCATTGTACTAAAAATGGCTCTATAACGTCCTCAATAGTCCGCTCTTCTTCTGAACACACCATTGCCAGCGTCTGCAAACCAACGGGACCGCCATTAAATTTTTCAATAATTGTAGATAACACCATTTGGTCAGACATATCCAATCCCATTTCATCGATATGCAAAAGTTCGAGTGTCTGAGCGACTACGTCACTTGTTACAACTCCGTGCCCGCCAACCTGCGCAACATCCCGAACGCGTTTTAATAGCCTGTTCCCAATACGAGGAGTCCTTCTGCATCTGCGAGCAATCTCAAACAGAGCATCTTCCTCTATCTTTAACCCCAGCAATTGTGCGGAACGAGCCAAAATCACCTTCATTTCATCAACATCATAAAAATCCAAGCGATACGTCATACCAAATCGATCGCGAAGCGGAGCCCCTAGCATCCCAACCCGCGTAGTAGCTCCTACGAGCGTAAATTGAGGCAAGTCGATACGAAGCGTTTTTGCGCCCGGCCCTTGCCCAACAACCAAGTCAAGCGCGAAGCTTTCCATTGCCGGATACAAAACTTCCTCTATAGAGCGGTTCAATCGATGAATTTCATCAATAAACAACACATCACCCTCTTGAAGATTCGTTAAAATAGCGGCGAGATCTGCCACTTTCGTAAGAACAGGGCCTGCTGTTATGCGAATACTTGCAGAAAGCTCTCGGGCGATAATCATCGCAATACTCGTCTTGCCTAGTCCCGGAGGGCCTGCTAATAATACATGCTCTAACGCCTCGCCTCGCTGCTTCGCCGCTTGCAAAAAGACCTGCAAGCTCTTCTTCAAATGCTCCTGTCCGGTAAAGTCGCTTAACATCTTTGGGCGAAGCGTTGCATCCAAGTTTTCATCCTCAGGAATACTGACTGCCGTTACAACGCTGGTCTGTGCCTCTTCAATAGCCATACATCCTAGTGTACCCATGTTGCATTTTTTCTGCCAATACCATATAGTAGCTAGTTATCTTCATAGGTAACTGTAGACATTGCTTTTGTGGGGTTTGAGCCCAGATCGGATTGCGTGGTTCCGCCTTGGCGTGACGACGCATCTCCTCGGCACCTATCCTTCTCATGTCTACAGCTACCTACGCGGAAAACATGGTATTCTAGCACCATATGAAATCAGATATTGTCTCGTATCTTATCATCGCCCTATGCGCGGGATGCGTATTTTTTGCGCAGCAACACATTCAAATTCCTGCAAATCCGCTCATCGCTGTTCCAGATAGCTTGCAACACATCAACTTTCATACACCAGTCATCACAACCGGCCTTGTCCTACCAGCGCATATAGCCACCAACATGGTAGTCGGACCAGATCAAGGGACGATTATTATAAATAGCCTGGTTAGCATAGAAAAAAACGCATCCCTCACAATACAACCAGGAACCACGCTTGCGGTGAGTGAATTCGGAGGCTTAAACGTATTCGGATCCCTATACGCCGTAGGCACCACAAATAAACCAATATCGTTTATCACCAACGAATTAAACGAGACAAACCGACATTGGGTGGGCATACTACTTCAAGACTTCAGCACATCACACATAAGTAACGTATCAATCCACCATGCATCTCCCGCAATAAGTTGCTCCGGTCAAGCGAAAACAAGCATTCAGCACATCACTTTTCTACTTGACGCCGTCGGGAATGCACGCAACACTGCTAACTGCACTATACAATAATACTATGTCCGGACATTCTAAATGGAGCCAAATAAAACGAGCGAAGGAAGTTACCGATAAAAAGAGGAGCCAGTTATTCGGCAAGCTTTCTCATGACATTTTGATTGCTTCTGTATCCGGGACGGACCCAAAGGCAAACGCTGCCCTGCAAGACGCGATCGCGAAAGCGAGAAAAGGAAATATGCCCCAGAGCAATATTGATCGCCTTTTAGAACGCCAAGCAAAAAAGGGTACGCAGACAGTAACGTACGAGGGTTTTGGGCCAGGAGGAATTGCTATTCTTATTATTACCCTTACTGATAACCCAAATAGAACCGTCGCAGAAATCAGAGCAATTATGAAATCGCACGGAATGCAGCTTGGCGTTCCGGGAAGCGTTCAGTGGAAATTCGATGAGCAAAAAAACCCAAAGTATCCCGTCCAACTAGAAGGCGAATTGAAAGATGCTGCAGACGCACTTGTTGATGAATTAGAATCACACAACGACACTGTGCAAATCGTTACAGATATTTTATAATATACATATGATTATCCTCGGACTGGACCCGGGCATTGCTCGGACCGGTTATGGAATTATAAACACCGATGCTCCTTTTCAATTCGTTACATGCGGATGTATTACGACGCTCCCCATATACCCACTCGAGCAACGACTAGATATTATTGCGCAAGATGTAACGAATCTTATAGATACGTACAATCCAGACATTGGAGTTGTCGAGGAAATATTCTTTGGAAGAAACACAACTACGGCGATGAAAACCGCTCATGTGCGCGGAGTACTCCTCCAAATTCTGCATGCACGCCATATAACAGTTCAGGAACTCACGCCGCTTCAGATCAAATCTCGACTTACAGGGTATGGGGCTGCAACAAAAACACAAATACAAAACATGATAAAACAACAACTACGCTTAACTTCTATCCCTCAACCAGATGATGCTGCAGACGCATTGGCGGCAGCATTATGCGCTGAAAAAATAACACTATGAAACCATTTTTCCAACAGACAATTTTAACATCTCTATGCGCAGGAGTAATCTTTGGAACTGCACTACTGGCGCATGCCCAAGACACGCCTCAGAACAAACTATCCGTACATATCACCCAAGGAAGCAATCAGTCATTCGTTGGAAAATTAAACAACTTCTCTCTTGCAGATCAGCAAAATCTGGACCCAGCTCACATAAACACTGTCTGGACATTTGGAGATGGCACAAAGTCAGAAGGATCTTCCGTGAGCCACGCATATAAACTATCCGGCACATATGCAGTAAAAGTTACACAGACAGACGATAGCGGACAAATTGCCGAAGATACTACGCAGATTACCGTTTTCACTCACGTAGCAATCCTACTCATCGATAATTCATTCCCAAGCGATCAAATAGAAGTGAAGCAACAAGAAGCTGCCCGCGAACAAGTTCTTCTTGTCGTTATTCAGCCAAAAACAAACGGACCAGAAACAGTAACAGAAGAAGCGCTTACTAATCAATTACTGGATGCGCGCGACGCCGTATTAAAAGCGAACTATATCCTCGTTGAAACTTCTGGAAGCGTTGGATCGAGCGCATTATCGAAGCTTGCACAGCACATCAAACAGTCCTCGGACTTATCGTTTGAAGACTTGGGAATCAAAGATAAGGGTATCTTCATACTATCAAACACCCCCTTTGGAGTCTTGGCGCCCGCAGCACAGTCCGCGTTCGATCAACTACGACCAAATTACGTCCTGCTTACAAAACCAGAGGCAATGGATTTGATTCTCGAACCGATGACGGCTGAGGAAGCTAAGCAAACTATTATCACCTCCCCAATCGACCATCGACTGCTTGGTCCATTTAGTGCACGCACCGTAAAAGACATAGGAATTACTAATTTCATATCATTCGGAATCAATTACTTAGTAAATAAAGGTGTGCCTATAAATAGCATCACCCTTATCTTAATGCTGCCCGTCATCGCCACTATTCTATCTTTCTCGCGACAAGTAATCGGAATGAAGGCGTTTGGACTCGTGACCCCAACCATGACAACACTCAGCTTTCTCGTGATGGGTCTTCCATATGGCCTCATTATCTTTTCCGCGGTACTGCTTTCAGGAACGCTCACTCGTCTCATCCTCAAACGCCTACATCTCCTCTACTTGCCTCGCATGGCCCTCGTCTTAACAAGCGCCAGTATTGCGATATTGCTCGTATTCGGACTTGGCGCGTCTACTGACAATTCGATCCTAGCCTCATTCTCCATATTCCCCATCCTAATGCTCACCTTACTTGCAGAAGAATTTATCGCACTACAATTTAAGTCTGGAGCAAAAAGCGCATTCACCGTCACTACCTGGACGCTCGTATTATCTATCGGATGTTACTTTATTGTCAGCTGGCAACTGCTTCGAACAATTATTGTGTCCTATCCGGAAATTGTCTTGTTGACGCTTCCTCTTAACATCTTGTTCGGCCGATGGAGCGGACTACGCATCACGGAATACATTCGATTCCGCCACCTTCTTCGATACATCCAATAAGCGCTATGGCGGCATTTCTAAACAAAAAATGGGGAGATATTTTGGGCATGAATTCTCGCATGTTGGATTATATTATCAAATCCAATTCACCTGAATCGATCCGTATTGCAAACAATAAATTAGCTACAAAAAAAGCTCTTCAAAAAGCAGGGTTAGCAACTCCTCGCCTGTTCGCAGTAGTCCGCAATCGAACTGAATTACGAAAATTCAGATGGACAAAACTCCCCGCTTCTTTTGTGCTAAAACCAACATCCTCCTCTGGTGGAGGTGGAATTATCGTAATGTTCGGCAGAAACAAAAAAGGTAACTGGGTAAAAGCGAATAAGACGGAAGTTTTTATTCCTGAGCTCAAGGCTCATATTCAAGATATTTTGGATGGAAACTTCTCAAAAGGAAATGTCCCAGATACCGCCTTTTTTGAACAACGAGTAAAGATTCATGCAACATTAAAGCCCTATTGCGTAAAAGGAATTCCGGATGTCCGAGTCATTATCTACAACCAAGTCCCCGTGATGGCCATGCTCCGGTTACCCACCGAAGAATCTCACGGCCGGGCAAACCTCCATACTGGCGGAATTGGTGCGGGGATAGACATATCGACCGGACTCACAACGTCAGCTATTCGACACCACAAGCCAATAGACAAAACGCCACATAATCACTTGCGAATTTCCGGCATCCAAATTCCGTTCTGGGACGACATTCTCTTGCTTGCTTCACGAGCGGCTCAGGCATGCGGACTTAATTATGTTGGGGTTGATATCGCAATCGACAGAGACGACGGTCCGCTCGTTCTTGAAGTAAACGCGCGGCCGGGATTAGACATACAATTCGCTAACCTTTCTCCGCTCAAGTCTCGCCTGCGCAGAGTGGAGGGGTTAAAAATGAAAAGCATCGAAAAAAAAATACAACTGGCAAAAAACTTATTTGGCGCTGAGTTAGACCAGGAAATTGAAGATATTTACGGCCATACCGTGCTTGGAATTGAAGAAGAGGTCATTATCTTTGATCATGAAGGGCGACAATACCCCGTGCTTGCAAAAATAGATACTGGCGCATACAGAACTACTATAGATGAAAACCTGGCTATTCGTCTGGGCATCAATTCCCCTGTCATTATCCACAAAGGCGTCCGAGGAGCGCTCGGAAGGCAAACTCGGCCCGTAATCTCCCTGGAAATGTCTCTCAGAAATAGGAATATTAAAACACATGCCTCTCTTATTGACCGTTCTCATATGAAATACGATATGATTATAGGAAGGCGTGACATGAAGGGGTTTTACGTAAATCCTTCTAAAATACGCCAAACAGTCTTATAGCCTATGCCTACACGCAAATACAACAGACATCACCATATCGCGACATCGCTCTCGCGTAGATTTTTTACAAAAAAAATCTTTTTTCGAGCGCTCTCTGGCATAGGAATTCTGCTCATAGTATTTGCCGGCGTAGTGCTCTGGTGGAGTCGAGACTTACCAGATCCGAGCAAGCTGCAGCCCGGCCATGTAGCCGAATCTACGAAAATATACGACTCAACCGGCACACAGCTATTGTATGAGGTTGGCGATATTAAACACACAGAAGTGCCCCTTGATCAAATATCCAAATTCGCTGTTGATGCCCTGCTAGCAGCCGAAGACGACCAATTCTATAACGAACATGGCATATCTATCACGGGCATACTGCGCGGCGTTATCTTAAAACCCCTAAGCGGACAGCGAGCTGAGGGGGGTTCTACTATTACTCAGCAACTGGTAAAAAATTCCTTACTCACATCCGACAGAACCATTCAAAGAAAAGTAAAAGAATTGGTGTTGTCCTTGGAATTAGAGCAGCGATTCTCAAAAGACCAAATACTTTCAATGTATTTAAATAGTATTCCATACGGAAGTCGTGCATACGGGATAGAGTCTGCCTCACAAACGTTTTTTGGAAAATCGTCAAAAGATCTCGATATATCTCAAGCAGCCATCCTTGCAGCGCTCGTTCAAGCACCAAGCCACTATTCTCCATACGGATCATACCTCGATGATTTAAAAACTCGCCAACAATACATTATTGGACGAATGGCGACGCTTAACATGATAACGAAAGACCAGGCAGAACAAGCAAAAGCAGAACCTCTCGCTTTCCAGCCTCAAACTGACAACATCATTGCGCCACACTTCGTTTTCTATATTCAAGACCTCCTCGACCAAGAATACGGCGCGCAAGTAGTTGATCAAGGTGGCTTAAAAATCATCACCACACTTGATATGCGTTTACAGAAAATAGCAGAGGATACGCTCAAGAAATATCAAGCGAAACTCACTGCGAATGGTGCAAAAAATGCCTCAATCGTCGCAATTGATCCGAAAAATGGAAATATTCTGGCAATGGTCGGCTCAATTGATTATTTCAATAAGGATATCGATGGAAACGTGAACGTATCTATCCGAAATCGCTCCCCAGGATCATCGTTCAAGCCTTTTATATACGCACAAGCGTTTGCGGAAGGATATAGACCGGAAACCCTATTAGTTGACGCCAACACTGACTTCGGCCAAGGATACACTCCTCAAAACTACGACCTCAAAGAACACGGGATCGTATCAATGAGAACGGCACTCGACAACTCTCTTAATATTCCCGCCGTAAAAACACTTTACTTAGCAGGTGTTAAGAATGTCGTAGCGCTTGCCCAAAAAATGGGTATTCCAACTCTGACAAACCCTGATCAATACGGGCTATCTCTTGCGCTTGGAGGTGGCGACGTAACCCTTCTCGACATGACGTCGGCATATGGCGTATTTGCAAACGAAGGGGTCCAATTTCCTCCGCGAGCTATCTTGAAAATCGATCACGGAAGTCAGAACGTATTCGACTCAAGTAAAAATCAGCCTCAAGGCAATGCAGCACTTGATCCTCAAATAGCGCGGATTGTTACAAACGTACTATCGGACAATAATGCCCGCGGCATGGTATTCGGGCTTAACAGCTATTTGCAGCTTGGAGCACGCCCGGTTGCTGCTAAAACAGGAACCTCTCAAGACTTTAGAGACGGTTGGACATACGGGTATACCCCTTCCCTAGTTGCTGGTGTATGGACGGGCAATAATGATAACTCCCCAATGAGAAATAACTCAGACGGGGTCGTAACTGCCGGTCCTATTTGGAACACATTTATGAAACAAGCCCTCAGCAATACTCCAATAGAACAGTTCACCGCTCCAGAACCTCTCTCGCCGGCAAGCAATAGCATGGTCAACGGACAATTACCGCAAGTCAAAGGAAAATGGGTTGCGGACACCCAAACACTCTATACCCCAGACTGTCCGATTGACGCGGGAGAAATGAGGACGTTTGAAGAAGTGCACAGTATTCTATTTTATACGAGAAGAGGTGACCCGAATGGCCCACCTCCTGCCCAAGCAGAGTCAGACCCTCAATTCGCCAGCTGGGAAAATGGCGTATCGGCATGGATAGCTAAGCAGAATCAAGCAAACCAAGCAGACCCAACGCAGCCAATATACACATCCTCGCTTCCGACCCCTTCGTGCAACATAGGAAGCTCCGATGAATTGCCTCAAGTGCGCATCACTTCGCCTGCAGAAACAATTCTTCGAAGCAGTCCCGTAACAGTTACTGCCACCGTCGACTCTAGCCACCCACTCAAGACTGTTCGCTTCTTGCTCGATGGACAAGAAATAGCCTCATTGCAACCAGGCGACTCTTATAAGGCATCCTTCTCATTCCCTTCATCATTCGCAGGAAGAAAAACACTCGTTATTCAAGCTATAACACAGGATAACCTCATTGGAACGGCACACAGGACCTTTATTATCAATCCAGATCCATCAGCTCCAATCGTTACCCTAAACGTCCCTCAAAATGGCTCAACCGTGGCATCTCTGCCATACACCATCAAAGTAACTGCAACGGCCCACGCAGGCATAGACTTTGTAGATATTCTATACACAAAAGATGGTGGAAACGGCACGCAACGAATTGCGCGAGTAACTGCTCCATCTGCAAGCGGTCCTAATAGATGGGACACCACCTGGCAAGACTCAAGCGGTCCGGGAACATACCACATATACGCTGTTGCATACGACAAGACAGGCAACACGACGCAATCAAGCGTAAATACCGTAAACGTTCAGCAATAAGCGCCCAAAAACTACGATGGATGCATGAATTCTTTCCAGCGAAGATACAGCTCCGCCGTCGCGATAATGTCGCGAGCGTTATACTGGGCAATTTCAAATCCGCGCCCATCCTTATACGCCTGGGCCACATCTTTACCAGCAATTCCACCGCCCTTTGGGCTCTCAATACCCATTGCAGTTGTCCATAAGTGCAGACTTCCCGCCCGCTGCACAGACCCATAATATCGCAATTGGTCATATAAATCGGTGTGTATCATTCCACCCCAAGACTTATTGCCGAATCGATTACTCATCAAATCACGCGATACGTGCACGCCATTAACACCAGAACGCGCGATCAAATAAGGAATATCAAACCCGCGCCCATTGAATGTTATACACTCATCGTACTGAGAAACGCCTCCCCAAAACGCCTCTAACATACTCTTTTCGCTCCTTTGTTTGTAGGTAATATTACCCTCAACAACTTCCCCATGCTCAGCCGTAGGGTCTTGGAAAGAAACAACCCCAGTCTTCTGCTCTAGGTCATATACCCCAATCACAACAACCTGCCCCATCAATGGAGAAAACTGCAGTTCCTGGACGCGCTTATTAAACTCCTCATCATATTCGGGGGTTCCTTTCTCAAATCCAATATGCTCAAGAATGTCTTTTTTTGTGACCTCGTCAAAGGCATCAAAATCATTCCCAACCGTCTCAATGTCTACAACAATTCGTTTCATATCTACTCCAGCATAACGCGAATACTCCCAATCTCACAATCCAGCTCTTTTTTCACCTTCTCACGCACGTCATGCTCAGCGAGAAGCGCCGTCTGGGCAGCCAAGGGGTCATGAAGACGAATACGAACAATAACCCCCATGCCGCTGACTGCGCAGTACACCGCATCTGTGTGTAATAGCTCGCGATAAAAATGCTCAACGTAATACTGAATATCGGCATCAGTAATGTCCACTGATCGCTTCTCAAATAATCCAGATACCGACTGAAAAGCCATAACAAACCTACGAGGAAGCAAGCGTCCTGATATCAATAATAGCAACATCGCTCTTCGCCCGAATTGCTTCTGGAATCGATGTACACGTCAAAATTGTTTGCGATCCAGGAAGGTGACTCAGCAAACTCTCCTGCCTTACAGGGTCAAGCTCGCTCAATATTTCATCGAAAAGCAAAATTGGATTCCGACCTATTCGTTGCTCTATAAAGGCGCGAGAAGCAACCTTAATAGCAATAACAAGTCCTCGAACTTGACCCCGAGAAAGTACCGCATCCGCCGGCCTACCATCTACAGCAACAGCTAGATCATCTCGATGAGGGCCATAAAGCGTATGCTTATATTTTTTCTCATACTCCCAAGATTCGTACAAAATATCTCCCAAGGACTCAGTAGATGGTGCGCCTAATGTAAGGGAAACCCGAATATCCCGATCTTCAAAAAAAAGTTCTTTATACAGTGCGGAAACACGATTATTTAAAAAATCCACAAACTCAAGCCGCTCAAACCAAATCGGCTGTGCATATTCAACCAACAAGCTCGTCCAAGCCTGAATATCTTCAAACGTTTTCGCATGCTTAATCGCCATATTCCGCTGACGCAATACTCTATGATATTGAACAATACTAGATAAATACTTCTGAGAACCCGCAAGCGCAGAATTTAAGAAATTTCTCCTTCCGACCGGCCCCCTATTGAACAAAAACGCATCCTCTGGGAGAAAAGCTACGTAAGGATACTTCCCGAAAAACGTAACAGGAGAAACGAGGGATCCATTTTCCTGAATACGCATTTTTTTCTGCGCCACAGTGTACTCAACCGACAGCTTTACTAACCCCTCCTCCGTATCAACCTGCCCCTGAACCACAAAACTATCCCTTCCCCAAGAAACGCACTCCTCTGCCCGCGAACGAAACGATCTCGCACGAAGCATCATAACAATTGCTTCTAAAAAATTGGTTTTTCCGCTTGCGTTTGGGGCCAAAACTGCAATAAGGGGCGCTTCTGGAAAAACAAGCTGATCAATATGATCAAAATTCCGAAACTGGTGCGCCGAAAAAGAATAAATTCTCATACACTACGCCTGAATAGGCATCACAACATACGTATACACACTCCCCTTATCCTGCTGCCGAAATACGAGGGGGTCATATTGCCCGGAGAAAAACAACACACATTCACTACTCGTTATATGGGAGATGCCATCAATAATATACTGAATATTAACAAGAACAGACATGTCCTCACCCTCGCCAGAAATCGGTAATCTAACTTCACCCTCGCCAAGCTCACCACCAGCAACTTTAGTAACAAGCTCCTGTTCACCAAACTTAATAACAACAGACACCCGCCGCGACTCCTTTGGCAGGAAAACAGATACCGTTTTTAATGCTCGAGATAACTCACTCCTCCCCACACGAACCTCGCTCGTGTGCGTAGTTGGAATAATATCCTCATACCGAGGATACTCCCCATCAACAATTCGAGAAGTTAACTCAACACCATCAGCACTAAATGAAATATAATTATCATGAATCGCCACCCGAACTTGCGACTGCCCCGTAAATAACCGAGTAACCTCCTGCGCAGAAGAAAGCGGTAAAATCGCAGAAACATCCCCTTGAAAATCACTCTCAACTACATATTCAGCCAAGCGAAAAGAGTCCGTTGCGGCAATCCGTAACTTTTTCTCTCTCCACACCAGAAATACGCTGCGAATCTCAGGGCGAGTCTCCTCACGAGCAGCAGAAAATAGTACGCGACTAAGCCCTCCACATAAATCATCACCAGATAACGTAACAAGCTGATCCCCACCAGCTTCTGGGAGTAGTGGGTATTCTTCCGGATCAGATGAAGAAAATTGTGCGCGAAAACCTTTTGTAGAAATGTGCACAAGCTCACCTTTGCGTTCAAGAGTAATTGGGTTTCCAGAAGGAAGCTGTTGCACATACTCAAAAAAACGCTTCGCAGGAAGCACGCAGCTACCCTCAGCGTCCATTTTCCCACCAATAATGGTCCGTACTCCAACTTCCAGATCCGTCGTTGTTAGGATGAGTGTATTTTGCTCTACGCGAAGAAGTATGTGTTGCAAGATTGGTAGTTGAGAATTCTTCCCAGCAATAGGCGCTGTGTTAGATACGCCTCGTAATAAGTTTTCCTGCGTGCACGTGAACTTCATAATTATATATAGTTAGTTATACGTTATTATAGTGAAGAGAAAATCTGTGGATAATCGAATTTTTATTCTTAGTGTAGAGATTTTTTTTGGGAAAACGTGTGGAAACCGTGATGGATTTCTGTGTATGGATCGGTGTGTATCTACGGGATGCTGTGTGCATAATCTAATAACTTTTTATTTATAGACAAGTTTTCCGCTCTTTATAGAGTGTTGTGCACACTCTTCCCACATCATGCATAAATCCTTTCTCGCAAGAAGCTGATCTCTTGTGATAACTCCTCATCATTATCAATAAGTTTTTCTATTTTTTCGCATGCATGCATGGCAGTTGTGTGGTCTCGTCCGCTAAAATGTTCACCAATAGATGGAAAGGACATATTGCTTTCTCTTCGAAGGATGTACATTGCAACCTGGCGTGGTCGCACGATTTCTTTTTTTCTGGACTTTCCGCACAATTCCTCATGGGAAATATTATAGTAAGAGCTTACTGCGGAAATAATTTCCTCCGCGTTTACTGTTTTGCGTTGAGGTTTTTCAATAAGATCTTTAAGTACTCGCTTAGCATATTCCAGGGTTATTTTTTCGTGATGGAGGTCAAAGTATGCTGCTACCTTATTAAGCGCTCCTTCCAATTCTCGTACGTTGCTTTGAATGTTTTTTGCTATATAGGAGAGCGCGTCGGAATCGATGTCTATATTTCTGAGGTCTCGTTTTTCTTCTAGGATTGCAAGGCGGGTTTCGTAGTCTGGCCGCTTTACGTCAGCTATCATGCCGGCAGATAATCTTGATGATAGGCGCTCTTGGAGTGCTGGGATAGCTGATGGTGGGCGATCGCTGCTTAAAATAATTTGCTTGTTTTGATTATGGAGTGTGTTAAATGTATAGAAGAGCTCCTCTTGAGTTTTGTCTTTGCCCGCAAAAAACTGAACGTCGTCAATAATAAACATATCCACGTCTCGGTAGCGCTTTTTAAATTGCTGTATAGTCCCCTCTCGGAGAGATTCGACGAATTCATTCGCAAATTTTTCAGATGCTACATACATAACAGTGAATCCGGGATTTGCTGCGATAACTGCATTTCCTACTGCTTGTAGGAGGTGTGTTTTTCCCAAACCAACTCCGCCGTAAATAAAAAGAGGGTTATATGTTTCACCTGGATGCTCGGCAACCGCTCTGCACGCTGCGTGCGCAATTTCGTTACTTGTACCAACTACGAATGTGTCGAATGTGTACTTTTTATTGAGAGGTATTGAGGATGGTGATGGTTGCTTGGTTGGGTATTTTGCGATGTGATCGGATGATGACGGAGTATTTTCGTTTTTTGCGGTATTTTTTTGAGCCACAATGCGAATATTTTTCTTGGAAATGCGCCGATCGGTATTCTTGGATGCAATAGAGAATTTGATGTCAGATATAGAGTTGTCTATCCCCTGGATTACTTCAAGGATGAGTGGTTTGTATTTTTTAGATAACCATTCGTATGCAAAAGGGTTTTGAGTTTCGATAATCGCCACGTCGTTTGTACGCTCTTTGATATTTGTGTTTCGAAACCATGTAAGGAAGTTCCCCTTACTCACGCGGAGCTCCAGTTGATCAAGTGCTACCTTCCAAAGTTGAGTGTCTTTCATATGCAAGCAGAATCGTATCATGGTTATCCACAGCTGTGTACAGTCCGTAAGGTTGAAAATGTGGAAAAGGTGTTGATAATGTGTGTAAAAAATAGTTGATGGTCCTGACTATTGACTTTATAGCGCCTATAAAGCATCATTGGGAAATGCCAAAACGTACCTACCAACCAAGTAAGCGTCGCCGAGCTCGTCGGTTTGGTTTTCTGATTCGCAAGAAAAAGCACCAAGGAGTACTTGCTCGCCGAAGAAAACGAGGGCGCGCTCGCCTTGCTGTTAAGACTTCCTAATTATGTTGCAGCCCCAAAATAGGCTGCGGGACTCAGTTGAGATTATGGAAACGCTCCGACAAGGAGCGCGTTTTCATGTATCGTTTTGCGATATCTACATAAAGCCTGCCCCAGGGGGTAAGGCCCGCTTAGCCTGCATTGTGGGAAAGCGCGTTCACGCATCAGCTGTTAAGCGACACCTGGCTCAAAGAAGGCTTCGGGCAGCCTCTGCACAACTTTTGCCCGCAATACAGGCCCCTTGCAATATCGTGATTGTGGGCACGGATAGTGTAATATTACATATGGACTTTAATAGTCTTGTACGAGAGCTATATTATGGAATTCTTCAAGGCGTTGAATAGAGGTGTGAGTCGGCTAGTAATAGGTCTGATTGTATTATATCAGCACACTCTCTCGCCAGATCATGGACCATTTAAGTATGTGTACGGTGGGCCGGTATGTAAGTTTCATCCGACATGTTCCGAATACACTGCCCAAGCTATTCGCGAACATGGAATAAGGGGTCTGTGGGCGGGCTTTAAGAGAGTTTTATCATGTAATCCATTTAGTAAGGTGCTATGAATATTATCTCCACAATTTATATAGAAGGACTGTTTCGGCCTCTGCTTAATTTATTGATTGGCATTACGAATATTACCCCTGGCCACGCAGTTGGTTGGGCCATTATTGTGGTCACAATTATTGTTCGCCTTATCTTGTTGCCATCCTTTTTACACCAGGCAAGGGCGATGCAAAAAAATCAGGAAAAAATGAAGTCGATACAATCTCAACTCGACGAAGCGAAGATAAAGCATAAGGACGATAAGGCGAAGCATGCGGAGGAGACAATGCGTATTTATAAGGAAGCAGGAGTTAATCCTGCTTCGGGGTGTTTGCCACTCATTATTCAGCTCCCTATCTTGCTTGCCCTCTATAGAGTATTTTTTTCAGGGTTAACCCCAAGCACATACCATTATTTATATTCATTCGTAGCTCACCCGGCGGTGCTTAGTTTCGCATTTTTGGGGATTAATTTGAATAGCCCGAGCCTTTTGCTTGGCGTAATTGCTGGCGCGCTTCAATTTATTCAGATGAAATTCTTAGCTCCACAGCAACAGGCGCAACCTGGAGCAAATGAGGAAACTGCCGCAATGATGGCATCCATGCAAAAAAACATGATGTATATTTTCCCGGCGATGACTATTTTTATAGCACTTCGCCTCCCTGCTGCACTTGCGCTGTATTGGGCGGTTTCAACGTTGTTCGGAATTGTTCAGCAGGTTATTGTTCGCAGAACGTTGCACTTAACGACCAATCCGCCGAACATTTGATATTTTTAAGGTTTTTGCATACTGTGCAACATATGCAACCGGATGATTCAGCGGGTATCTTGATAGCGGAACATGTCCGCAGGGTGTTGGAAGTAATGGGGATAGAAGGTGCACAAGTGTCTTGCAGTTTTCCGGAAGCGGATACGCTTTTGATATCAATTGCGACTGAAGGGTTGGGAAGTATGCTTATAGGAGCGCAAGGTGCTCATCTCTATGCGTTTCAACATGTTGTGCGCTGTATGCTGAAAAAGAGTATGCAGTCAGATATGCGAATTCTTGTTGATGTAAATGGGTATCGTGCTCGTCGAGAAAAAGGTCTTGCTGGTTTGGCGGAAGAAACGGCCCGTAAGGCGCAGAAAACAGGTCTTGCGGTCGAGCTTGCACCTATGAATGCCGTTGATCGTCGCGCAGTTCATACTGCGCTTGCAGGCTACAAGGATGTGCGGACTGAAAGCTTGGGCGAGGGCGTAACGCGCAGAGTGGTTGTACGTCCAATATTCTTATAAATGGCGCAGTCAGTATTGCTGAATAGCTCAGTAGCGCTTGTTGGCAGGCTTATTACGTTGGTATTGGGTCTTGGGGCGACTGCCCTTATGACTCGCTTGTTGGGTGCTCAGGAATTCGGCCAATATTCTTTTATTGCAACGATTGGAACATTTTTGCAATTAGTTGCCGATTTCGGACTGTACCTGACGGCGAGTCGAGAGCTTGGGCACGGGTCGGAGCATACAGATATTCGCTTCGGGCATATTATGTCATTGAGAAGTATTTTTTTAGCCGGTGTGTATGTGTTGGGCGCGATTGCATTGCTGCTTATTCCTTCGGCACGATCGTATCTTCCTCTTTTTATGGTATTTGCTGTTGGATTTTCCGCTCAATCGGTAAGTCAGTTGTTGTTGAGCGTTTTTCAGGCGAGTGGTGTTGTTTGGAGGGCAACTGTTAGCGATATTGTGGGCAGATGCGCCCAAATAAGCACCTTAATTCTGCTGTTTATGCGAGCTGAGCACGTTCCTGCACATGCAGTTAGTGTTGCTGGAGCATTCTCACTTGGTCTTATTGTTTCGTGCGGTGCCTATGTTGTCTTGGCCCCAAATAAAAGAATTATTATTCCGGTGGTATCCCCCATTATATGGAAGAAGATTATTAAAATTTCTTTGCCGGTAGGAGCACTTTTAGTGCTCAATGTAATTTACTTTAGGATCGACACGGTTATGCTGGCCATGTTTCGTGCTTCCCAAGAGGTTGGTTGGTATGCATTGGCGTATCGTGTGGTAGAAAATACGCTGTTCTTTCCCGCAATGCTGGGGGGGCTCGTATTGCCCCATATCAGTTCTGCAATACATAAGAAAAATCACGATCTCTCAAGAGGCTTTGTAGAGCAGGCGCTCTTTTTATCTATTTCGCTGGCGTTGCCAGTGGTCGGCATTCTTGCTCTGTATGCAAATAGTCTTGTTGTTCTTGTTTCGGGCTATGCATTTGCCCCTGCCGGCCCCATTCTCGAGGTGCTTGCTTGGGCTGCCGGGATTATGTTTGTTGGAAATATATTAGGGTTTGTATTAATTGCGCTGCAACGCCAAAAAGATCTTTTATTCCTCTATGCCGGATTGGCTGTTGGTAATATTATTGCTAACCTCGTCTTTATCCCCCATTTTGGGGCGCTTGGAGCAGCTTGGATTACGGTTATAACTGAAGGAGTGGCTACTAGTGTCGCATCGTATTTGGTGTATGAGCGCATTAGATGGAGTATTGCGTCGGCGCAACTGCTAAAGATTGGCGTAATTTGTGGCGTTGCGCTCGTTGTTAGCTATGTATTGCCGGCATCGGTGCCCGTCATTGGTAAAATTGTGTGTGTTTGTGCGGTGTATGCAATCCTCGGATACACTAATGGGGTATGGAGTCAGTCAACAACCAATCTTCTCCGCTCCGCAAAGGGAGTATAAAAACATGCGATATTATCCTGCCTACGTATAAGAGACCATATGCGTTGCAGGAAGCGTTGCGGGCGTTACAGGGCCAGCGAATTCCGAGTTCTTGGCAGGTTCGCATTGTTGTGTGTGATGATGGTTCCTCGAGCGCCACTCAAGGGGTGGTGGATGCGTTTTTCTGGACTGGTCAATGGATGCCACCACTAATTCTTCCGCTCGCGCACCTTGGGCGCTCTGGAGCGCGTAATGCGGGGATTAAGTGCTCCCAAGCAGATATTATATTGTTATTAGCTGATGATATCCTGTTGCGATCTCACGCGTTGGCGCTTCATTTAGAATTTCATGACCAACATCAAGGCGCTCAAGATGTTGCCTTAGGATATGTATTATGGGATCCTCGAATTCGCCCTACGCCATTTATGGAGTGGATGACCCATGGAGGTCAGCAAAATAACTATGATGCATTACTGGGCGCAAAAACGTGCGATCCGGACAGTTTTTTCTATGGGTCTCACCTATCGATAAAAAGACCCCTCATACAAGAAAACCTATTTTCCGAGAAGTTTACTGCATACGGCTGGGAAGATTTGGAGCTGGGCAGCCGCTTAAAAGAGAGGGGTGCGCAACTGCACGTCCTTCACAATGCTATTGGGTTGCACCAGCATTTTTATTCTGCGAAGGAGCTCTTATGGCGACAGCAGATTATTGGGGCTCAAAAATATCGAGTGAACACAAATTCGATTCGAAAGCTAAAACACAGCCTATACTGGTATTCCGGTGCTCGTCTCTGCTCTGTATATATAATGAAAAAAATGGGCAACAAAGTAAATATTCCAAGAATATTCCAGATTATAATTGCGGGAGAATTCTGGTATGGGGTGTTTCACTCCCCTGGGCTGTTGAAAAGAAAAACTTTATGAAAGGCTCTATAAAGAGAAAAATAACACGAATACCCAACATGTTCACGAAAAGTAGTGGATTATCCACAGACTTATCCACAATAATTCCACAAAGAAGATCAATAATCGTGATTATTGTCCATTTTGGAAACAAAAAAGATACTAATTCCCTCGTGGATTCGCTGAAGAATAATGCTCGCGTGCCAGACGATATTATTGTTATTGATAATGACGTCGACAATAGAGGGTATCTTGGCGGGCTAAAAGCGGGGGTATTTCAGAGCAGGCAATCCGGATATAGGTCAAACGACCTCCTCGTACTTTTAAATAACGACCTTCGAGTAGGGGTAGGCTTTATTTCTGAGATTGAAAGATGGTGGGATGAGCAAGGATCTCCTCGCACGCTTGCCGGCCCTACGGCCGGACAGCTTTCGGTTGTAACTGGGCGTGCCCATGTTAGGTCTTTGCAGAAAAGGGTGTTGCCTAAAGGGTATGTGCACGGTTCGTGTTTGATTGTGGAGCGCGCTTTCTTTGAGCAGCTTTCTGATATGGAGGATTTCTTTATGTATTGGGAGGATGTTGCGATGAGTTTGCGAGCATTGGCGCTTGGGGGCAATCTGAAAATTATTCCAAACCTTCCCGTGTATCATGACGATGTTCTAGCGTCGATGTCTGGCGATAAGTTGTATTATTTGGTGCGAAATGGCGCATACGTTCTCGAGAAGCTTAAGTTCCCTTGGGGCGCTTATTGGCGCATAGGTAATTCGTTGCGATACGCATATCATCGCCTTCTTGGGCACGATGTGATCGTTCGTGCCTTACGTGATAGAAAAAGTATTCTATGACAATAGGAGCTGTAATTGTTACATATAATAGTAAGAATACTGTGCGTGCCTGCATTGATAGCGTGCTCTCTGAGGGGGTATCTGACATTGTCATTGTTGATAGCAATTCAACGGATGGTACTCAATTGGTTATATCGAATCTGGAGGGCCGGGTTGTTGAGCTTTCCGAGAATAGAGGATTTGGGTTTGCCGCAAATACTGGTGCATATTTATTGAACACTGATTGTGTTCTATTTATAAATCCGGACGCTTATCTAAAACCGGGAGCCCTATCTTCGATGATGCAAGTAATGCATAGCCGTAAAAAAATCGGCGCTGTTGGTGGAATGCTTGTAGATACGCAGGGCGCCCCAGAGCCATATTCATTTGGAGAAACCGTAACCCCATTTGGGATCCTTGCGAGGGCGCGGAGGAGGCAAAAGAGTGTTTCTGAGCCGGTTTCAGTGGGGTGGGTTTCGGGTGGCGCCATTCTGGTAAATCGCAGGGTATTTCAGGGTATTGGCGGATTCGATGATAGTTTTTTTCTGTATTGGGAGGATGTTGATCTATGCAGGAGGATTAAAGAGTGTGGATTTGACGTCTATATTGACCCAAATGCGACTGTTGTTCATGTTCGCGGAGCGAGCAGTACAGATATTCGAGAAAAAACAGAACTATACGACGCGTCTGCAACCAGGTACTTTCAAAAGTACTACCCCCCTTTTATATGGAGCACTTATCTTATCGCACGAAAAATATACCGACTCGTGCGCCCATTGGCATATTAATTAGTATTTGTGGAGCGGTTATCGTGGGGCAGATAGGGCGCATCCCCTTAAATAACCAGGGTGGCGGCCTCCTCATAAGTGACATTGTTCTTGTCGCGAGCCTGGCATGCGGGGTAATTACGATGTTGCTTGGCATAATTCCGCTGCAGGGAGCTCTTAAGGCACCAAGGGTATATGTATATACATCATTGCCATTTTTTCTATGGGTGTTTGCTGTGCTTGTGTATCGCGAGTACATGCTCGGTGTGCACTCATTTTTGATTGCCTTGTTGTATGCACTTAGGCTGCTTGCGATATCCCTCTTATTCCCCCTGCTCACCTGTCTCGTGAGCGCAAGAGTAGCTCAAAAGGCGTTTTTATGGATGTATTACATGCTTATTGCTCTTGGGTATGCCCAGCTCGTCGTATTCCCATCTCTCGTTGGCAACATAAATGGGTGGGATCCTCATATTCATCGTATGGTGGCAACGTGGTTTGATCCGAATTTTTTTGGAGCGTTTATTGCAATGGGTATCTTGCCAGCATTGTATTGGTCTCGAGGAAATATAGCCGTGCTCGTCGCATCAATGAGCGCATTGGCCCTCACAGGCTCTCGAAGCTCTTGGATTGCCGTTATGATAGCTTGTATCGTGGTTTTGTTCGTGTATCTGCTGCGCGGATCGCTCGCACCGCATTGGAAGAAGGGCGTGTGCATTGCATTATTGGCTGGTGGAATAGTATGTATTGCTGTTGCCGGTATATTTTCCGATCGCATCTCTCATTTTTTCGTGCATGACCCTACCGTAGCATTGCGGTCAGCCG
Organism: Candidatus Anderseniibacteriota bacterium; assembly: GCA_021414205.1. Classification (GTDB taxonomy): domain Bacteria; phylum Patescibacteriota; class Andersenbacteria; order UBA10190; family UBA10190; genus HO2-45-11b. The sequence continues at coordinate 55,953 of JAIOOW010000003.1, forward strand.
CATATACGGAAACATGGCATCGCCTGGTTGAACCGAATATGCTTTTTGGGGTCGGATACAATGCGTATCAATTTAGTGCAAAGTCCGCAGGCCTGATACGAGATTTTTCCATCCACTCAAGGGCCGGATCCGATAATAGCGGGATAACGCTCCTCGTGACTACGGGAATAATCGGCACTATGCTCTTTTTTCTGCCGTTTATTGTTGGGGTATATTGGCATGGAAAGCAGTGGTTGTTGCACAAAAGGGGCCAATCGTTACTTTTTCTCTGGTCGCTGGTTGTTATTATTGTGCATGCACAGTTTGAAAATAGCTTACTATATCCACACCTGTTGATGGCGTTTATTATTATTGCCGTGGCTACGCTATGAGCTATAATTCCTTGCTGCTGGTACTAGCGGGAATTCTCCCCTTGTATATTGTCCGCTTCTCGATTTTTGGCGTTCCAACAAACGCATTTGAGGTTTCTGTATTATTAGCTCTTTGTATTGGAGTCTTTTCTATTAACATCAGAAGGAGCTGGGTGTACGCGCTAAAAACGATGCCTCGAGGGATGCAAATTGCCATCGCACTCTTGTTTTTGTCGGCGTGTATCTCAGCTGCAATTTCTCATGAAATGCGAGTGAGCTTTGGGATTTTAAAGGGCTGGTTTATTGTGCCGATGGTCTTTGGGTTTTTAGTTATGAGCGCAATAAAATATAACTCCGCCATGAAACCGCGAATACTAGATTCGCTGATGGTATCTGGGGTAGTCGTGTCCGTAATTGGTATGTTGCAAATCGGCTCGATGCCAAGGATTGCGTCTGTGTATGACGTGCCAAACTCACTGGCATTATTTATAGTTCCTCTAGTAATTATTGCTTTATATAGAGGCGTATTACTCAGAAATCGGGCATATCTTGTGTCTGCTGCTATTATAGCTATTGCCATTCTTGCGACGCAATCCGTTGGGGCGATATTTGCGCTTATAGGAACTGGTAGTATCGGCTGGTTTGCGGGTATTTTGCCAGCGGTTTTCAATTCGAAAGCGCAAAGGTTGAGAGTACGTTTTTTGAGCTGGGTGATAATGGCTGTTATTTTTATCGCTTTTGTATTGTCGGGTCGGATTCAGTATCTCATCCCCCCGCTTCTTCATCCTGGGGCAACAAATTCCGCAACGGTGCGACTGCAATTATGGGATGTTGGTATTCGCCTTATACAAAAGCACTCGATTCTTGGTGTTGGGCTTGGGCAGTTCGAGCCAGCATATCAGGCACAACTTCATCAGCTTTTTACTCAACATGTCCCAGGGTTGCAGGCAGAATACGTTTTTCGAGATCCGCACAATTGGATTATATCGTTTTGGTTGAACCTCGGTATCTTGGGTTTGGTAAGTTTCGCATATATAAATTACAAAGCCATTCGTATTTCAATAAAGTCTAAAAACCTAGAAAATAGAGCAATCGCTCTTGCTGGTATTTCTACACTGTTATTTGGGTTAGTTGATACGATCTACTGGAAAAACGATCTATCGGTGCTGTGGTGGATGGTAATGGTATTAGCGTTCTGATTTGAGGAGATGGCTAAGGGTTTTTTTCAAGCGCGCGAACTCGATCAATTAAATCTTGTAACCTTGCCTCGTCTTTATTTATTTGGTCTTGTAGCTCAGCGGATGCAGTTCCTCCTGGAGGTATCTGGCTTTCTAATGTCGAAATATCGTTTGTAATAGCTTGTTCTTGGGATTGGAGGTCCGCAATTTCAGCAGCAGTATCTGTTCCCGAACCCCCAGAACTAGTTGAGGATGTTCCTCCCCCCGGTGCTCCGCTTCCTACAGGCCCCAAGCTTGGCTCCACTGCATTTTTCCCCAAGAAAGGATTGATGGTGTTAAGCAATACTACGGATATGAATGCAATGAATATGCCCAGCAATGCAGACATGATCCATTCTTTGTATCAAGAAAAGCCCCTACTGGCTGATTCGCGGTAAAGGTTTTTGATCCTGGTAATCCGACTTCGAAACATCCTAATGCGGATGCTGATGATGGGCAGGGCGCAGATGTTTGTGCGTGCGCGGAATATCCAAAAAGTACCGACAAAAAGAGGCTGGAGGTAGTAATAAATTTTTTTATGGTGCTATGGTTCATGACGCAAGTAAGTATACCGCACTATCCTCCCCCCGGTGCTCCGCTTCCTACAGGCCCCAAGCTTGGCTCCACTGCATTTTTCCCCAAGAAAGGATTGATGGTGTTAAGCAATACTACGGATATGAATGCAATGAATATGCCCAGCAATGCAGACATGATCCATTCGGTGATAACGCCAATGATGACGAGGATTGCGAGGGCGAATTTCACAACGAGGTTAACTAAATCTCTGATAGGGGTGCCGGCATATGCAATTGCGTCAACTTTTGATCCAGCACTAAAATCGCTATTGCCCGGCAATCCAACCTCAAGACAGCCGTATGTTGATCCGGATGGGCACGCTTGCGCACTAGTAGAGCTAGAACCTGTGTCTATAACATCTCCGCCGGGCGCAGGCTTGCCGTTTCCTATTTGCGCCTGAGCGTACATATGTTGATTTCCGAGCAAGAAAAATGTGCTCATTATCACGAATGCTATTTTCTGTGGTAGCGGCATTAATATTAGTATATCACGCACTACTTTACGTTTTGTAAAGAACCGATGCTTTGGCACATACCCAGCGTTGCTTTATCAACTGTCCATCCGGTCCATGTGTCGCAATACCCTTTGAATAGTAAGAAGAATACGATAGTTATCAGAACTGTTCCTAGAAGAATTGCGATTAATGAAGTGATAATAATTCCACTGATACCTTTTTTCCCTCCAATGTATCTTCCTAACAGCGCTCCCGCAGCTGTTCCTAGGAATGGAATAACAGATCCAATCCACCCTCCTGCAAATTCGCCCGCTACCTGTCCCGCCTTCTTATCTGCCATTTTTACGGCTCTATTGCTGGCCATGGATTTTAATAGCGATAGATTTTGCTTGTGAGCATATTCTCTATTTGCGGTATCTTGATCCTCTTCGTCGATATTCGTGTTTACTAATTGGGGCTTATAGGATCTTTTTTGTATTTGAGCCTCTATGCGATTGCGATTTGCGTTTAATTCTGCAAGGCGAGCATGTTCATTGCTTGCCATATATTACGCATTAGCGCTCAACTCTTTCTTTGCAGCCTCAATGGCAAGGATTTGTTGCGGATCGGATGTAATAATCTGGTCTTCTGCATAGCTTGCCACAACTTTGATTGCCACGTGCTTGAGCCCCGCAAAGAAAATACCCTCTCCTACGTCGCTTTCCAGTAACCTGAACTTTTCGTGGTCCGTTAAGTAGAATACTTCAGATAGAGTATCGATTGCTGCCGGAGATTGTCGCAACAAGAGCTGAATAGATGAATTCGTCACAATCGGCTTGCCGTACTTTGATGCCAAGAAGTCGGAAATGTCTTGCGTAATCGTTGTTACTCCCAAATAGTACTTGCGGGCGCGTTTTGCCATAGAGAATAAGAATTTCGCAGATTCTTCGTTGCGCATCATGATCCAGGCTTCGTCTACGACGAGGATTCGTCGCTTTAATTGGCTTCGAACACGGTTCCAAATGAATCCGAGTACTACATACATGGCAATCGGCCGCAATTCTTCTTCCATGTCTCGGATATTAAATACGATGCACGCTTGATCAAGGTCGATATTGGTTGCTCGGTTAAATACTCCTGCAAATGTACCTTCTACGAAGCGCTGTAAGCGCACCGCAACGTTCTTTCCACCTTCCATTTCTTTCGTAATGTTGTAAAAATCTTGCAGAGTTGGTACTTCTGGATTTTTCCAACGCGCACCGCGTGTAATATCTTTTAATGCATACGTTTCCCAAAGACCAGAGTCAACGATGGATTGCTCCTCTGCAGAAAGTCCATCGACCATCAAGGAAATTAGACCGATTAAGCGCGTAATATTTTCTCGTAAGGCAGATTCCGGATTTTCGTCTTCAGCTAATTCCGGTAAATCGAACGGATTGATGCGATGATCGGATGCGATAGCGATTTGCAGATACGCTCCCCCTACGGCTTCCGCGAGGTATCTGTATTCTTGCTCAGGGTCGATGACGATAACTTCGGTACCAAACATCATACTTCTTAATATTTCCAGTTTTACGGTATAGCTTTTCCCGGCACCGGATTTTGCGAAGATGACCATATTGGCATTTTCTAGGCTAAACCTGTCGAACAATACCAAGCTGCTGTTATGCAGGTTGATTCCGTACAGCACTCCCGTATTGCTTGTAAGGTCCGAGCTTACGAACGGGAAGCTGGTAGAGAGCGGCGACGTGTTCATGTTCGTATTTACGGCCAAGTTATCGTGTCCGAGCGGTAATGTAGAGGTAAACGCCTGCTCCATTTGGAATAGCGCCGGCTTTGCGTAGATAAGGCGCCCTTCGAGCAATACCTCAACTTGAGAGAGGATGTCATCCAATTCTTCCTCCGTATTTGCATACACCGTAATATAGAGGCCGTACTGATAAAAGCGCTCTGTCCCCTGCACTAAGCGGTCTCGGAGCTCTTCAATGTCTTGGTATGCTGTTTCGAGCTGCGGATCGCGTACCTTTCCTTGCTCCTGCTGCATCGTAATAGATGTAGATACTTGAGTAATGCGCTTTCTAAGCTCTTTTAAGATGGTTGCAGAGTCTTGCGGATAAATAAACATTGCAACGTCGAATTCCACGTCAAAATTTACGATAGAGGCAAACCAATTCGTATCTAGGTATCGCGGATAGGTTGTTACGTAGATTGTTGTGGCAAATTTGCCGTCTATTTCCAACGACTTTGTCTTCACTTTGAATCCTGATGGGGCTATCAGGTCGCGAAGCGATGATACTCCTTTCTCGAATTGATCCATAACGGCCTTATCTTCTTTGCTGATCGGGGCAGTTGGTGTACCCGTCTTTTTTTGTGGGAATAGAGAGGGGAATTTCATAGAGCGGGTTCCGTTTCTTCTACTTTTAAATCAGTCACATTGCGCAATTTCTGATTTCGCGATGTTGTTGGGTTGAAGTAGTTGTAAAATAACTCAATTAATTCCTGCGTTTTAAGCGGCACCACGCGCAAGCCAATTCCTCGAAGGCCGATTGCGATCTGCTCTACTCGGTGGAGAATCTGTGTCTTATTGTGCTCAAACTCAACGTCGTTCATTTTGAGATTCCCAGTTGCGCCCTTGGCCCCTTTCGTAATTCTGCCGAATGTCCCCTCTTTCTTGCTCTGGGATACGGAGAATGGAATGGTTACAAAGAACGTTTTGGTCATGATATTACTTCCTTTTACGAGTTCTCCGATGAAGTTGATATATTCGGTCATCTGTAAATGCAGTAACTCGTTTTTTTGCAGATCCCTAAGGCGTTTTACTTCTTCTAAATAGGCCGTAATATCCATTTTTCGAGAAGAAACGGTGAGCTGGATGGAGAAGTCCAATGAATTAATAAATTCCTGATATGCGTAGATGATAGCGTTCTGTTCTTCCTCTGATTTTAATGCGAAATTTACGGAAGAGATCATGAGCACGCTTCGCATTGTTCCGTCGTTCAAAATTAAAATTCCATCTCGAATCTCCGAAATTTTAATGAGCGATTGGCTTGCACGCCCTTTGCTCGAAGGATTAAGCATGTCGAAGATTGCCATACGGGTGCATTATACCACAGCCTGCTATTTGGGTTCTTCGGCTAATGGATCTTCAATATCTTCCGTGCTGACATTTCCTTTTGTATCGAGCGATTGCGCAATTGCATCGAGCGATGAAGATTCCCGCTCAGCCTTCGCAGTTGTGCGCACGGCGTCCCATTCATCGTCTACAATCTTGAACGGTTCAACCTTTTGTCTGCGCCATACGTATAGCTGGCCTTTTGATATATATGAAAATCCTGCAAGTATGACGGCGCCGAATGATTTGCCGTATATTTTTACATGAGCAAACACTGCTGCAATGCCTAGGACGGGCAGTGCAATCGTGATAAATAGCGATAAGTCGGAGTAAATATATACTGGCACAAGTAACATGCACGCAACGATGTACATGATGAATTGCTTGAGCGTAAATGGACCGATAATCTTGTCCTCGATGTCCGTAAATTGTGGTACTTGAAATCGCATGGGCTATGGTCTACGTGTTGGAGGTAATGGAAACTGTGGCTTCGGCGGAATTGAAGGAGGTGTAGGCGCCACCCTCGGTAAAGCCGAGGGGCGAGATGGTGTCGTTGGTCGTTGAGATAAATCCACAGTCCTATTCCCCGGCATTAGTTTTTTTTGCACTGGCCTTGCCGGCAAATCTTTTTGTTCGGGCCGTGCGTTTAATTCTTTTAAGTCGAGTACATTCTTTGCTCCGCGAAGTCTGGATGGTGTAGTTGGGATGGTGTTCACATTAGGTGTTCGATTATTATTTTCAACGTTTTGATTTGGTAATGAATCCAGCTTTTTCTGCGCGGGAGCAGTTGATGGTCCGGATGACTGTTGTGCCCAAAACGCATCGAGCTCCCCCTGTATCGGGGCAAATAAATCCTGATCGATTTCGGAGGCAAGATTTAGTGCAATATCCATACCTACGCCGGTTTTTTGGGCAATGAGCGTACTTAAGTCGCTAATATTCTTGTTTCCGATAAATACTTCAAGAATCGAAAGCGCGATTTTGGGCGCATCGTCTGGTGTTATTTTAGACCCTTTTGTTAACCCCCTGATATATGCTCCAGTATCATCAGAGAAAGCCACGTCTCTAATTTTCTCGGGTGCAGCAATGATTTTACTTAAGTACCCGGAGCGCCGATCTTCTGGCAGTAATATTACTGAGTTTGCTGGTATTGTTGAGAATAATAATGTGTCCATAGAGAAAAGTTATTTTTTGAGATCAGCAACTGTTTTGGCGATTTTTTCCATAGTCATAGTCTTTTCTTTATCGTTTATGTCCTTAGAGTCAAGTATTGCTGTTTGAAGCTTGGCCATATCTTTTGGTTTTAGACTAGCAACGTAGTCTTTATTGCCAGCAATTGCATTACGACGTGATTGGCCACCCTTATTCATAATGAATTCAACGTTTGTATCACCAAGTGCTTTTAATACATGGCCCTTTGAAAGCTCGCTCGGGAGAAGCTCCGCCTTTGTTGTGATGTCGTCGGGCTTCGTAAGCGTGCCTAATGCCTTAATGTCAGCTACTTCCTTATTCACTTTTGTATTCAGTCCACTTGTTAAGCTATTTCCGAAGCTTGACCCTAGGGTCGACTTACCTTTTAGAAGCTTACCTTCCTTGTCACGCAGATCGTATCCTAAGCCCTCTCTAATCTTTTTAATCGCGCTATTGCCCTTGAGGTTGTCTTTAGCTGAACCAAGAAAGTCTCCAGCCTGCTGACGCGCTCCCGTATACCCCATCTGAGCTAGTCCAGCCCCACCTGCCGCTAGAACACCAGCTCCGACTCCCCCGGTCATTACGCCAACGCCAAGCCCGATTGCCTTCTTCGGGTTCTTGCGTGCCCATGCGCCTGTTTTATTTGCGAAGCCCATCGCAACATCCGATCCGACTCCTGCCACTCTTTTGCCCGCATAATTTGCGATGAAGAATAGCGCGATCACTACGATGAAATGCAGCATGGCATTGAATGAAGTTTGCCAAGAAGTGTCGGTAGTTACGTCGCTGGGCAATTCCGGCGAAATATTTTGCACCTGAATAATAATTAAGAGGAAAAAGAACACGATTGGGCCATATAAAACCCATTTGATAAACATTCCCCACCATGCAGACGCGTATCCAGACGTTTTCGGAAGGGCAAAGGCAAGGTATGCGAGAGGAGAAACCATGAGGAGCATAATAAGGGCGATATATCGAACGAATAGGTTGATGGCGATGATGCCCATGCCAGCCGTTAATGCAATCGTAAAGAAACTTTGCTGAATGAGGCGCGACATAATAGCAATAAAATTACTGTTTGTGCCCGGGTCTTGTAACCCGGCCACTTTTTCGTTAACAATTTCACTTCTTTCAATTAACTTTGCCGTGAAATTTTTCGCCGTTACTTGCCCTCCACCCATCAAATTTATTTCAACGGCCATAGCTACTCGCGACATATCGATCATTAGCCCGCCGATAACTAAACTGAAATTCACGAGCAGTGCCGCGATTAACAGTTTTGGCAACAATTTCTGTACGGAAGTGCTGACAGATTCGAGGCGTAGGGTGGTTGCGAAGGCGATGTATAGTAATGCCACGATGAATCCTAGGTTCGCAAGTCCTTGCACAAACGGCCAAGTTGCTTGTACGAGATTGCTTGAAATGTATTGGCCCTGCCCAACCATCGTGATTACGAGGTTTCCTAGAAACTCTAGGATGAAGCTAGCGAGCCAATTAATCAAAGATAGAATGTATTGGAAAAAGCTTATTAATACTCGCGCAAAGTCCGAAAGCGAAGAGTTCAAGTAGAGCTGAATGTCACCTATAACTTCTGCCGAGCAAGAATAGTAGTTGTTTTTCGCCGTGGTTACGAGACCGCTTCCGTAAGAATATTGAATTATTAGCGGTAATTTTAGTCGATCCGAAGGGATGCTGACCGTATTATCCTTATATGGATCGAGCGATCCTAAGTATTTACACTGCCGTACGAGACTTGCTGTTGTTCCGGGGAGAAGGTTTGCGTCTATGGAAATCGTTGATAGTTTATTGAGCGAAACGCTCACATCTGCAGCGAGTGTTATCGAAGGCAGTGCCAATCCGAGGACAGCGATTATAAGATATGGTTTGAGGAAAAATCGCATATTATGGTGTAGGGGTAGGACTACTTACGGGTTCTTTTCTTGCGATACAAGCTTCCGTTGTCGGGAAGAAGTAGCAGAAAAGGTCCGTATATACGCTGTTTACAACAGGACTCGCAGTTGCGCCGTTTACAATTGTGCTTATCGACGTGCAAAATCCGCAAGTAACTTCCTGAGGGTTCGGATTCGGATCTTTTATGCCAAGCGCTTCTGCGAACTGGCCGGTACCTTGTTCTTTATATGGAGCGATTAAGCCCGTGGTAACGTTATTTGGGTTTGGTTGAGGCGTATCGTAATAGGTTTGATAGAGCTGCTGTACTTGGGTTGAAATGCCTGCAACTTGGCCAGAGAGTTGATTGATTGAATTATCGCTTGGGAGTGGGCTAGTAGAGGCTCCAAGCACTTGGCCCGTTTGAGCGGTAACTGGCAGGTCGGGCTGCTGCCCCGGCGTTGTTATAGTTGACGTACCAGCAATCTTTTCGCCGATAACTTGATTAGGAAGCAGGTTCGCACCGGCAACGATTTGTGCTGCAATTGCGCTCGATGGAGTAGTAAGGGTGCCATCCACTCCTCCTGTTGCGTTTTTGGTGAGAACGTATTGCCCGAGTGATGGAGTTTGTGCCCGGTTTTGTTGGAAGGCCAAGCCCTGATTGTATCCTTGTTGAGCTATATCCATCATGCCTGGCAATAGCGAATCTAGCCCCCTGATACTTCGAATATAGTCGTCAAAAGTCGCATCGCTTGGCAAGGACGCTTTTTTATTATTGCCTGTAAATTGAACTTTATTGAGAGCTCCTGGGTCAAGAATTTGCGCATACTGAGATGCGATGACGTTACCTGCTGTTGTGTCTACGATAGTTTTTGCGTCTTGGTTCGCACTTACGTTATCTCGGAGTTGGGCAACGGTTTGGGAATTTGGCCGAATGAAGTTTAACCCCTCGGGTACTGTAACGTTTGCTGGGTTAAGTGCGTCTGCTGGGGCATTTGCGTCTGCTGGTTTTGTGTTCGTGAGTTTGTTTTTTAGCTCCTGTTCCTCAGTGAGCGTGGTGCCACCCGTAGGGTCTGAGGACAAAAGCGAGACCGCAGACAAGTTAGGCTGTTGCATGTATTGGTCTATGTTTGCGGGAAATGCTACTGATTGTTCTTGTGCTGGTCCAGGTTGATCGCTGCATCCTGCTCGTCCTAGGCTTGCTTCGCAGTATAGTCTCGCGAGCTCGCTAAGCTGTCTCCTGGTATCTGTTTCTCGTGCAAATTGCTGGTATAGATATGCTGTCCATAAGTCGTTACCCTCCAATGTAACGTTCCTGGTTACCACGCTCGGAAGGTTGGTGTGGGTCGATTGCTCCACTGGGTTTGGGGTTGAGTACGGGAGCGGACTTGGCGCACCATTGGCGATTGATTGAGCAGTCGCAGCATTGTTCCTATCTGTTACTAGTTGTGCCCTGCTATACGGTGATCCGGGAATTCCCGGCTCCACATAGTCTGCTTGGTTTAATGCAGCAAGGACGTTATAGAATAATTGCTCCTGAGCTCTATCGGTATAAAATACGGCATGCGGATCGGCGTGAGTGGGCGTTGCAGAAGTCGTGAAAATGACTGCGAATGCAAGGAAAGAAAGCGCAAGGACTAATTTTCGATTCCAATAAAAAAAATGCAAAGGCATACGACTTGTATGCACGAAATTATAGCATGTTTACTGTAGATTGTATTTCTTTTCGAGTGCGCTTATCTGCGTTGCGATATCTGCGTATACGCCATCTAAATCAGAAACATTTTTTAGCCCAATTAAGCCACTGATTTGATCCGTTTTAAATGCCTGAATGAGTTTGATGTTTTGAATCAGCGAAATGGTTGCTTGGAGAAGTTTTGTTTGAAGCGGCGCTGCTTCTTGGGGCGTTGCGATCGCCTTAAATAGGTCGAAGTTTGATTGAACATTTGCGAGGATTGGAGCTAGCGCGTTTGCGTCAGTACCCCCTTCCTGGGCTTGGAATGCATTTACGATATCAGTACCGGTAACGGACTTAATCTTAGAATTTTGTGCCTGGGAAATGGAATCCAAATACGTTTTAATAGCTGCCTTCCCTGTTGCTGTTGATGTTTTAATGGTCCCAGGCTGCAACGCTGGCAATAGCTGACCCTGATTTGCGCTTACGTATGTCGTGAGATTTTTTTGATCTAGTACCTGTGCCTGAGTGGCATCTTTCGGGAGTGTTGCAACATATTTTTTTGTCTCCGGGCCGATATTAGAGGCTGTGCTTTGCGCATATTTTTTCATTTGATCCAGTAATTCTGGGGATAGCGATTGCAAGGGGCTTGGCGATGGACTCGGAGAAATTTCTACAATTGGACTGGGAGATGCTTGCTGTATTGCCGTATGCGAAAAACCGAGCGTCGTCAGTTTCCATACACCAAGTGCTATCACCGTGATAATCAGTACAGTGATAGTTGTCCGTATTCCTAATGCATTTACAGGTGTCATGGCGCTTGTGGATTTAGGAGTTGAGCTTTCATTTGCACTAGCTGCGGATAGTATTGTCTATCTATTGCATCGAGCTGGCGAATAGCTACCATTGCCTTTATTTGGTCATTAGAAAAATCCGCAATTTGCCTAAACGTAGCGGAGAGCAGTTGAGTATATGCGAGGAGTGTCTTGTCATATTGAAGTGCCGATTTTGGCACTGATGCTAAGCGGACTCTTGATTGAAATGCTTCTACTGCTTCCGCGAGCGTAGTGAATCCGTACGTGCTTCTGTATTGAAAAAAGTCATTGAGCGCAATGGTGAGGCGAGCTTTATCGGAAAGCGATTCAAGGTCGCCAGCCGTGGTCATGTACTGCGAAGTGTCTGCGGGGGTGTCTGGAGCAGATTTAATGACGGCGTCGTTGACTGGTGGCAGGCCTGTTTCGAGGGGTTGGTTTGCAATAAATTGGCTAAACGTAACCGGTGATTTGTCAGAGTCTTTTACCGCCGTTGCGTATGCCTGCGTAAGATTAACATTGTCGGCAATTTTTTTGACCGGCGTTGGAAAGAACGCGTCATTGGATGCTGTTTTGCCGGATGGTGTTGGAGTAGCTCCAATCGATGATCCCACTGTGCAATTTTCCAGTTTGTCGTTCGGCGCTGGTATGAGCGGGTTGTGGCAATTAGCCACTTCTTTCCCGTCGTTGTACCCGTCCTTGTCTGTGTCTGGGTTATTAGGGTTTGTTCCCCATAGCGATTCTTGTGCATTGGTAAGACCGTCCTTATCTGGGTCGCCTAGCGGGTCCACTGAAGTGGTTCCGCCTCCTGGGAGTGCCGTCTGGGAATTGGTATCAGGCGTTTGTGATGTATCTTGTTGTTTATTTAAGCTAGAGACAAAAAAGAGTCCGATTGCAATGAGGATGCTGAGAATAATGATGATAGTGATGACGATAACGACCCTCCGTGACATGTTGCGTATTATACCACGCCAGCGAGCAATACCCACTGCTCAATTGTTAGGTTTTCAGGGCGCGTAGTAGGCAGCGCGTGTATATGATCTCCAATGGCAGCGATTTCTTGCTCTGTTTTTTGATATGCCCGCTTCAGCGTTGTTCCAATTTGTTTTCGTTTTGCTTGGAAAAATGGCTTTGCTTTTGCAATAATTTCTTCTCGTTTTTCCTCGGGTAATCGGTCCGGATTCGGCGTAAGTAATACGAGCGATGACTGCACAGAAGGAGCCGGAATAAAACACGATGGCGGAACGCGAAGCAACAGTTGTGCGCTTCCCCATAACCCTAAAGAGAGTCCGAGTAAGCTCATGTTATTTTCTTCGGTAACAAGCCTATCGACCACCTCTTTTTGCATCAAAAATATTGCACGAGAAGGTGCTGATTGCATCTTTGTTAAGTGACGAATAATGAGTCCAGATAAGTTGTATGGAATGTTACCGACAAGTGACCAGTACTGCCTCGTGGAAGCTTCGCCAGCTGACGAAGCGGAGGAGGGCCAACTCCATTCAATTTCCTTCAAATCGCCATGAATAAGTTCCAAATTCTGCACAAGATTTTTAGGCAGGACAGTGGGAATGATGTGAATAAAATCATCATCTTTTTCAATGCCTCGAACGTGGTATCCGGACATGATGAGTCCCTGCGTAAGCGTCCCTACTCCGGGTCCGAGCTCTGTTATTTTTTTGGGTCCACCTTCGAGCGCGATGAGGACTGATTGAATAACTTCTTCGCAAATCAAAAAGTTTTGGCCAAGCGATTTATCCGCGCGAACTTTGTGGGATCCTAATACGCTTGTTAAGACGGACGGATCGGTGAGAGGTTTGAACATGGTAAAGATATTGTAACCTAGTTTGTCATTCCGAGCTTGACCTAAGAACCCACGCTTGCCCGCCGAACTGGCGAGTCGTTGTCTAGATACCGACCCGGAGGCCGGGATGACGGTATCGTAATTTTTATGCTGACTGCGTGCACGAATTTGCGGGGACGCTTTTTACGCCATGACCTTCAAATACGCATGTCAGATTATGTTGAGAAGTTCCGATAACTACACCTTTTCCGAACTGCGGATGATGAACATATGAGCCTGCTTGCGAAAGAACGAGTGTCGGCTCTTCGTGCAAAAAATCTGATACGTCAGAACCATGGGTACTAAATGTGTTCTCGTTTGATTCTTGAAATGTTTGTTCTGCCTGAGGAAGTTGCTCAAGGAATCGAGATGGTGCCTGAGGGGTCATTTCCCCGCCGATATATCTGTATGCGCTGTATGTTACGGTCAATTTTTTGCGTGCGCGAGTCATTCCCACGTACAGTAATCGCCGCTCCTCTTCTATAGCAGGTTGCGATGAAATGCTATTATTATGGGGTAATAAGCCCTCTTCGCATCCGATGATATATACAACGAGGAACTCCAGTCCTTTCGATGCGTGCATTGTCATGCAGGTTACTCGGTCTTGCTGATCCTCGAGCTTGTCGATGTCGGACAGTAGTGCGGTATCTTCCAAAAATTGCTCCGTGGTAGTGTATGCAGATGCAACGTTGAACAACTCTTGTATGTTCTCTTCTCGCTCTTTTCCATCGGGCAAATTAGTCAGTGTTTCCAAATATTTTGTATTAGTAACAAGAAATTCTAGAAGATCGGAAACTTTTTCAAACGTCTGTTCTCGAGCTTTTTGAAACGTTGAAATGATACTAGCTATGTCTGACCTGTCGCTCATGTATTCCAAATACGCCTGCAATGAGATGCCGTATTCTTTCGCAGTGCTTTCCCAGCGATCAATTGTTTTAGGCCCCACTCGCTTCAATAGTGCATCTGCTACTCGCTCAAAATGAACGCGCGACGATGGGGAGAGGAAGAAGGATAAGATTGCTAACGCATCTTTGATTTCTTTTCTGTCATAAAATCGGAACCCTCCTACGATGGTGTATGGCACCCGATGAGTTAAAAATTGTTCTTCCATGAGGCGGGATTGTGCGTTTGTTCGGTATAATACGGCGCAATCCCTAAGTCTTCCGCCTTGTGCGACGTATTCCCTGATTCCTTTGCACACCCACTCGGCCTCTGCGCGATCGGAAGATAGCTGGAGTACGCGGATATCCTCACCCTCTTTTTCAGTTGTCCAAAGCGTTTTATGTTTCTGCTCGATGTTTTGAGCAATGACCGTATTGGCTGCATCTAGGATATTGGGAGTTGATCTATAGTTTTGTGTAAGCAAGATGGTTGTGCACCCGGGATAGCGCTGTTCAAATTGCATAATATGATCGACGCTGGCGCCTCTCCATGAATAGATTGCCTGGTAATCGTCTCCTACCACGCAGATATTGCGATCTTTTCCGAGCAGTAGCGATATTATTTCGTCTTGAATTGCATTCGTATCCTGATATTCGTCGATAGAGAGAAACTTCCATCGAGCTTGGTACATATCGCGAACGGGCTGATTTTCTCGAAGGATTCTCAAAGGTACGCGGAGCAGGTCATCGAAGTCGTAGGCATCGTGTTCTGCCAGCATTTGCTCATATTTCGGGAATACTTTTTGAATCATTTCCTCACGCGGATTCTGGGCAACGGGAAATACGGGAGTGTCTACGTATTCCTGCTTAATCTTAGAAATCATTCCCCGCACAGCGCTGGACCCCCACTCTTTTAGTGAGTAGTTTTCGTTTTTTAATATTCTGCGGACCAGTTTTTCTGAATCCTTTGAGTCTAAAATGGAAAATCCGCGAGATCTGGTATGGGCGTGAGCCTGCTCTCTAAGAATTTTTACTCCCATACTGTGGAATGTACTCACTGCCCGAGGCGTAAGCGTGGAAGAGCCGAGTAATTCTTGGATCCGATGCTTCATTTCCGCAGATGCCTTGTTAGTGAATGTAACGGCCAGAATTTCTTCCGGTTTGGCAATGCCTTGCTGAATGAGATATGCGATGCGATGAGTCAGCGCTCGTGTCTTGCCGGAGCCTGCTCCTGCAAGTACGAGTACGGGGCCGTGTGTGGCAAGGACTACCTTCTGTTGATCGGGATTCAGGCCATCGAGCGGGGATTTCATCTGATATATTGTGCGTGGAGGGCCATCTTATGTCAATGTTGACTGTTTCTGCGGATACCCTATACTTCCTAGTTATCAATACATACATGCGAAAAATAAAAACCTCATTCTTAAGTGAGTAGGTATTTTACCAAAGCAACAACTAAGAAAAGGTCGCCTAGGCACCTTTTCTAAGAATTCAGAAGAAAAAATTAAAAGCTTCGTGTCGAACATACCAAAGAAATCGGCTGTTCACATGGCCTTCTTCGGTTTAATCGGTGCCATTGTGCTGCAGAGCCAGATTGTAGGTACTTCAGACGCAAGCTCCTTTCTTCATAAGTTTATTTCCGGAGATGAAGTGTCCGAAGGGCCGCTAAGTCCCACTGCATACGCACAGGGCACGTCCTTAAACGGGGCCGGAAGCAGATTATCTTCTGTTGATGCAACGGACGCTAATTTTATTACATTCGACGATCCTGAAGTGCAATTTGCGCAAACACTTGAAGGAAATGCCGTTGTTGCTCCGATGCAGCCAGCTATTGATACTACTGACGGATCATCTACTGGCTCTACCGACGCATCAAGCGACAATTCTTCCAAATCTCAAAATACCCCCTCTGTACAAAAGCCATTTATTTATACTGTTGTAGACGGAGATACGATTGCGGGAATAGCTTCCAAATATAATATCAGCGCGAATACGATCCTTTCTGTAAACGGGCTCGGTTCAACTGACACAATTAAGTCTGGCGATCATTTGACGATTCTCCCAATAACTGGAGTCCTTCATACTGTAAAGAGTGGTGATACCGTCCTTAGTATTGCAAATTCATATAATGCAAAGGCTACTGACATTGTTTCTGCGAACGGGCTCCAAGACAGCTCTAAGATAGCTCTTGGGCAGAAGCTGATTATTCCAAACGGTGATGCTCCGGTAGTGCAAGCTCCAAAGATCGTATCTGAGAATACGCAAACTGCCCGTGACTCAGGAGATGAGCCAACCCCGGCTCCTCAAAAAGAACAAGTAAAGACACCGAGCGGCTTTGGATGGCCCACTATTACCCATCATATTTCTCAATATTTTGGTCATGATGGGCATACCGGTATTGATATTGATAATCGATCAAAACCACCCGTATTCGCGGCCCAAGACGGTACGGTTGAATTTGCTGGGTGGCTTGGTGCATACGGCAACTTGATTATTATCAATCATGGCAACGGATTAACGACGTATTATGCTCACTTAACGAAGTTTTATGTGGCAAAGGGCGCAGCCGTAAAGAAAGGCGATGCAATCGCTAAGATGGGATCAACGGGGCATTCAACGGGACCGCACGTACACTTCGAGGTTCGCAGATTCGGCGTGCCAATCAATCCTCTGGGGATGTATTAATTGCTTCGGTGATAGTGGCGCTTCGGCCATAATAGGAGTGCTAAAGAGCCTCCTAGTAAGCCTACGTCGCGGATGATGACAGCATCTACTCCTTGCGTGGCTATAATTGCGATGAGGTGCCCTGCTGCGAAGAATGCAATCAATTTCGGCCATAACCTGAGGACGAGGAGTAATCCCATTGCCATATCGAATATCCCATTTGCTTTGAGTAGTGATGTGGTCGGGATATGGATTGGCAAATTAGTAGGGATGTAGCCTATCCAGGAGTCCGGATGACGAAGAATATCTACGCCGATCCAAAAAAATACAATGCCGAGGCTTGCGCTTAGTATCCAGTGCGACCAATTATATTTTCCGTAAGACATGCAATTAGTATAGCAGAGCGGGTAGCGGGAATCGAACCCGCATTCTCAGTTTGGAAAACTGGAATACTACCATTGTACTATACCCGCATAGTATTTAATTTTTGTCGGGGCGCTGGGAATTGAACCCAGTCTACATGGTCCCAAACCATGCGTACTGCCGGTATACGACGCCCCGTGGCGTTACTTTACTGCCTCTTTGAGAGTTTTTCCAGGGCGGAATTTTGCAACTCGTACGGAGGGAATCTGCATCGGTTCGTTAGGGTTTCGAGGGTTTACTCCTCGACGTCCTTTTCGCTCTCGAACTTCGAAAATTCCGAATCCAGAAAGGTTGATCTTTTCGTCCTGAGAAAGCTTATCAATCATTGTTTCCAAGAATGCTGCAACTACCATTTCCACGTGCTTTCGAGGAAGCCGGGTTGCGTCAGAAACTTTATCGATAAGTGTTTGCTTGTTGATCATAAGATATAAGGGCTACGTATAGCCACACTAGGTATTCTGCAGGATCCTTCGAATTTGTGCAATACCAGTCGTTTTTCCGGTGGAGGGGTCGATATCGATGAGTACGGCATTTATTTCCATTGCACCCGTTTCTGGGGGTTCCATTTTTGCGCGTAATTGTGTGAGGAATTGCTTGAGAGGGGCCTGTTTCCCCATGCCAATGATAGATTCGTATGCGCCGTTCATCCCTGCATCGGTAATATATCCCGTTCCTTTTGGCAGTATCTGGGCGTCTGCTGTAGGGACGTGCGTGTGCGTGCCCCACATAGCAGATATCTTTCCATCTGCGTGCCACCCCATCCCCCGTTTTTCGCTGGTGACTTCTGCATGAAAATCAAGAAGCTTAATTGCGCACCGCTTTACCTCGGGAATTTCAAGAATTTCATCTAATTTGTGGAAGGGATTGTCTGGCTGATTTTTGAAAAATACTTGGCCTTGCAGATTAATCACAGCAATTTCATATGCGCCAAGCTTTACGATTACATACCCTCGTCCTGGGGCGCCATCGGGGTAATTTGCGGGGCGAACAATGGGAATACGCGGATTGGTGAGTATGTCTACTCCTTGGCCGTTATCCCACGCATGGTCGCCAGTTGTAAATGCAAGAACGTCCCAGCTGGTGAGTGCCTCATGCATCGTATCTGGGGAAATTCCTTTTCCATGTGCGATATTTTCTACGTTTACGATGACGGCATCAGGCGTAAATTCTTTGCGCAACTCCGGAAGCGCTTGTGAAATACCTTTTCTTCCAAGCGTTCCTACGACGTCTCCGAATATTAAAAATTTCATATGTATTTGTTATGCTACGGCTTTTACGCGCCAGATGCCATCTTCTTGCACAATATGCCCCGTAATTTCAAATCCGGAAGCCATTTTATGACCCCCTCCACCCAATCGTTTTGCTATCTTGCTTACATCTATTCCCTTTTGAGGTTCTGTTCGCAGGCTTCCTTTGATTTTTCCGGATTCGAATTCTACTAACAGCATGGCGTATTTCGTCTGCGGGAGAGTATTGAGCATACTTACAACGCCCGATAAATCATCGAGTGTTGCGTTGCATTCCTGCAAGTCTTTGAGGGTTATTAATGAAATGCTGGCACCAGTTTTTTCGTTCACTAAAATGCGAGATAGTGCTCTTCCCCATATTTGCAGGCTTGGTAAGTCCTTCTTTTGGTATGTTTCGTGAGCGATATGCGATAATCGGGCGCCTTTTTTCATTAAGTACGATGCAATCTGGAGAATATCCGGAGTAACGCCGTCATGCATAAATGATCCCGTGTCTGTAAAAATCCCCGTCAGCAAGCACGTGGCAATATCCTGTGTAATGGGAATATCTAATGCTAAAAAGAGGGGAAATAAGATATGCGCAGTGGCAGCCCCCTCGGCAACAATCAAATTAATAGCTGTTTGCTTGGGATTGTCATAGTGATGATCAATACTGATCACTCGGGGCCGTCCAAGCACTTCTTGTTCCAAGTGAGTTCTATAGAGCTGGGTGTAATCAAGTAAAATAACCGTATCGAAGTCGCTTATATTCGGCTTTGTTGTTGTAAGCGCATCAAACCCTGGTAAAAATTGGAAAAAATCAGGAGCTGGGTCCGGAATATATACTGTCGATTCTATTCCCTTTGATTTCAACGCAAAATGCACCGCAAGGCTGCTGCCTAGGGCGTCTCCATCTGGATGCTCGTGAGTACTAATAAGCACGCGAGAAGCCGTCTGCAGTGTTTCTGCGATCTGTTGGACGGTGTTGCTATGTGCTACTAGTAGATCACTTGCTAGATTTTTCGTCGTTGATTTCATCCAGTTTCTTGTTAATAGTGTCTGCATAATCCAACCCCGTATCTTGGCGGAACGAAATTCTTGGAATCGGGTGTAAATGCATTGCGCGATTCATCTCTCCTTGAATATCGTACATTTGTTTTTTTAGCGCATCCAGCGTTTCTTGCGCGCGGCTTCCAGGATTGATGTATAGATATATTCTCGAAAAGCGTAAATTGGGCGTCGTATCAACGCGCGAAATCGTTACGAGCACTCCCGATGGTATGTCTGCGCTCTCGGAAAGAATTTCTGAGACGGTGCGCAAAATGTGCTTATTCACTTTTAAGATTCGTTCGGATACCATTTGTGTTCAGTTCCTATTTACTGACAACAGAGCCTTTTTTCACGCGAGTTTCTCGAAGGATCTCTAGCACGTCCCCTTCTTTCATCTTATCCCTGCTTTCAATGGTCATGCCGACTTGGTCGCCCAATTCTGCTTTTTGGAGCGGGCGCTTATCTTTTTGTAGCTCGACAATAACGCCAGTGCCGATGATTTCCGCAGCAGCATCTTTCTTTGTTTTGTCTTTTCGTTTGATAACGATTTTTGCATTTGCCTCCACGATTCCTTCCGCAACTTCTCCGCCGATAATTTTGCGCTTCGCCGTAGAGAAAAAGACTTTTAATACTTTGATGCGACCGATGTCCTCCGTAACAATGTCCACCGGTAATCGCTGTTCGATTTCATTCCGTACATCTTCGGATAGCTGGTAAATAATCTTAAAAATACGAACAGGCACCTTTTCTTTATCTGCCAATTTTTGGCTCATGCCCGCTACTTGTACGTTGAATCCGTAAATAATGGCATTCCCCGCCCTGGCAGTTAACACGTCGGAGTCTGAAATAGCTCCTACTTCCGCCCGTACGATAGAAAGGCGTACTTCCTCAGGCACCATTGCCGTGATTGTCTGCTGAAGCGCCTCGAGGGACCCGTTAGAGTCTGCCTTAAGGACGATTGCGAGCGTCTGGCGCGTGTCCCCATCGTCTGCTTTCGACATTTTCTTGAGCGGTGCTCGGCGTTGCCCTGCCTTTGAAACGGCTTCTCCCTGCTCCTCTACTACTTGGAGAATATCTCCTGCATGAGGAACGTCTTTTAATCCGATAATCGCAACAGGCATAGATGGCCCTGCTTTTTTAATCTGCTTTCCTTTGAAGTCCAGCATTTGGCGAACTTTTCCAATTGTTTTGCCGATAACTACATCGTCTCCGATTTGGAGTGTTCCTGTATGGATAATAATTGATGCAACGGGCCCCACGCTCTTGTCGAGCTTGCTTTCAAGTACGGTGCCCAGAGCAGTTCGTGTTGGGTCTGCCTTTGGCTGCTCGATATCTGATGTAAGTAAAATCAACTCTAGTAACTCATCAATCCCCTGTTTTTTTAGTGCGGAAATGCCGATCATCACCGTCTTCCCTCCCCATTCTTCCGGAATCAAATCTAAGTCCCCTAGTTCTTTTTTCACTTTGTCGATGTTCGCTTCTGCGCGGTCGATCTTGTTAATTGCCACGATAATCGGCAAGCCTTCCTTTTTCGCATAGGCAACAGCGTCTTTTGTTTGAGGTTGCACTCCGTCGTCAGCAGCAACAACGAGCACTACAATGTCTGCGAGCGCAGCTCCGCGCTGGCGCATAAAATCGAACGTTTCGTGTCCGGGAGTATCAATAAACGTAATAACTCGGCCGTTATGTTCTGTCTGGTAGCTGGAAATTGCCTGCGTAATACCACCCGCTTCCCCGCTTGCAACGTTTGCAGAGCGGATCGTGTCGAGGAGAGTCGTTTTTCCGTGATCAACGTGTCCCATGATAGTCACAATAGGGGGGCGAGGCACCTGCTTTTCCGGTTCTTCTTTTTTCAGAATCTCATTTAATTTTTCTACCGTAAGAACGTCTTTTTCCAGCTCTCCAACGCTTTCCGTTGTTTTGTAGCCGAGTTCCTGCGCAATAATTGCGGCAGTATCATAATCCAAATCATCGTTAAGTGTTGCAAGGACTCCGTTTTTCAAGAGAGTTGCCAAAATATTTCCTACAGGAAGTTCCAATTTCTTTGATAAATCTTGTACTCGGATAATAGATGGCAAATCGATCATCTTGCCTTTCAGCTGTGCTCGGCGTTCTTGTTCGTTCAAGTATCCGCGAATACGAGCAACTTCGGATTGGTCCAAATTCTTTTGCCCATCCGCTAGCCTGATTCCCACCTCTTTTAATAAAAACATTAATCGCCCCTCAGTAATTCTGAGTTCTTCGAGTACTTCAACAATCTTTCGATTGTTTTTGGATGGGAATCGTCGTTTCATATCAATGACTTACTATATCGGATATTCCCTTAAAAGTCCATTATTTGCCTTAGAAAGCCAGCTTTGTGTTCTTATGAGGAATGAGCGCAAGGATCACGGCTTGTTTATAGTATTCCATGCGTTCCAAAACGCCGTTTGTGAGCAATCCCGTAGCCCCGCTAGAATGCTTGGAATTTTCACTGTCAAATACCTGGTCCATTGCGTGCCCCAGCTCAATTCCTGATTGAATCAGTGTTACAACTTCTTGTGGTAAGAAAAATACCCCTGCCTTTCCTTTTCCAACTACTCCTGTTCGAGAAATAACAACAATCCATGCAGACGCGGCCATCTTCCCATTAATTTCTTCGTTTCCGCCCTCTAATCCTACCGAATAATCTGCCGGAAGAGCCTCCATAGCGCGCTCTGCGCGATTTGTAGCACCTAACAGAGTATCTGCATCATTCATGGGCTGATCAGGGACGCCTGAGGCTACTGAAACGCCATGGATTTCAAATTGCTCATAAGGAAACATCGCCTCAAACCCCGCTTTCACGGCTGCGATCTTCGCTGGGTTTTCCGATCCGACCGTAATTGTTTTCATAATGGTTCTACTAAGCGCTTGGTATATCCTTGAGCGATAAGTTCAGTGTACGCGTGAAGTATTTCCTCAGGAAGCTCCACGGGAACGCAGAATCCTTTTGCTGGGTATGTTTGCAAGCGCTGTATTTCTCCAACCATAGTATCGATAATATCGTGTCGCGGAATTTCTTGAGTGGTATAGCTTTCAAGAGCGATAGTTGGAGCAGTTACCGTCGCTGCTACTTCCGGCATATGTTTTTTTAGAGTCGCAAGAGCGCGAACTTGCAGATACGGTGTCGTTACGACGATGAATGATAGGGGTAATAATCCCTTTTCTTGCAAAAGCGTTTTTGTGAATCGAATATTTTCTCCTGTATTGGTCGACTTATTTTCTATGAGTATTGCTTCTTTAGGCACCCCCATGTTTAGTGCTTCGTCTGCAAACATTTCTGCTTCCGGTTTATCGAATACGCCCTGTGTGAGCCTGCCTTCATTGCCCGCAAAAATGATCAACGGCGCATATCCTTGTAAGAACAATTCGGCGCCTCGTTGAGCCACGCGCAGGTCATTGCTCCCGAGCACTAAAATACAGTCCGATTTCGTTACTGGAGCCTGATTATTATTAAAATCCCATATCAGTTGCGCCAGTTCTTCTGTGGTTGCCATGCTTTGATTATACACGCCCTTCCGCTAGTCTATAGAGACGGAGAGGTGGCTGAGTGGCCGAAGGCGCTAGTTTCGAAAACTAGTGAGTGCGAAAGTGCTCCGTGGGTTCGAATCCCACCCTCTCCGCTATGAAATATATTGCACTACTTCGAGGAATTAACGTTGGTGGAAATTCATTGGTAAAAATGGCGGATTTGAAGCGCGAGATGGAAGAATTAGGATGCGCGAATGTAAAAACGGTCATTGCTAGCGGAAATGTGATGTTTGATTCGAAGTTAGGCGAGAAGAGTATTACAAAGAAGCTGGAAACGGGCTTATCTGCTGCGTTTAACATGAATATTAAAGTCGTGGTGCGAACGATGGCGGAAGTGAAGCAGGTAATCGCTCATGCGCCGAAGAATTGGGAAAAAGGAGATGATATTCGTAAATATGTCGCATTCGTTCGTCTCCCCGCTAAGCCGGAAGACGTGATTGCCGAAATAAAGCTTAGAGAAGGTATCGATTCCGTAGATTCTTGGGATGGTGTGGTGTACATGACGACCAAATTATCCGGGATTACTAAAAGCGGCTTCTCAAAACTTGCCGGCAAGAAAATCTACAAAGAAATTACGATCCGAAACTATACGACGGTAAAGAAGTTGGTTGATATTGCCTAAAACACCCCTTTGTGCTATGGTCGCAGTGGTTTTGAGTGCACATTTGGAAATATGGGAGGATGCAAATCATGCGTACGAGCATACTTTGCCTAGGCGGAACGTTTGATAAAGTGTACGGAAGAGGGGCTAATGTGAGGGATTTTTCATTTCCTCGAGTCTCCGCTGCCACAAGTATGGCTAATCGGTTTGGCCTGTTGAATGTGGATGTTGTTTACGATGCTGATTCGGCCAAGGATAGTATGGATATGACCGACGCCGACAGGGCAAGGGTCGCGGAATGGTGTAAGAATGTTGATACCAAGGCATGTGTCGTCGTCCATGGGACAGATACGATGATTGAGACGGCGGAGGTGGTTGCGAAGCAAAAGCTGAATAAGGCGATCGTCATCACCGGTGCCAGCCAACCAGCTGCGATGCGCGATACCGATGCGGAATTCAACCTGGGCGGTGCCATTATCGCTTCGCAGATTTCTATTCCGGGCGTGTACATCGTCATGAATGGGAATTGCTTTAAGTGGTATGCGTGTCAGAAAAACCCCGCAACAGGATGGTTTGAAGCAAAAGGAACGCCAGATTCGGCCTAGATATTGTAGTTTCATCGCTCACGAGCATTCGTTGAGCGATTTTTATATTGACAAATAGGCATAATACGGCTATATTTTACGGTTCTGAATGTTCTGACTGCTTTTTCAAACCCATACGTAGAAACGGAGGAGATTCCAATGCCAGGAAAAATGTTTAATTGCCCGAAATGCAAAAAGGAAATATCGGTAAGTGCTGATACCTGTAAGTATTGTGGAGAGACTTGGTTCTTTAAAGACGTGGTTGATGTCGATGATCCAATCGTAAAATGTGGATATTGTAATGGGTCTGGTAAGCAATATGTTAGTGGCCATGAATATCACAAAACTGAAAATTGTAATTATTGTAAAGGCACTAGCACTAGAGAGCAGTTAACCAGGGTAAATCTGAAAACTGGCGAAAAAACAGGGTGGAAGTCAGCGGGAGATTCTTGCCCTCGACCTGCATCATGGGGTCCTCCGCCTGAAATATATATAAGCCCTTCTTCTTCCGGCTGTCTCGTGATTATTGGTGCATTTCTCACTCTCGCCTCCGCGCTTCTGATCGCAGTTCTGATCTGACGCCGAGGAATGCTCATTAAAACGACGAACTTTCGACCGCATATGTGTTTTGTCACGATGCGGTTTTTTTATTTCCAAATTTTACGTAATAAAAAATCCCCTTATCGGGGATCTTTATTGTGGATTGTATTCGGTTCAACGTACGCGGCATCGGTCTACTCTTGCGAGAGTATTAATTCTCACTACCATCGACGCTGAAGAGCTTAACTGCTGTGTTCGGAATGGGAACAGGTGTTTCCCCTTCGCTTGAGACACCGCGAACGCTGAACCGAATAGGTTCAAATTAGTATCATTGCTTGTTTTTCACCAAATAATAGAACGACCGTACATAGAGGGAAATAATAATGCATTACTAGCCCTATGCTTTGCGTCTACATTCTGTGACATTGCCTTCCCTTTTACTAGACATAATAACTTATGTTTTGTTTGCGAGGAGCATGAATCGTTATAACTCACGAGAAGTGAGATAAGCACGTATTCATACAACTGGACTAATTAGTATGGGTCAGCTCAACACATTGCTGTGCGTACACTTCCCACCTATCAACCTAGTAGTCTTCTAGGAGTCTCATATTGAAACCTGGTCTTGGATTGGGCTTCGCGCTTAGATGCTTTCAGCGCTTATCACCAGCCCAACGTAGCTACCCAGCAATGCCCAAGAACTGGACAACTGGTACACCAGAGGTTGGTCCCTTCCGGTCCTCTCGTACTAGGAAGGACGATCCTCAAGTTTCCACGCCTGCGACAGATAGAGTCCAACCTGTCTTGCGACGGTTTGAACCCAGCTCGCGTACCCTTTTCATTGGCGAACAGCCAAACCCTTGGGACCTTCTTCAGCCCCAGGATAGGACGAGCCGACATCGAGGTGCCAAACCTCCCCGTCTATGTGGACTATTGGGGGAGATAAGCCTGTTATCCCCAGAGTAGCTTTTATCCGATGATCTTCCGCTCTTCTATACGAAACGGTCGGTTCACTAAGCTCCACTTTCGTGTCTGCGCGACATGTATGTCTTGCAGTGAAGCCAGCTTATGCCTTTGCACTATCGGCACGGTTTCCATCCGTACCTAGCTGACCTTATAGGCTCCTCAGTTACTGTTTATGAGGAATCCGCCCCAGATAAACTACCCGCCAGGCACTGTCTGATTAGTGGATTCACACTAAGTCGTTAGACGCGTTAAATATACAGGGTGGTATCTCATGTTGTGACTCAGGTGCGCCCGAAGGCGACCGTCAAAGTCTCCCACCTATGCTGAGCAGTATATTCGACGAGCCAATACCAAGCTGTAGTGAAGCTTCATGGGGTCTTTTCGTCTAGCCGCAGGGTGGCGGCATCTTTACCGACATTGCAATTTCACCGGGTCCCTCGTTGAGACAGTTCCCCAGTCGTGACTCCATTCGTGCGGGACAGAACTTACCTGCCAAGGAATTTCGCTACCTTAGGACCGTTATAGTTACGGCCGGCGTTCATCGGCGCTTGGATCACTCGCGTTAACGAGCGATTTTAACGTTCCGACACTGGCCAGGAGTCAGCTCCTATACATCCTCTTACGAGTTAGCAGGAACCTGTGTTTTTGTTAAACAGTCGCCAGGGATCTTGCGCTGCGACCTGCACTTTAAAGAACTTGCGTTCAGTAGTACAGGTAAGCCTTATTGCGAACGTACGGCTGCTGTTTTGCCGAGTTCCTTAACGAGGGTACTCCCGATCACCTTAATGCTCTTACATCCACCTACCTGTGTTGGTTTGCGGTACGGTCGGCCATAGAGGAAATTGTACGACGCTTTTCCGGGAACCGACTTTCCCCATAGAGGCTTGGGCCGAAGCCCGCACTCTCCTGAAACACTTCGCTGTTTGAATGATCAACCGGATTTGCCTGGTTGGTCCAACTAATGTGCCCCACAGAATAAGTCATATGTTCTGATGAGGGGTGTCGATTCGTCACGCCTTACAAACTCTATAGTCGGTACAGGAATATTAACCTGTTGTCCATCGCCTACGCCTTTCGGCCTGAGCTTAGGATCGACTAACCCTGGGATGATCGACATTGCCCAGGAAACCTTAGGTTTACGGTGACAAGGGTTCTCACCTTGTGTCTTGTTACTTATACCATCATCCTCACTTCCATTCGCTCCAGCGGACCTCACGGTACACCTTCGACGCAAATGAAACGCTCGTCTACCACTCCAACAAATAAATGTTAAAGTTCATGCTTTCGGTAACTGTCTTGAGCCCCGTTGAATTTTCGGCGCAGAGTCGCTTAACGAGTGAGCTGTTACGCTATCTTTAACAGGTGGCTGCTTCTAAGCCAACTGCCTCGCTGTCTGTGCAACTCCACCGCCTTAACCACTTAGACAGTATTTTGGGACCTTAAGCTATGATCTGGGCTGTTCCCCTTTTGAGCGCGGAGCTTAGCCCCCGCGTTCTGACTCCCGTGATTCACACTAAAAGTATTCGGAGTTTGCTAGGGTCGAGAACTAAAAGCCCCCAGATCCCTTGCAGTGCTCTACCTCTCTTAGCTACCTCACGAGGCTAGCCCTAAAGCTATTTCGACGAGAACCAGCTATTTCCGGGTTCGATTGGAATTTCTCCGCTATCCACAAGTCATCCCATAGTATTGAACGGCTAACGGGTTCGGGCCTCCATTTTGCTTTCGCAAAACTTCACCCTGCTCATGGATAGATCACCCGGTTTCGGGTCTCGTGCATGCCATTATAAACGCACTATTAATACTCGCTTTCGCTACGCCTCCGTCTCGGTTTGAGACTTAAGCAAACGGCATACAGCGAACTCGATGGTTCGTTCTGCAAAAAGCACGCAGTCACCCACGTATAAATACGGGGCTCCTACTCTATGTAAGTATATGGTTTCAGGTCTATTTCACTCCCCTAAACGGGGTTCTTTTCACCTTTCCCTCACGGTACTAGTTCACTATCGGTCAATAAACATATTTAGCCTTAGGAGTTTAGTCCTCCCAGATTCAAACGGGCTTGTCGTGTCCCGCTCTACTCAGGTCTATGCTAATACGGTACGTATATCTTTTAAATACAGGACTCTCACCTTCTATGGTCGGGCATTCCAGCCGCGTTCTTCTAGACAAATACATACATCATATTTTGTTTTCATAAATTACAGGTGCATAAACCTACAACCCCGCATGCATAACGCCTTATGAGCTATTACACGCATACGGTTTGGGCTCTTCCCTTTTCGCTCGCCACTACTAAGAGAATGCAAACAACTTCTTATAAAGATGACGGTAGATCCGTAGTGCCCTAAAGCGCTACAGACTACATTCATCAGTATAAAAGTTATTCTTTCTTTTCTTTTCCTCTTGCTACTAAGATGTTTCAATTCGCAAGGTTATCCCTATCCCTGCCTTGCAGCAAGGTAGTCCTCACCAATTACGGTAAGGGGGTTTCCCCATTCGGAAATCTACGGATTAACGGTTACTCAGCACCTCCCCGTAGCTTATCGCAGCCGGTCACGTCCTTCATCGTTGTTTATTGCCAAGGCATCCACCATATACTCTTAACGGTGCATGACACATGCACATATCTCACCTCTTGTCACAGTTTGGATTCGCATTGCTTAGAGCTAGTAATACATAATTACTTTCGCTCTATATTGTGATCGTTCGTATTATTGGTTACTTCCGAAAAGATATCGATCTAATCGGGTTGCAATGATACTAATTTGAATTGTGAATGATCTGGCGTTTCAGAATATTATTGCAATCAACCCACAGACAAAAAATACGTAATTCAGATATTTCTCATTCTCTGGATTGATTTTTGTCTAGAGGAACCGGAAAGATCGGGTTCGTAGATGATTTATGTAGTATATGTGGATAAAAAACCCTGTCAAGGGGTGTTTGGGGAGAAATAAGCAAAAGACGGCCCACCTGGAGGTACCGTCTTGTTGCGTCTCTTGTAGACATGTGCTTTTGTGTTCCGCCAGGGGCGGAATCTCATGTCTTATAATCTCTTTCTGCCTGCAATATCGTGCTCTGCCTTTGCGAGCCACTTTGCTGCGAGGTCTTTACCTCCCAACCCGAATGCAAGGCCTCCTGCGATGGCTACCATCGCGAAGAATGCGGTAAGGATTGTTTGGATAAGCTGACTAGCTATCTGAAGTTGCAATAATGCTGCAAAGAGGGCAAACACGAGGATTGACCACTTGCTGATTGCTGCAATTGCTCCACCACTGGTGAAGCCAGCAGCTTCAACTGCTGCGAGAACTGTACGATATACAAAGTTCGCAAGAACTACGGAAATCACGAGGATTAGCGCAGCAATTACTACGTTTGGAATGTAATACAGAACTGATGTTAAGAATTCAGATACCTGCACTAAACCGAGGATATCGGTTGCTGCAAGAAGCGAAACAATGATGAGGAACCACTTAAAGATTTCTCCAACAAGGTGCGCAATATCTAATCTTAACCCTGCTTGTTCTACAGCTCGCTTTAATCCGCGCAATGACTCAAAGGCGGCATTAATTCGAACTAATACAAGTAATTTTTCGATCAATCGGCCTACTGCTACTGCAATTGCCCATCCAACGAGGAATACGACGATAGCTGCGATCACGCTTGGAACGAAGCTGATAAATTGTACCCACAGGTCAGCAAGGGAATTTGTAACGGCACCAGTCCAGACTGATAAGAAAGAATTGTACGTTGCCATATGTTCGACACCTCCTTTCTATTGGGGATTATGAAGGATAATCTGTATTGAGCGTATCGTTCTGACGAATATAAGTCAAAGGGCTGTTTGTGTAATTTGTCAGTGGCTTGTGTGGACCCCAGCGGATTCGAACCGCTCACCTCCTCGGTGCAAGCGAGGCGCTCTACCAAATGAGCTAGGGGCCCTTTTATCTATGCATAGTATTAAAGCGGTTTATATCCCGCTTTGCAAGTTATTTCTGCCCGTTTGGCAAGAATTGGCCGATTGTAAGGTAGAAGAATGCTTGGAAGATGCCGAACGCAACGAGGAATCCGAGGAACAATAAAATAACTCCTGCTAGCTTCCAGTGTTCGAGGCTCGATCCTTTTAGCCCAAACATTGCGCCTATATCTCCCCAGTTCTCATCCCACCACGCTGTCTTCCAGACCATGGAAAATCCGGCTGCCATCATGATTGCTCCGAGAAAGAAAAGTAGGAAACTCATACGAATATTGTATCACAATTATACGTGGTATTTTCGTTTTATTTCTTCCTCCTGCTTTTTTTCCGCATCTTCTATTGCGGATTCTCCCAGTTTTTTAAGTTCTTCAGGGGTTTTTTCTTGTAGTAGTTTTGCTTGTTCTAGTAAATACTGTTTATCGTTTTTCTTAGGGTCTTCTAATACTTCTGCTAACAGTGCGTGGAGGATACCGCCGATCATCGGCCCGGGCCGAAGGCCGAGCTCGTGAATTAAGTCGTTCCCGGTAACGGCTAATTGGCCTACGGAAATAGGTTCTTTGCTGGCTTGTTCGACCATAAACTGCAAATGCCGCAGGCGATATGGCTCTGCTTTCGGCACCCCGGAACCTTTTCTCTCTGCGATGCGAAGCTTAATTAAGTCATCAAAATTGTCTTTGCCCACTCTGCGAAGCAGTCTCCGTGCTCCTGCCGGCGTTACTTTGCCCACATCATAGAAGAACATATGGTGGCGAATGAGATGTGTCACCGTTTTTGTCAGATCTTTTGGAAATTTTAATCGATCCATGAGTAACTCTGTCATGCGAGCGCCTACGATATCGTGTCCGTAAAACGTATAGTCGCCGTTTGCGAATCGCCTGGTTCGAGGTTTCCCGATGTCATGAAAGAGTGCCGCGATGCGAACGTGCATGGAGTAGTTAAATTCCACGGCAAATTGCAGTGATTTTATGGAGTGTTCAAATACGGTGTACACGTGGTGCTTGTTTTGGGTGATCCCCACGCCCTCCTCCAGCTCGGGCAATATCATCGCCAACAGCCCCGTTTTCTGGAGCAGGTTCATGGCAGGTTCAGGGCTGGGGCTCATAATAATTTTTATAAATTCATCGCGGATTCGTTCGTGCGACACCGCTTCAATTGCTGGTGCATATTCCGTTATTGCGCGTAGGGTATATTCCTCAATTTCAAATCCTAGCTGGGCAGAGAAGCGAATTGCGCGCATTAAGCGAAGCGCATCTTCTGCGAATCGTTCGCTGGGGTTTCCAACTGCGCGGATAACTTGAGTATGCAAATCCTTTAATCCGCCGAAGGGGTCGATGATCGTCATGCCGTCCATACTGACCGTATCGTTGTGCGGCGAAGCGTCTGTTATTGGCGCAAGTGCCATTGCGTTAATCGTAAAATCTCGACGTGCCAAATCCTCGCGAATACTTTTAGTGAACGTCACGGAGTCAGGGTGGCGCTGGTCGTTATAGTCCGCGTCGATGCGGTATGTAGTAACTTCAATTTCTTGTATTTTTTCAGATCCAGTCCGAACTGTTACTGTTCCAAACGTATTTGTATAAAACGAATTGGGAAAAACTATCTGGATTTCTTCTGGGTTTGCAGAGGTGGTTACATCCCAATCTTTTGGTTCTTTACCCAGTAACAAATCTCGCACGCATCCGCCCACGGTATACGCTTCAAATCCAGCTGCATTCAGCTTAGTAATAACGTCTTGTACTTCAGAAGGAAGTTGCATCGGTATCAGTATAACATTGTTGTATGAGTGGTGCGCGTGCCAAGACTCGAACTTGGGACCTCTACATTATCAGTGTAGCGCTCTAACCGGCTGAGCTACACGCGCGTAACATATAGTAAACAGTATTAGGGTGTTTTTTACAAGAAAAAACAGCCCAATATGAGCCGTTTTCTCTAGCAGTTTCTCTGCGAAACTTAGCGCGATTGTAAAGGTTTACCGTTTTTTCATACCGCATGTGTTAAAGGGAAGGTATGATTTCCGCTTATTCTCAAATGAATTTTGACTCGTTCCTCTAAAAATGTAATGAAACACTGATAGATTACAAGCCTCGACATCTAGGCGCTTTCGTGATGGCCGTAGCCATCGGTTGAAAGGCGTTGTATCCCTAGAAAGGAGGTGATCCATCGCCAGGTTCCCCTAGCGATGCCTTGTTACGACTTACTCCTAATCATTGATCTTACCGTGGCCCCTGCGAAGCAGGGTCTTCGGGTACTATCAACTCTTCTGAGTTGACGGGCGGTGAGTACAAAGCCCGAGAACGTATTCACCGTAACGAGCTGATTTACGGTTACTAGCGATTCCAGCTTCATGGAGTCGAATTGCAGACTCCAATCCGAACTGAGGATAGGTTTAAAAGATTCCTTCTACTCGCGTAGTTGCATCTCATTGTCCTATCCATTGTAGCGCGTGTGCAGCCCTAGGTGTCAGAGGGCCATGCTGATTTGACGTCGTCCCCACCTTCCTCCGTGTTAACCACGGCAGTCTCGTGTGAAAATCAACACACGATAAGGGTTGCGCTCGTTACCCCACTGAAGGGAACATTTCACAACACGAGCTGACGGCAACCATGCAGCACCTGTCCAACGATCTCGAAGCTATCGCCTTTTCTTGCGATATACAGTTGGATTTCTAACCTAGGTAAGGTTCCTCGTTTAGCATCGAATTAAGCCACACGCTCCACCGCTTGTGCGGGCCCCCGTCTATTCCTTTGAGTTTTAGTCTTGCGACCGTACTACCCAGGCGGCAAACTTAACGCGTTAGCTTCGACACTGAGAGAGTCGATACTCCCAATGCCTAGTTTGCATCGTTTACGGCATGGATTACCGGGGTATCTAATCCCGTTCACTCCCCACGCTGTCGTCCCTGAGCGTCAAGACAAGGCCAGTAAGCTGCCTTCGCAATTGGTGTTCTCCCTAATATCAACGCATTTCACCGCTCCACTAGGAATTCCGCTTACCTCTCCTTGCTTCAAGAGTAGTCGTATCCACTGCAGCCTCTCGGTTGAGCCGATAGGATTTCACAGAAGACGCACTACTCCGCCTGCGGACCCTTTACGCCCAATAATTCCGACTAACGCTTGGGGCCTCTGTATTACCGCGCCTGCTGGCACAGAGTTAGGCGCCCCTTTCTTGTATGGTACCGTCAAAGTTCTTCCCATACGACAGCAGTTTACAACCCGAAGGCCTTCTTCCTGCACGCAGTATCGCTCGGTCACACTTCCGTGCATTGCCGAAGATTCTCGACTGCAGCCACCCGTAGGTGTCTGGACCGTGTCGCAGTTCCAGTGTTGGGGGTCGTGCTCTCACATCCCCTACCCGTCATAGCCTTGGTGAGCCGTTACCTCACCAACAAGCTGATAGGACGCAGGATCTTCCGAGAGCGATAAATCTTTACCATATATACTCTCGTATATATGGACCATGGGGTATTAGTCCGCCTTTCGGCGAATTATTCCCCACTCTCGGGTAGATTTCCAACGTGTTACTAACCCATTTGCCACTATCTTCTTAACTTTTTTAATATTGCTATCAAATCAGAAAAGAAGATCGTTCGACTTGCATGCCTTATCCATACTGCCAGCGTTCAGTCTGAGCCAGGATCAAACTCTTAATATTGACTTAAGAATCCGGGGGGATTCTTAAGTAGGCTTATTCTTTACAATCGCGCAAAATTGCGCAGATTCATCCATGTCAAATTCCGCAATTTGCATGGTCTAGATTGGAAAAGTTCGGTCAATCAATCAAAAAAGACTGATACAGTCGTATAAAGCAGTATAGCTGGGTAAAAAGAGATGTCAACTATTTTAAGACCAATAGCAGTACTATTGTAAGTACTACCCCAATAAGTGCCCCTACAATGGCTTCAATGGGCTTATGCCCGAGCTGTTTTTCCAGAGGAGGAAACGCTTGCTGCTCCTCTTTCGGAAGCAGTGAAATAAGCCGTACTAGCGCTTGTCCGTGACGGCCCAAAAAGATCCTCATTCGGAGGGCGTCGTCGAGGATAATAATGGCAAGGACCACTGCAACGGCAAATACGGGGCTTGTGATGCCGGCTGTATACCCTACGAGAGTAACCATGGAAAAAGCGAATGCGCTGTGGGCTGATGGCATGCCTCCGTAGTGAGGAAGGTGGCGAACGGAGTCATTCATTTCAGATTTCCAAGAACGATTAAAAAATCGTTTAGAGAACTGGGTAGCGAGGCCAACGAGGAGCGGAATGAGGAAATAGGGAGTTGTCATAGGGTGGTGTTTTTTCTCCACGCCGCAATATCGGCGTGATTCCCTGATAGTAATACATCTGGGACTTTCCAGGAATTGTACAGTTCCGGCTTTGTATATTGAGGAGCTTCTATAACACCCTCGGTACTATGCGATTCTTCCGCAAGAGATGCAGGATTACCAAGTACGCCAGGCAATAATCGGGCAACTGCTTCCGTAATAATAAGCGCTCCAAGCTCTCCGCCCGCAAGGACATATGGCCCTACGGACAATTCTCCATCTGCCAAATAATCTGCAACGCGCTGGTCGATGCCCTCGTATCTGCCACAAATAAGGATGAGGTGATCGAGGCGAGAATATTCAGTAGCTTTTTGTTGCGTGAATTGCTGGCCCCGTGCGGACAATACAAAAATTTTTCGTGAACTACTTTTGTGCTCAGATTCAATAGCCATCAGCGCTTTATGGATCGGCTCAATCTTCATGACCATGCCAGCGCCTCCTCCATAAGGGGTATCGTCTACGGTTTTGTGCATGTCTTCAGTAAAATCTCGAATATTCCAGATATGAAAATCAATATGGTTTTCCTTTACTGCACGGCCCAAAATACTGGTACTTGCGTACGGCTGAAACACTTCCGGAAATAGAGTGAGAATATCTACTCGCATATGGCTAGTATACACGAAACCCGCCTGGATGGCGGGTTTGGAGTGACTTTTTTATATTGATTACAAGTCTAAATCGTCGATTGCTTGTTCAACTGACTGCGCAGGCATTTCAGCTGCTGGGGCTTCAGAAGCCATTTCCGGAGCTGCCCCTTCCATTGCTGGGCGAGTTGGTCGGCTGGATCCTTCTGGTTCGTTGATCTTCAAGTTAACTCGAGCGTTGTTTCGAGCTCCGATCAC
Organism: Candidatus Anderseniibacteriota bacterium; assembly: GCA_021414205.1. Taxonomy (GTDB): domain Bacteria; phylum Patescibacteriota; class Andersenbacteria; order UBA10190; family UBA10190; genus HO2-45-11b. The sequence continues at coordinate 90,665 of JAIOOW010000003.1, forward strand.
GCGAAGAAGCGTTCGAATAGACTTTGCTGTAGCGCCTTGTCGCCCGATAATTTGTCCCATATCTTCTGGGTTTACATTCAGGGTGATAAGTACACCCATTTCATCAATCGTTCGGTCAAGCTTTACATCATCTGGGTGGTCTACAATAGATTTAACTACGTATTCCACAAACTCTACATCATGAGACTGTCGATCGTTTTCCATAGGAATTGTTATGAACACATTACTTATTAATGCTTATATGGTAGCAAAAAGCGACCTATAAGTCAACTTTAGCTCGCCGTTGCTTCTTCTTTTACTTCCTGCTTTGGCTTAGGCGTAAAGAGGGCTTTTTTCTCTCCAGTGATAACTTTATTTGTGATAAGGAGGTTGTATACGGTATCTGACGGCTGTACTCCCTTGTTCATCCACGCCTTTACCGCATCTGCGTCAACGCTAAATAGGCTAGTATGCGGGTTATACGATCCGATATCTTCGATGAATCGCCCTTTGATTGGGGCGTGTCCATCAGCAACAACAACGCGGTATGTGGCATATCCGCGCTTTCCTCGTCGTTGTAATCGAATTCGTAACATAGGTGTTATCCTACAGCGAGCCTCTTTACTCGTCAAGCAGGATCTTCTACGTAATCCATGATCTTCACGGAATACACGGTTGAGACCCCGTTTTTGTGCATCGTGACGCCGTACAGAAGGTCGGATTGAGACATCGTCTCCCTGTTATGGCTAATAACGATGCTTTGGGTGGTGTGGGAGTGTTCTCGGAGTAGTCGAGCAAAGCGATGGGAGTTTGCTTCATCAAGTGCTGCATCTACCTCGTCTAATACGATAAATGGGGGGTGTTGAGCGTCGAGGATGGCAAATAAGAGCGCAATAGATGTAAGGGCTCGCTCTCCTCCCGATAAAAGCGTGATGTGGCGAGCGCGCTTTCCCGGAGGAATAACAGAAATCTCCACTCCCTGGGCGTTCGATTCGAGCGTTGCGGATCCGCCACCAAATAGGTGGGTAAAGTATTCTGAAAATTTTGCAGTAATCTCTGAAAACTTCTGGTCGAATGTTTTTTGCATTGTTGCCAGTACGTCATCAATGCCTTCTTGAATGCGCTGCATCGTTTGCTGTACGTCTTCTAGTTGTATTTGCAGAGCGTCGTGTCGTTCTCTGGTTTCCGTATGCTCTTTTGCAACAAGCTCGTCGCGCTCGCCAATAGTTGCGATTTTTGAGGATAATGACCTGAGCTGGCTTTCGCTTGGGTGTTCTTTGTCGGTATATGGCGTATTTTTTATAAACGTGAGCGTTTCCATTCCGCATTCTCGAGAAATTTCGCGTTCCAATTCTTTGAGTGTCCGTATTTTCTCATCGATGCGAGCATGGGAAGATGCGCCTGCTCGCTCTGCTAATAATTCTGCCTGGCGAGCATGCTCTGGGTCTGTGTGCGAATGTGCTTGTTGAGATTCTTTTGGAAGAGTGCGTATTTTTTCTTCAATGTTCTTGATAGTTGCATCAGAAGGTTTCTCAATAATGGGTAATTTTTGTAAACGCCGAGCTTGTTCTTCTTCTACTGCGGATAATTTTGCAAAAAGAATTTCCGGAGAATCTTCAGAGGCGTGCTTCGGTGTTGTTTGCAGGCTCGCAGTAATCGAGTGTAATAATCGCTTCGCAACGGGTTTTGGCGGAATAATATCGTGCATAATCTGATCCAGGAAATCTTTGCAGGCAAGGAGTGTGGCCCGAATATCTTGTGCTGGCATTGATGTGCTCGATGCGGATAGTGCTCCTTCGAGTCGCTTCTTTTGCGTAGTAATGCGTGCAAGGGATGTTGTAAGTTCCGCTTTTTCTTCCTCGTTCCTCTTCCATTGTTGAAATGTCAGCGCATACGTAGCCCGTTCGGATGCAAGTTCGTGCATGAGGGCTTCTTTTGGATGTTTGCGGCCAGCGTTTTCTAGGGCATATTGTTCTGCCTGTATTCTTACTTCTCGCGCCTTGGCAATATCTTGTTCTATCTTGCTATGTTCTGCGTTGTGCCCAGCAAGTTCTTGCGCTCCTGCTTGCCATGCATGGTGATAGTAGGATTTCTGCATTGTCTGAAATTTCTGAAGATACGTATCTCGCTCGTCATATCTATCCATTTGGCGTTGTAGTAGGCTGAGTCGCGGAGCTAATTCTTCGAGAATAGTTGTGACTTCTTGCGCATGCGCCTGACTCTTTTTTAATTTCTGTTGAGACTGGGCAATTTTAATTTGCAGGGATTTAATTCCCGTAGCCTCATTAAAAAGCTCCCTTCTGCCTTCCGGGTTTGCGGTCAGGTACTGATCGATCATGCCTTGCGAGATGACCGTATAGCTTTTCGCCCCAATTCCTGCTTCGGCTAGCATCTGCTGTAAATCAATTAGCCGAACCGGCTCCTTATTGATTGCATATTCGCTTTCACCATCGGCCGTGAGTGTTCTGGAAACGCTGATTTCTCCTGCATGGATGGGAAATCTACCTGATTCATTATCAAACGTAAGAGTGACGCGCGCGTAGGATGCATGCTTTGCAGTACCGGAATACAATACGTCGGCGCGTTCTTTTCCGCGCAGCGCTTTCATGGATTGTTCTCCGAGTACCCAGCGAATTGCTTCCGCAACGTTTGATTTTCCGCTTCCATTCGGGCCGATAACACCTGTTACTCCCGGTCCAAATGCGAGGTCGGTAGTATTCGCGAAAGATTTGAAGCCTTGAATGGAAAGAGAGATGAGGCGCATCGGGTATTATTTTTCCAGATCTTTTTCGAGAGCGGCAAGCGCGTTCTTTGCGGCTTCCTGTTGCGCTTCTTGTTTGCTGCTTCCGGAGCCTTCCCCTAATTGCTTGTCGTGCAGAAATACTCCGATGACAAATTCTTTTTCATGATCTAATCCGGATTCTTTTAATACTTTATATATAGGCGTAACCCTAAATCGATCCTGGGCTAGTTCTTGAAACTTGCTTTTCGTATCTATGTATAATCCTTTTTCCACAACTTCTGGCAATTTTTCAATAAAAAACGCGGAGATAACTTTTTTCGCTGCGTCATATCCTTGATCCCTGTAAATTGCGCCGATCACTGCTTCAACAGCATTGGCTAAAATATATTGGCGTGCTTTTCCAGTATCTTTCTTTTCTCCTCGAGATAGTAATAAATACGGTTCAATGCCCATCTCTAGTGCAATCTTGGAAAGCATTTCTCCGCGAACGATTGCTGAGCGCAAATTCGTGAGTTCCCCTTCGGGTAATGGATAGTTTTGATATAAGTGGTCCGTCACAACTAATTCCAATACAGCATCTCCTAAGAATTCCAGCCGTTCGTTATGATCCAGTTCAAAGTCTGGGTTTTCGTTGAGGTAGGATCTGTGAGTAAGTGCTGTTAATAGCGTTTTATCATCTGAAAAAGAGACACCCAGCTTTTCCTGGAGATCGGTGAGGTTTGGTAGTTCTTCCATAGCTATGCAGGTTTTTGAGATTCTTCAATGTTTTTATAAATAGTTCCGAGTACTCCGTTTACGAATTTGCCGCTCGATGGCCCTCCGAATGTTTTAGCAAGCTCGATTGCTTCGTTGATCGCAACCTTTGGTGGTACGTCTGGGGCATTTGCCAGTGTAAGTTCGAATATTCCTATGCGTAATACGTTCCTATCTACGGTTGTAAGCTGATCTAGTGGCCAATCAGGGGCAGACTTTTCTATAAGAGCGTTAATTTCCGCCATGTTGTCGCGAACTCCGTAGATGAGCGAGAAGATAAAGTCGGTGTCGTCTAATCCGGGGGCAAATTCTTCAATATTGTGAGCAGCTATGGGCTTGAGTGTTTCGGGTGTTTGAGCACGCATATCCCATTCAAACAATGTTTGGAGTGCTATTGACCTGCTTAAATGACGATTAGCCATAGAGTGTACTACATTGTTTATACCCTATTTTATAGGGTGCGACAAGAAAATATTACGCGCCTGTTTTTCGAGCCTTGTCTTTTCGCTTCTCTTCCATTTTTTCAGCCTTTTTCGTCACTGCAATTACTGTTCGGCCTCGGTATGTTCCGCATGTTGGGCAGGCTTTGTGAGACAAAGCAGGGGATTTGCATGAAGGGCACAGAGAAAGACCCATGCTTTTTCTGCCATGGTGGCTTCGTCGCATTCCTTTCTTCGAGCTTGGTGTTCGCTTCTTTGGTACTGCCATAGTGTTTCAAGGGTAGATTATACGGAAGATTTTGTCAAAAGTCGTGCTATGGGTGCGTAGCTTCTTCGATGATGGGTCGTGGGGCCATGCATCTGCAGGGCATCCATATGAGCCTTTGCTCCATACCCTTTATGGGACGCAAAGCCGTACTGCGGGTGTGTGTTATCCAGGTCTTTCATGATCCTATCTCGAGTTACTTTTGCCAGAATGCTCCCCGCTGCAATTGAATACGAAAGTTGATCACCCTTCACTACTGACAGAGAGAAAATACTCGGATGGACGGTGTCACTTGTACCATCGATTAAGAGCATGTCTGGTCGCGTAACCAGGTTTTCGATTGCCCGGCGCATAGCCAAGTGGGATGCATTTCGAATATTAAGGCTGTCTATTTCCTCTACGCTTGCTTGGCCTATAGCATAGGAATCTGCCAGTTCTTGTATGAAAACGAACGCTTTTTCGCGCTGTTGTTCTGATAGTAATTTACTGTCCCGAATAGGGATTTTTTTCTGATGCTCTAAAATCTTTTCTAACGCTGAATCGGAAAACATCACGGCTCCCGCAACAACCGGACCAGCCAGTGCCCCCATCCCGGCCTCGTCTATGCCAGCAATATGGGCAACGCCTTGTGACCAGTATTCATGTTCGATAAAAAAAGTTGGAGTCTTCATGGGTGCCCTCGAAAGGAATCGAACCTCCATCTCGCCCTTAGGACGGGCTTGCTCTATCCATTGAGCTACAAGGGCGTGTATCCATCATAAAGACTTGCGCTACCCGCGTCCACACGGCACTATTTCACGCATAGCCTTATTTACTATTACGTGTATGAAATTATCTTTAGACAGCAAAAATATTGGAATCGGTATCTTGGTGGTAATCGGACTTTTTTTATTGATCGGCCTATTTGCCCGCCCGCTCGATAACAGAAAAGACGTCAGTTTGTCGCAGATTGTAGAAGAGATTGGGAAAAACAATGTATCTAATATTGTTGTGGATCAAAATGATATTATCGTCACGCTAAAAGATGATGCATCGAAGAAACTGGTTGCTCAAAAAGAGAGCGATGCATCAGTGACTGATACGTTTAAAAATCTCGGAGTGGCAGATAGTACGCTTCAGAAGATCGATTTAACGGTGAAAAAGCCTTCTGGGTTTGCTTTTTGGACTGCAACGCTTGCACCGGTAGTATTGCCATTCATCTTATTGGCGTTTTTCTTGTGGTTTATGATGCGAAGCGCACAAAACATGGGCAATCGCGCAATGACATTCGGGCAATCGCAAAAAGGACCCGTTGAGCAAGCTGGTAGGAAAAAAACGACGTTTAAGCAGGTTGCAGGCAACGAAGAGGCGAAGCAGGAATTGGTTGAAATTGTTGAGTTTTTAAAGCATCCGAAGAAGTTTCAGGAAATCGGAGCTCGTATTCCAAAAGGAGTTCTTCTTATTGGGGCTCCTGGAACTGGGAAAACGCTGATGGCGCGAGCCGTCGCAGGCGAGGCTGGCGTCCCCTTCTTTAGCATCTCAGGTTCTGAATTCGTGGAAATGTTCGTTGGAGTAGGAGCTTCTCGAGTGCGAGACTTATTCGCGAAAGTGAAAAAGAATGCCCCTGCTATTTTGTTTATCGATGAAATGGATGCGGTTGGCCGTCATCGAGGAGCGGGCTTGGGTGGTGGACACGATGAGCGCGAGCAAACGTTGAACCAAATCCTCGTTGAAATGGACGGATTTGAGCAAACGGATAATGTGATCGTGCTTGCTGCAACCAATCGCCCAGACGTGCTAGATCCAGCTCTGCTTCGCCCGGGACGCTTTGATCGTCAGGTAACAATGGAATTGCCGGATATCAAGGAACGCGAAGCTATTTTGAAGATTCATGCAGAAAAAGTTCCTATGGAAGCGGATGTGGATTTGAGAAACATTGGAGAACGCACGCCGGGATTTTCTGGCGCTGACTTAGCAAACCTTATTAACGAAGCTGCAATTTTCGCTGCTCGCGAGAACGTAAAGAAAGTGGCTCAGCGACATATTGAAGAAAGTATCGAAAAAGTTATTCTAGGACCAGAACGACGAAGCAAGGTGTATTCGAAGCAGGAAAAAGAACTTACGGCGTATCATGAAGCAGGGCACGCAGTTGTGGCGTACTACACTCCGGATTCTGACCCGGTTCGCAAAATCTCTATTATCTCTCGAGGATCTGCGGGCGGATATACGCTTAAGCTCCCCGAGCAAGACAAGCGACTGCACACCAAGACTGGATTCTTAAGCGAACTTGCGACGCTAATGGGTGGGTACACGGCAGAATTGTACAAGTATAAAGAGCTTACAACTGGTGCGAGTAACGACTTAATGAAAGCCACTAAATTAGCTCGCAGAATCGTGATGCAGTTTGGAATGTCGAAATTAGGTCCTGTTACGTTCGGCCAAGAGGATCACCAGGTGTTCTTAGGGAAGGATTTCTCTGAAGGGCGCGATTATTCTGAAAAAACAGCATCGATGATTGATGATGAAGTATCTGAAATCTTAAAAGATGCGCAAAAGCGCGCTGAGCAAATTATTACGGAGCATGCAGATAAAATTGAGCTCATATCTCAACGCTTAATTGAAAAAGAAACGATGGGTCAAAAAGAATTCGCCGATCTCATGGGTGGCGCTGATCCAGACGTTGTAAAAGAAGACACTGAAATCAAGCCTGCGATATAAACGAAATACGGTGCGCACGAGAAGGATCGAACTTCTGGCCCCCACAATGTCAATGTGATGCTCTACCACTGAGCTACGCGCGCGATATTCGGACTATAGCCAAATATGCTGTGCTGTGCAATAAATAGTGGTACGGGCCCGTAGCTCAGTGGTTAGAGCGGTACTCTTATAAGGTACATGTCGGAGGTTCGATCCCTCCCGGGCCTACTCGAAGTATTTAAGTCGCGTTCGGATACTTTTTAGGTATTATTAGGGATTAAGATTTCTTTGCAAAAGAAATCCCCAAATGGAGTTATGTAAACTTCCGGCAATTCACGAATTTTTGAGTCTGAGGGCGTAATTCCATATTGAGAGTTTTGATCTGCTTCACGCATAGTCTGAATAATTTTTGTTGCAGGTTCCCTGATTACTACAAGTCCATAGTTACCAAGTGCATATAGTTTTGTGAGCCAGGCTCTCTGCTTTTCCTGATCTCGAATTTGATCGATGAATTTTGGTTTATATGGAATTTGGTTACCAAATCCTTTTTTATACCAAGCTCTGATAGTATCTTCTTGCTTCGCTAGGTCCAGTAAAAGTGTCGCTTCGTCTGTATTAATTTGATCTAAAACTGTAAGAAATCTTGAATGCCAATCCTCGCGTATTCTAAATTCCGGATCAATAGAATTACCCATAGCATTGAGTATCATTTGTCGTTTTTGTTTTGAGTTTTCGCGTAAATATTTTTCAATCAAATTCCACACCAGTACCCGCATTGATTCGCTCTCTGATAACATTTTTGTCAGCCTATCGCCATTCTGCTTTAAATATTGATCTAATTCTTTTGCTCGATTGCCACTTAAAGCACTGCGAATAGCTATTCCTGTAAATAAGATATTTGCCAAAGCAGTTTGCTGTGTGAGATCAGGAACCATTACGCCGAGAAATGAAGTAAGTGCTGGTAGCATCTGCTTTGTGATTTCCAGGGCATTTTTCTTATCCCTTTCTGCGCTATTGTTCATTTTTCCTTTGACAAGTTATTACCTAATATTTTTTAGTTATGAATTTTAATTGATGTTTCGAACGGAATCTCGGTTAGGGTTTTATATTTTTCCATGTCATGGCTTTTTAGCTTGATACGAAAGACGTAGTCACTACTTACTTTGTTAACTGCTAAGCCATTAATCTTAAATCGTGCACGCAACCTTTTCATTCCCTTGGGCATTTTTACTTCTTGCTTAAAACTATTCAGTACCTGCCCTTTTGAGTCGCAAAATTCTATTATATTATCACCGGATGTATTTTTTAGAGGATCCGTGTTCTCGAAAAAGCTTACAATCTCAAAGTTAATAGGAATATTGATTCTTTCTGGTTCGGGTAATTGGGGATTCTCTATTTTTATTTCTATATCAATTCGTTCAAGAATATCAAATAGGGTGATGTTGTTAGTATCGCTATCTATTACTGACTTCTGACAAAGAACTGACCAAATGTGTTTAATCATATTTACAAAGAAGCTATTTTAAATGATTGAGTATTTTCTGCTCTTTTTTTAAAAAACAATCTAAGAGAGGTATTAGGAATGTTTCTTTCCGTTTCTGCAACTATTGCTATTGCCTCATTAATTACTGAGGAGCCACGAGAGCTAATGCTTAATGTTCTTCTTTCTGTTTCAAGAAAGGAGAAGCGAGGAGGAATTAGGGTTGTGCTTAGCGCTAACGCTATTCTCTCTAGAAATCTTAGGGTTGGTAAAGAAGCTCCGTTTTCAATTCGTGCAATGCTGGGTTGTTTAGTTCCCGTTCTCTTTGCTAGTTCTGTCTGAGTGAGTCCTTTTGCAATGCGAGCTTCGATTATGAGTCGAGCAATATCTTCAGAAAGATCGATATTTGAGGGGGTATTTCCTAATAATTGTTTTTTTAGTAATGATAGTTTCATATAAATTATTTAAAGTATATTGTTTTATATCGTTTTTCCGCTTTTTTGAGTTCTTTTGGTGGAATTCCTCGAGTTTTTTTCATAAAGCCGTGGAGTATGTGATAAGTATTGACGGCGTCCTTGGTGAAGAAGAATCGGTAGGAACATTTATTTTTAATATATCTAATGTAGAAAAGTGCTTTATGGGGTTTAATCTTTTCCACCACTCTGGACTGCAAGTGTTGCGCCAGGCCCCTACTGTCGATTTGTTCAAAGAGCCAGAAGAATCGCTCTTGCGCCTCTCTTGGTTGCTTCTCAAGGAAAAGTCGTACGTCGCTTTTCCCAGAAGCGTGTTTCCAGAAACGTATATCCATTCCCTTGTCTTCATGAGTAAATATATAACATATATGTTATATATTAACAGCTGTTTTTGGTATGTCAACAGGATTATTCTTCCATCTCAATCAGATTGTTACTTATTCAAACCTCAACGCCTCGATCGGATCTTTTGCAGCAGCTTTACGTGCGGGATACAGGCCGAAAATGAGCCCGATGGCTGTAGATACCCCAACACCCAGTACGATCGCTCCTAGGGGCAATGTAAACGGCCAGGCGAGGGCAAAATATGTTTGCGCCACAAAGCTGACTAATGCGGAAATCGTAATTGCGATCAGTGTGCCTAATAATCCCCCGGCGAACGTGAGGATAATAGCTTCAATCATGAATTGCATGAGAATATTTTTATTTGTTGCACCCAGCGCTTTGCGCAGCCCGATTTCTTGGGTGCGTTCCGTTACTGAAACGAGCATAATATTCATAATTCCAATTCCGCCGACCATAAGAGAGATGGATGCGATGGCTACGAGAAATATTGTCAGTACTTGGGTAACCGTACTCACAGTGGCAACAATTGTTTTTTGCGTAACAACGAAAAAGTCGTCCTTGGTTGGATCGGTAATATTGTGTGATTCTCTTAGTGTTGCAGTAATGTCTGCCGCCACCTGGTCTACGTTTGCTTCTGGTTTTGCGCGCAAGAAAATTTCGTGGAAATAATCTATTCCAAGCAGTGTTTTTTGCGCAGTACTGTATGGAATCAGTCCGATATCATCCACATTGAACGCAGTTACTTGTCCTTTTGCGGGCAATATTCCTACTACTTGCAGCTTTTGTCCGTGAACAGTCACGAATTGCCCGAGCGCATCAGAATCTCCGAACAATTCTTGTTTTACTTTGCTGCCGATGACGATTACTTTTGCGTAGCTCTTCACATCGTCTTGCGTGAAAAATGATCCTTGCTCCGGATATACATTAAATACCTCGCCCAACGCATTCGGAGTCCAGCCTAGCACGGTTGCGTGGTACACGGAGTTTTGATATCCGATAGCCCCGGGGACCAGCACGGCTGGGTCGGCTGCCTGCAAATCAGGAACGTTGATTGGTTTTAACAGTGCATCGATATCTTTTTGTTTAAGAGAATCAGTAAGTAGTGTTTCTGCTGCATCGCTTGGCTGGGTCGGCTGCCTGCCTGGGCGTAAAATAATGGTATTCGATCCGATGCTTTGTACTTGGCTTAAAATTAAATTCTGCGCGCCCTGGCCGAGCGATATCACTAGCACAATTGCCATAACGCCGATCACAATACCGAGAATGGTAAGGAGTGACCGTGCCCAGTTTGCTCGCAGGGCTCGAACGGATGTCTTAATTGTTGAAGGGAGATTCATTTTGCGTAGTGGGTGTGAGGAGCCGTTACGTTTTTATCGCTGGAAATAAGTCCGTCTGTGATCGTAATAATGCGATTCGCATAATCAGCAGCGGCAGTTTCGTGCGTAATGACGATAATCGTCTTTCCTTGATGATGAAGCTTCTCAATAGTATTCATTACCGTAGCCCCCGTTTTTGAATCGAGATTCCCAGTTGGCTCGTCTGCAAAAATAACTTTTGGATCGTTAACCAGTGCGCGGGCGATTGCAACGCGCTGACGCTCCCCTCCAGATAGTTGGCTGGGGAGATGGTCGAGTCGATGCGATAGCTCTACATGCTCAAGTGCGATCTTTGCTTTTTGCGCATATTCTTTTTTAGGTACATCAGAGTAATACAGCGGCAGCATGACGTTTTCTAATACCGTAGTTCGTTTCAATAAATGGAATGCTTGGAATACGAAGCCGATATATTTATTTCGAATTCGAGCGCGGGCAGGGTCATCGAGCATGGATGTATCCTGGGAATTAAAAAGATACGAACCGGTTGTTTGCCTGTCTAATAAGCCTAGAATATGAAGAAGAGTAGATTTGCCAGAACCGGAAGGTCCCATAATAGACACGAATTCTCCTTCTTGAATGGAAAATGAAATTCCGTGAAGTACGGGCGTGAGCGTTCCTTCGCTTTCGTAACTCTTCGTAATATTCTCGAGCTGAATAAGCGCCATGGCTTACGGGGTTACAAGTACGTCCCCTTCGTGTACGCCGGAAGTGATTTCTTCTAATCCATCGCTCCCAAGCAATCCTGTTGCGACCTCAACCTCGCTCGTTTGCTTTGGTCCTGTTTGCTTGGTGACATATGTTTTTCCGGACTTTGTAATAATGGCCCGTCGCGGTACGGCGATAACATGATCCTTTTTGTCTACGTGAACAATGACGTTTGCTGTAATTCCGGATCGAAGCGCCGAGTTCTGAGAAGTAAGTGCGACGATAATATGAAACGTAGGCACTCCTTGGATTTGTTTCGCTGCAGGATAGATTTGCGACACGATGGCGCCCAACGCTTCCTGAGAAGCTAATGCATCGAAGCTTACGGATGCAGGAAGATTTTGTGAAATGGTAAGGGCATCTGTTTCCGGAACATCCGCACTGATTTGCAGGTCGTTTGTTTGCGCGACTGTTACAACTGCGCTCCCTGCTGCCGCAAATTCTCCAATGTCGAAATTCTTCTGAGTCACAACTCCGCTAAATGGTGCTCTGAGTATGCTTTTTGCTGCGTTGATTTGAGAAATTTTTGTAAGGGCATCTAATGATGATAATCCGGCTGTATCTTGAGACGCTTGTTGCGTACTGATGTACTGCGCATAGGCAGAGGCTACCGCATGCTTTGCGGTATCGTTGGACGTCTTCACGCTTGCTTGTGCACTGGCAAGAGCTTTTTGTGCAGCATTATATGCCGTTTGGTTAGCCACTACTCCTGTCTGTACTGCAAGAGTGGCGTAGTCTTGGCTTTGAGTCTCGGATTGCTTTTGAGCATACACATTGCTTGATTGCTGAAGAGCAGCATTCGCGTCTCTGACTGCCTGCTTTTTTGCATCAAGCGATTTCGCATTTTCTGCATTCGTATCTTGTTGCGTTTGCAAGGCGTTTTGCCAGGCCGTATATGCAACAGAAGCTGCGCTCGCCTTGTCTGCCTGAGCTTTTGCAATTTGAAGCGATGCGCTTTCAGGATCAAGGCTTGCAATAATCTGGCCCTTTTGAACGGTATCTCCTACCTTCACGAAGATATTTTTAATACTCCCAGATACTTCGAATGCCATATTTGCCGACTGAACGGATTCGGTATTCCCGGTAAATGAAATATCCTTTACCACTGTTTGGTAGGATGCCGTGATTGTTTTTACCGGTTTAGCCCCCACTCCTGCCTGAATACGCCATCCGATAAATCCAATAATAATCAGAAGAATCGCCGTCGGAATACCTATTTTTACCCATGTTTTCATCTGTTAAATTGTAACACCAATTCGCTTTTTTGGCTTAAATATGCATAAATAGGCGTATGGTACAGGCGCATATAATCAAAGAACAGCAAGCTGGGCAACGCCTGGATGTTTTTTGCACGGGCATTTTGACGGGAATGTCTCGCTCCGCAATCCAGCGCCTTATTAAAGAACAGCAGATTTTGATTAATGGTCTGGAAACAAGGGCGAAGGTTATTTTGAAAGCTGGGGATAAAGTTGAATTCAGCCTCCCAGAGGCCCAGGAGCCTGTAGAAGAGGAGAGGAAAGACATTCGCCTGCATGTTCTCTACGAAGATCGAGATGTTGTTGTAGTAGATAAGCCAGCCGGTATTGCGGTGCATCATGGAGTTGGCCTTACAGCTGGTACAGTGGCGGATTGGTTTGCTGAGCATTATCCAGAAGCGAAAAACGTTGGCGAGAAAGAAGGTAGGGCGGGTATAATTCATCGATTAGATAAAGATACGAGCGGAGTGTTGATTTTGGCGAAAAATGATCAGGCATTGGAAAAACTCAAGAAGCAATTTTACGAGAGGAAAGCAAAAAAAGAATATATTGCGCTCGTATTTGAGGTTCCTGGAGGCAAAGAAGGTCGTATTACCAAATCAATAGGCCGAAGTAGGAGGAATCCTATGCGCCGAGCAGTAGACGAAAACGGCAAAGAGTCCGCAACGGAATGGAAAATCGAACGTCGGTTCGGAGAAAAATTTGCATTGCTCAGAGTATTTCCGTTTACTGGCAGAACGCATCAGATCAGGGTTCATTTGCATCACCTTGGATATCCTATTGTTGGAGACCATCTGTATACATTTAAAAGGCAAAAACCGCCCATTGGTGTAAAGCGACAACTATTGCATGCTGAAAAATTAACTATTATGTTGCCAAACGAGAAGATAAAGACATTTGTTGCGCCTCTTGCTGATGACTTTGCCCAAGTAGTGAATATGCTATCTGAAATGAAATGGCCGAAGAAAGTAATAAAACAATAAATTTAGAAGGATTCAGTCGTATTGAGCGGGACGATCGCCTTTTGGATGTGTTCCCAAAAGAATCGATTGAAAAAGGCATTGAGCTATGGGAAAAATGGACCGATACGGAAGTGGAAATAATTCGTATTCATGATACTCAAAACATCACGAAGTACGTATTTTTGCGCGAGCGCATAGAGAACGCCTTACGAGGAAATATCATATTGTCTCTAGAGTAGTGCCCGAGGCGGGACTCGAACCCGCAAGCCATTGCTGGCAAAGGATTTTAAGTCCTTCGCGTATACCATTCCGCCACCCGGGCATATATTCAATTGTACGAGGCCATGACCGGAATCGAACCGGTGTATAAGGGTTTTGCAGACCCATGCCTTACCACTTGGCGACATGGCCGTATACATGTTCTACCAAACAAATACCCGCTTGTATAGCGGGTATTGGGGGTTATTCTGCCGTTTCTTCTGGTACTGCTTCAGCTTTTGCTGCTTTTGCAGACTCTTCTTCTGCTTTATCGGATGCTTCTTTTGCTAATCGCTTTTTATCAGATTCTTCTTTTACGTGGCGTTGCATTGCAAGTTCGTCCTCCTTTACGCGGCGTCGACCTTCTTGGCGAAGGTAGTTTAATTGCGCTCGGCGAACCTTCTGGCGCTTTACGATTTCGATATTGGTAATAAGCGGGCTGTACAGTGGGAATACGCGTTCAACGGCGAATTTACCTGTTTCTCGGCGAACGGTAAATGACGTAGACGGGCCGCTCCCTTTGATTCCAAGAACAGTTCCTTCAAATGCCTGAATTCGAGTCTTGTCTCCTTCAACCACCTTTGTGCCAATGCGAACAATGTCGCCAGCGCGTAGAATGGGGCGATCAACACCCTCGATTTGCTTCAATTCAAATAAACGTAATGCATCCATAGATAGGGGGTATTATTACGGATCCCCTAATAAAAGTCAATTATTCTTCAAAGGGATTCGATTTTTGCGTATACTTGCCGCACCCCGAATGCCTGTGCTTGTTCAAGGGTGGGCATCCAAATATCCAGTATCATCACATGGTCATATCTGTTGTTCATCCTGTCCTCTACGGTGTATAGGTCAGATCCAATGCGAATTTTTGTACCTATTGGCAAGATGTTTGTTGCGATAATCCCTTGATGGGCCGTTGTTCCGCTGGCAGTAATAAAGGGTGATGCGTCCGTGAGGTTTGCGTCTGAAGTGTAGGCAGTAGCCCATATATGTAATGTCAGGCCATTACGGAGAGGAGTGATTTCTTGAAGGTCTGACGCATTGGAAATAACTCGTTCAAATATGAGGTCCTGGGTTGAAAGCTGAGAGCTAAATGCTAATGCAGGGCCAGGGTATGCCAGCTCAGTTACGAGTACGAGGACGGGGATGAATTGCAATACTTGAACAACAATAGTGTTTATGTTTGTGTGTTTCATTTATTATGTTCATAATAGCATAAAAATATGTTTCAGTCAAAATAAAACACCCCGCTTAACGCGGGGTGTTTTATGCATTTATGTTGTTGTTATAATACTTCGATTCGAACTTTTCCAAGACCGCCGTTCATTCCAATTGCAGTCTTTGTTCCGATCGTAAGGTCTGCTACTCGGTTACCGTACTTGTCTTGGTAGAATCCGCCAGTGTCCGTAATTCGAACCACAACAGATTTTCCATTTGCAAGGTTGGTAACTCGTGCTTGGTACCCAACGAGATTGCTCTTATCGGCACCGATCGCCATTGTTAAAGCGTTGTCATCTAGCTGCTCTCCATTTGCCATTACGAATAATGGGTTACATCCAAGGCACCCTGCTTTACTGTAGTAGCTTGCCATACCCTCCATTACAAGGTTTGATCCAGATTTGAATTGTGGTTTTGCCACAGGCTTTACCGTCTTTACTTCCCAAGTTCCGGCATCGGTAACGGGAGATCCGGAAGACATAACTGTTCCAGACATGTACCCGTATGATAATTCTGGAGTTTTATCTGGGATAGAAATAACGGGGGTGATTTCGGCAGGAAGACTGAATGCAAGCGCATTGTGAGTCGTGAACGTAGCAATGATCGCAATTGCGATAGTCTTTATTGCTGTATTAAGAGTGGTGTTTGTAAGGTTTTTGTGTCTCAATGTTGCGAATGAACGCATAGAAGAGACTTATGGGTAAACCTCACGCTTTTCGTGGGATTGGCCGAAATCAGGCCAACAAAAAAGCCTAATAGAATGAATCTATTAGGCCAACGGAGCACTATAGCACAACCACGAAAAATGTCAAGCAATATATGCTCGATTTCGTCAAATATAGGTAATTTATGGCTTTATTGAGCGGGTAACGGGAGTCGAACCCGTGTCTCCTGATTGGCAACCAGGTGTAATAGCCACTATACGATACCCGCGTATCTACTATGTGCCGCGGGACAGAATCGAACTGTCGACGCCAGCCTCTTCAGGGCTGCGCTCTACCACTGAGCTACCGCGGCATGTATACAATTGTGTGGGCGATGAGGGATTCGAACCCCCGACCTTTTCGGTGTAAACGAATTGCTCTACCACTGAGCTAATCGCCCTTGTATAAGTATACAGTGCTCAGAACAGGACTTGAACCTGCACGGGATTGCTCCCATAGCCACCTCAAGGCTACGCGTATACCAATTCCGCCATCTGAGCGTATAGCTAGAATAGGGGTTTTTTGCGTTGTAGGCAAGTATTATCCTTCTTTCTTTATCAATTCAATTATTTTGGGGATTTTTGCAAAATCTGCGTAGAGGATAGGGCGTAGGTTTCCGGAGTACATTGCTGCTGCGGGATGATAGAGCGGTACGATAATGCGGCCGTTTTTTCTCTTTGGTTGTCCATGTATTTCGGAAATTGAAAATCCTTTGCCAAGCATAAAGTCCATTGAAAATCGCCCGAGTGTGATTACTATGCTTGGATCGATAATATCCAGCTGGCCCTGCAGCCATGGGCTATATGCTGCAATTTCTGCAGGAAGAGGATCACGATTATCGGGTGGGCGATGCTTGATAACGTTGGCGATAAAAATGTCTTCTCGCTTTAGGCCGATAGATCCTAATAAGTCATTTAATAGTTTCCCCGATGCTCCTACGAATGGCTTACCAAGCTCATTTTCTTTTTTCCCAGGCGCTTCTCCAATAATAACGATGTCCGCATCAGGGTTGCCGTCCCCGGGCACCGCTTGGATTGCTGTTTTGTATAAGTCGGAAGCCTGCATGACGACGGGCAGCTCTTGCTCGGTTAATACTTTGAGCGCCTCCGCCTTTTCCTCGCGTGTCATACACGATGCTTTTTTAAGAAATCTAAATCCTGTTGGATAAATTCGTCGTGTTGCGTTTCCAGAATAAAGTTTATATGCGCAGTGTCGGGGTGCTTCATGAATGCAGCGAGCCCTGGTGCCCCGATTTCTCCCATGCCGATATGTTCATGACGGTCCTTATGAGCGTTTAATTCTGTTTTGGAATCGTTAAAATGTACAAGCTTAAGTTGCTTCTTGCCTAATACGGTATCAAATTGCTTCATAGTTTCTGTAATAGCTTCTTCAGTGCGGATATCGTAGTTCGATGCAAACATATGGCACGTATCCAGGCACACGTGGACATCGTCGCGCCCAATGCCTTCTAGCAATACGGCTAATTCTTCAAATGAATCGCCAAGCACTGCGCCTGCGCCCGCACTGATCTCAAGCAAAAGCTTTGTGGTCATTTCCTCATCTGTATCAAATATTTGTTTTAAGCCTTCGATTGCGTGCGCAATGGCTTCTTTTGGTACGTCGGACGATTTTTTATCCGTAACAAAGTCTTTTGCGCTACCCAAATGCGTTACCACATATTTCACTCCAAGCTGTGTGCCTCGCAAAAGCTCCTCGCGTACGGCATTAATCGATCCGTGCCAGATCTTATTATTTTTTGATGCAAAGTTTATATAGTATGGCGTATGGATGTAACTTTCCATGCCATATTCTTTTGATCGCTTTTTAAATAAGTCCGCTTGTTCATCCGTAATCACGGGTGCCCCGCCTCCCCTAGGGCTTCGGGAGAAGAATTGGAAGCATTCTGCGCCCATCGCCTTAGCATTCTCGGGTGCATTAGAAAGCCCACCCGCCGCAGATACGTGTAAACCGATTTTTTGATTACTCATAAGAGTATTGTACTACCGTGCCAGCGCGTCCGCACGAATTTCGCGAATAACGTTTACTTTTACGTCTCCTGGGTATGTTAATTCCTGTTCAATTTGCTTTGCGATGTCTTGGGCTAGTTTAATTGCTTGTAAGTCATCAATTTTCTTTGGTTCTACGAATACGCGCACTTCGCGCCCTGCGTAAATTGCATAGGCTTTATTGACGCCTTCATAGCTGGTTGCAATTTGTTCCAAGTTTTCCATGCGCTTTACATATTCTTCTACGTTTTCTTTCCGTGCACCCGGGCGTGCAGCGGAGATTGCATCTGCAACCTGAACGATGATCGCCTCGCGCGTATCGAACGGATAATCTTCGTGATGCGCTGCGGCAGCTTTAATGATTGCTTCGCTGATATTGAATTTGCGCATGATCTTCTCCCCGATCTCTACGTGATTGCCTTCTACTTCGTGATCAATTGCTTTTCCGATGTCATGCAGTAGCGTAGCCTTCTTTGCAATTTCTACATCTGCGCCAAGTTCTTCTGCGAGCATGATAGCAATACGAGCTGCTTCCCAGCTGTGCTTTAAAATATTTTGTCGGTAGCTGGTTCGATATTTCATTCGGCCTACCAAGTGCACTAACTGCGGAGGAAAATCGAGAATTCCTAAATCAAATAATGCAGCTTCTCCGGACTCTCGAATGTCGTCGTTAATCTTCTTCTTTGCTTCTTCTACAACCTCTTCAATGCGCCCAGGATGTACGCGCCCGTCTTTCATAAGCGCCTCAATTGCTCGCTTTGCAACTTGTCTGCGTACAGGGGAAAAGCCAGACACCATGATAGTATTCCCTTCGTCGATAACAATTTCGCATCCGGTAACGCGCTCAAGGTGCTGAATGTTGCGCCCCTCTTTTCCGATGATTCTTCCAATCATAGACGCATCAGGAACGTCTACGTGCGAGGTGGAATTTTCTGCAACGTGGCTACTCGCATAGCGCTGAATAACAAGCGATAAAATATTGTGAGCCTTTTCTTCCAACTGATGCTCCCCTTCCTGTTCCATTTTTCGAACACGGCGAACAATTTCCTCTTTCGTTCTATCTTCTGCAATTTTTAAAACATTTTGTTCGGCTTGCTGAGAGGTAAGTCCAGATATTTCAACTAATCGTTTCTGTTCCTCATCTCGCAATGTTTCATACTGCTGTTTCTCGGACTCTAATTCAGATTTTAAATCTTGAATTTCTTGTTCCTTTTTTTCGATATCGTTTAATTTCAAATCTAGTTTTGTTTCACGCTCTGATATTCTTTTTTCTAATTCGATAATCTGTTGTTTTCGTTGATCTAATTCTTTTTCTGATTCTTCTTTTAAACTTTGAATTTTTTCTTTTGCTGATAGCAATTTTTCTTGAATTTTAGAATCAATACGCGTGCTGTTTTTCTTGCCGAGGGCAAGATGGAGGGCGTATCCAATACCAATTCCAACTGCAGCAGCCAGCAAGGCTGGTGCCAAGGTCGCTACGTCCATAGATTGTAAAGTGAATAGTAAGCTGTAAGAGGGGATGCCCGTTTACGCCTTGGTGATAATCTTGTCGATAAGGCCGTATTCTTTGGCTTCCTCTGAGGACATATAGTAGTCTCTGTCCGTATCTTTTTCCACTTTTTTGAAATCCTGTCCGGTATGGTGAGCTAGTACATGATTAAGCTTGTCTTTTGTCTTGAGAATGTGACGAGCAGTAATTTCAATGTCAGATGCTTGCCCCTCAGCTCCGCCTAGGACTTGGTGAATCATCACTTCTGCATTCGGAAGCGCAAAACGCTTGCCAGGAGCTCCTGCAGCAAGTAATACTGCACCCATACTAGCCGCAATACCCATGCAAATGGTTGAAACATCTGGTTGAATAAACTGCATCGTATCGTACATCGCCATACCAGCTGTAACTTGGCCCCCTGGAGAGTTGATATACAACTTGATATCTTTCTTCGGATCTTCGTGTTCTAAGAAGATGAGCTGAGCAATAACCAGGTTTGCAACATCTTCATCGATTGCGCCAGCAAGAAAAATAATGCGTTCTTTTAATAACCGCGAATAAATATCAAAAGCCCTCTCTCCGAATTGTGATTTTTCGAGAACTGTTGGAACTAAATAGCTCATAAAATAGGTAATAAGATATAAATGCAAATACTTCTACTTGCAAGTATACCCTAAGAAACTATTTTCCTGCGAGGGATCCTAAGAGCTCCAGTGTCTTTTTATTTTTAAGTACGCTTTCTACGTAATCTTGCAGTTCATGCGGGTCAACTTCGTCGTGTGCGTGCTCTGCTGATGCAAAGTGGGCGAGTTGTTTGTTTGCTTCCTCGGTGATTTCTTCTTGTGTAAGGGTAACATCATGTTTCTTTGCAAACTCGCGAAGCGCCAAGCCAATCTTTACATGTTTTTCAGCAGATTCTTTCATGGAATCGCGCATTTTTTGGAGAGAAGATTCGTGTTCGAGCATATATTCTTCCAGAGTTTTTTGCTGATATGCAAGCATGCGGGCAAACTCTTCCATGCGTCGATCGATTTCATGTTCAATGAGTGATTGCGGAATGATTCCGAACGTAGATTTTTCAGACAACTGCTCTGCAAGTTCTCCTAGGTATCGTTCCAATTCTTTGGCGGTGTCTTCTTCAAGAATATTTTTCTTGAGCTGGTCTTTTAATTCCTGAAGTGTTTTAAATGATCCAACGCTTTCTGCGAATACATCGTCAAGCTGAGGAATAACTCTTTCTTGAACAGTGTGTACGTGGGCATGCACTTCCGCTTTTTTGCCGGCAATTTCTTTCTTACTGTAATCTTTGGGGAATGTAACGGTGAACGTTTTATCTTCTCCGGCACTTGCTCCGAGCAATGCTTCTTCGAATCCAGGAATGAATCGTCCTTCGCCAAGCGTAATCGGATGATTCTTGCTTTCTCCGCCTTCAATAACGCTTCCGTCGATCATTACTTTGAAGTCGATTGTTACAAGATCTTCTTTTTTAGCAGCACGTTGCACATCTTGAAGCGTACTTCGCATGCGAGCAATGCGCTTAAGTTCTTGCTCAACTTGATCATCGGTAACGGTTATTTCTTTTTTCTTTGCTTTGAGTGTCGATGGTTCTGCAAGTTTAATTGCAGGAATAACTTCAACGACAGCAGTGAAGTGTAGCGGTTCATCGAATCCGATTTTGTGAACAGAGATTGCAGGGCGATTTACTGCCTGGACATCTTTTTCAACTGCAGCGTGTGCAAAGAAATAGGGCAGCGCATCGTTCATTGCATCTTGAAGAATATGATCTCTGCCAATTTGTTCCAGCGCCATTTCTTTTGGAGCCTTTCCGGGTCGAAATCCTTTAATATGTACGTCTTTAGATAATGTTGCGATTGTTCTGTCGATAAACGGCTTAAAGTCTGTCGCAGAAACAATAACGTCCATTTCGATTTCCGCAGTGTCTTTGCGGGGAGTAATAGTGATTTCCATAATTATGCTTGTGGTTCAGATTCTGTTGATTCTTCTGTCGCTGGCGCTTCAACCGCTGCTTCTATCGGAGCTGCCTCAGTTTCTGCTGTTGGTTCTTCACCCGCTTTCACAATGTCGATTCTCCAACCAGTCAACTTTGCCGCAAGGCGAACGTTCTGTCCGCGTTTTCCGATTGCAAGGCTGAGCTGATCTTCTTCAACGTGTGCGATTGCTCGCTTTTCTTCCTCAAAAATATCAACTGCAATAATGCGAGCAGGGGATAATGCGAATCCGATGAATCGAGCAATGTCGTCATCCCATTGAATAACGTCGATCTTTTCTCCGGATAGTTCAGCAATAATTGTTTGGATGCGAGTACCTCGCTGTCCGATACATGCTCCGACTGGGTCTACGCCCTCTTCTGTTGCAAGAACGGCAACCTTGGATCGCTCCCCGGCTTCGCGAGCAATTGCTTTGATTTCAACAGTGCCTGCGAATACTTCCGGAACCTCCATTTCAAATAACCTTCGCAACATTCCTGGGTGGCTTCGAGATAGTAAGATCTCTGGCCCTCGGCTCGTAAGCGCAACCTTAACTACGTATACGCGAATACGCTGATTTACTCGGTAGCGTTCCCCGCGAACTTGTTCGCTTGGAAAGAGCACGCCTGTTGTGCGTCCAATATCGATAAATACCGTTTCGCCCTCAATGCGCTGAACGATTCCAGAGATGATCTCGCCTTCTTTGTCTTGGAATTCGTCGAACGTAGCTTCTCGCTCAGCTTCGCGAATGCGTTGAATAATAACTTGCTTTGCGGTTTGTGCAGCAACTCGTCCGTAGTGCGGGTCTTGCGGAGTTACCTCTTCTACATACTCTTTCCCGATCTCTGCTGCCTTGTCCGTTTCTTTTGCTTGCTCGAGTGTTAACTGCGCAGCAGGATTTTCGACGCCCTCAGCGCCTTCTGCTAATTCCATGACCGTCATTACCTTAAAGATACGAGCAGTACCATCCTCTTCGTTGAATTCAGCTCGAATATCCTGTCCGCGTTCCCCGAAGTCTTTTCGGTATGCTGCGGCAAGGGCTTGTTCGATAGTATCTAGTACCTTTTCTTTGCTAATTCCTTTTTCTGCAACGATTTGGTCGATTGCTAGGCTGAAGGATGGTGTATCACTGCTCATAATAAGTTGTATAGTATTAAGTTTTAATAACGAGAATTCCGCGGGGCTCACCGCGGAATCTGATGTATTTATGTATATCACTAGATGCTCATCGTGTCAAAAGCGTCCTGTATGTGGGTTATCTCAGGGTCTTTGTAAGGAATAAACTCGATAGATACAACATCAAAGCGCGCGTCGCCCCAATAATTCTCTTTTACCTGATACATGCGAGCTGTTTTAATCAGCTTTTGTTGTTTTTGCCAGAACACCGTTTCAAGGCCCTGTCCGAATGTTGTTGATGCGCGAGCGCGCACTTCTACAAACACTCGCGTCTGCTTATCATTAAATATCAAATCAATTTCCCCAGTCTTCCAACTCCAATTGGAAGTTATAAATGTATAGCCAAGCTTGATCAGGTATTCTTTAGCAACTCGCTCGCCCTCAGCTCCTATTTGTTGCGTACTCCCCATATTTCAACAACACATTTGATCCGCTCGATTCAAATAATCGAATTAATCGTTGCTCGTCTAAACTATTGAGTTCGGAAAAAATAGTAGTGTGCGGCAAGATACTTAAAACTTCAGCATCGCTCATTGATCGAATATCCAAACCGGTAACGCATGAATCGGGCGATGATCGCATTCCCGCCGCATGTGCTACTGCTATGCATGTATACAGATTGTCACTCGAAAATATTTTAACTGATGAAATATTTTTCTGTGCAATTTCTTGATGAATAGAATCAATGCCTTCGCGCATGTGTAACGGAATACTGAATGCACCGAGCCACTGAAATTGGTTCATAGAATTTTTATGAATTGCTGATTCGTATTGTTCTCGACGAGCTATCGCAATAACCTTATTTCTTTTTCTCATGATGCTCTCAAGATTTTTTTGTAGTGCAAATTTTTCCGCACTTGGCATATAGGTGACATGCAATACATCGGCAGGGCTGCCGGAGATAAGTAAAATATTTTCACCTTGCGTGCGGTGTGTTACTAATTGAGCTTCTAAAGAAGTGTTGTGAATATGTTGCAGCGCATCTAAAAATTTCCAGTATCTCAAAATAGATTCGTGATCTTTATGTTTTTCTTTTTTATCTTTATGCATATGAGCAAGCGCGACGAGCGACAATTCTTCCTGTTCATTTTTAGGATCTTCTGCGAGGTCGTACGTTGTACCATCTGCGTATATAATATTTTGAATCCGCAAGTCTGGTTGCGTATAGATGTCCGTATAGTCTGTGCACAATATAGTTGTATCACTCACGACATTAGTATACACGAGAGAGTATGATCGTGCATGATGCAAGCCAAGCAAGTGCTCCAATTTGAGTTACAAAATAATGATCAAAAAATAATGCGGGCAGTATAGTGAACAATATCCATGCATTATGTTTGTAGATAAAATATATGATTGTCAGAAAGATTATCGCAGCTAAAAATATCCCGAACTCCATGACCAGAAAAATAGGAACAGAATGTACTGGAGCAATATCCCACGCAAAATGCGGTATCGAATTTGATTCCAGTTGGGCACTGAGCGCCTTCTCGTAATTTCCCAATCCCAATCCCCGAATCAGCGTTCTTGGTGTAGCCATATCTTTTGCCCAGATTAATCCTTCTAATCGATCATGGGCCGCAACGTCGCGAGAGTCAGTAGATCGTCCTACTAAGAGTGGTGAAAAAAGAGCAATCAAGATGAGCATACTTAGAATGATTATTCTTTTCTTTTCTCTAAGGGCTATATATATGCCGATAAGAATTGCAGATAGGATTGCCGTTCTGGAAAAAGTCGCGAGCAGCCCAATGTAAAGCGATGCAAATAGCGAATAGGTGAATAGTTTTGTTTTTATCGTAACCCTGGTTAGCAGTAGTATTGCTACCGCTAGTACGCCGCCCAAGATATTGGCATGAGCGAAAGGACCGTATGATCTTATAAACTTTTGATCGTGGATATAAAACGATGCAACACCCGAGGTATTTATATTCAGTACAGATTCGCCAATTTTTATAAGTCCCAGATCGTGTTGCAGTATGAATTGTGCAGCTCCCCATTGTGCATACAGCGATGTGCAGGCTATGTATGTAAGCGCGATATATATAGCTTGTTTTTTTGCACTACTACTAATTGTCGCCGTGATCAGGAGCAGAGTTAAAAACGAATATACTAATGCGACGGATGAAATTCTATGAAGCCCAATCAATGCGCTTAGAGTAATAAGACTCGTAGATCCTAGAAAAAAATACACATATTTTTGCTGAACACGTTTATAGTTCAGTCCAAAAAATATAATCAGAGCACCAAAAATAATTACCAACCAGCTCCACGTGCTACGGGTAAGGCTTGAATCGTCAATTGAAGCGCGTACAAGAGGTAGTACTGACAGGATGACTACAAGAATGCTGTTGGTGATAGACGCTCGCTTGGTCATGATCGTATCGTATCATGACTGCCTGAACACTATTTCTTTTTTTCTTTTTTGGATTTTTTTGGCGCTGGGAGCTCTTCTTCTTTGAGGCTCAACCCAAGGCGATGCTCTTTTGGTTCAAGAGAAATAATAGTGAATTCCATCGTGTCTCCAACATGCAGATGCGCGGTAGGATCTTTTTGAATATCCAAAGGCAATTCAGATACGTGTACGAGGCCGTGAATATCTTTATCTAGCTGCACAAATCCTCCGAATGGCGTAACTTTTAGGATTTTCCCTTTTACCTTGTCATTCACATTGTATTTTTCAGCAGCTTTAAGCCAAGGGTCTTGCTGGAGTTGCTTGATTGAAAGAGATATGCGGAGTCCATTGTCGATTCCGATTACCTTTGCGTGTACTTTTTCTCCAACGCTCAAGATATCCGCCGGATTATCAATTCTCTGCCATGCGATTTCAGAAATATGTACGAGACCTTCAAGCTCCTGACCTTTTTCTTCAAACTTTACGAATGCTCCGAAGTCAACGATACCGCTTACAACACCTTCTACTGTTTTTCCCTGTCCTAGATTATCTAGAGTAGTGCTCATTTCGTCGCTTACTGCAGCTTTTTCTGAAACGATAAGCTTCTCATTTTCTTGGTCAATCGTAATGGCTTTAATCTTGAACATTTGTCCGACGTAGCTTTGGAGACGTTCCTGGATCTTTGACTTATCCCCACCTTCAACTCGTGGATAGTGATCTGGTGCAAGCTGTGAGACAGGTAAAAAGCCGGTAACGCCGTTCACTCGTACAATAAGGCCACCCTTATTTGCATCAATAATCTCGCTTTCGAAAGCAACGTCATCGTCAAGTTTTCGTCGGAGCTCTTCCCAGCTGCGTTCTCGAGTAGCTGTTCTAAGAGATAATTCAATATATCCTTCTTCGTTATCGAGTGCCTGAATAGTAGCTTGGACAGTATCTCCGATTTTTGAACGCTTGAATGTATCGATATCATCGAACAATTCTTTGCCATATATAACTCCTACTCCGAATCTTCCAATATCAACGTAGAGCGCATTGCTTGTTTTCTCTAGAATTGATCCGGTAAGAACCTCTCCTACTACGGGTACATGAGCCAAGTCGTCGTGTTTCCCTAGTAATTCTTCCATGTTGATTTGCTTCGTTCCAGGTGTTGCGGTTTTCATGCCCCGTATCATGACATATGCAATATAAATGGTCAATAAGAGTTTTTAGATTGCTTGCCAGCCCTTCAAAATCCAAGTATTCTTTATTCCATCTATGCAGATCTCATGGCACGGCCAATACACAGTTAAAGTCGTTACAAAAGAGGTTACTCTTATTCTTGATCCGTATTCTCCGGCAGTTGGATTGCCTCCTTTTCGTGCAAAAGGCGACATTGTTTCCCTTACAAATCCAGCAGACGAAACTATGAGCCAGATTAGTGGCGTTCAAGGAGAACCGCTTGTTATTAGTACTCCTGGGGAATATTCCGTCAAAGGGCTTACGCTACACTCTCTTGGCTGGGCGCCAGAAGGCGGAGTTGAGCGGAACGTACAGAGATGGGTTATAGAGGATATGGTTGTGTTGCATATAGGGGCGTTGAACCGGGAATTTGAGGAAAAAGAGCTTCAGGAGCTAGAGCGAACCGATGTAGACGTATTGCTTATCCCTATTGGAGGAGGTTCCGGTCTCAATACAAAGCAGGCTCTTAAGATGGTAGCAACGCTAGAGCCGCGAGTGGTTATCCCTATTCACTACAAGCTCCCTGGTCTTAAGGAAGAATTGGAGGACGTAAAGACATTTGCTACGGAAATGGGCGCAGACGCTGCTGTGGCGGAAAAGAAAATTATATTAAAGAAGGGCAAGCTTCCTCAAGATGATGTTTTAACTGCTATTCTTGTCCCCTAGTGTTGTATGAAGAATTTTATTGAAAAAAAGATACGAGACATCCAGCAGCAACCGGACAATGTACGCGCTCGGACTGTCCTTATATTTACCGTTTGCGCTACTATTGTAGTAGTGTTGATGTGGGTAGCGTTATTATTACCAGCACAGCTCCGCATAGCAGTTCACTAATTGTAGACACGTATGGCAAACGAAGAAGAACAAGTAAATAATGTTGGAAAGCTCGTCGGGCAAGAATTGTCGTCTGAAATCCAGAAGAGTTACCTAGATTACGCAATGAGCGTCATCGTTTCTCGCGCCTTGCCTGATGTTCGCGACGGCATGAAACCTGTTGCGCGCCGTATTTTGTACTCTATGTGGCGCCAGAATTTGCGTTCATCTGCTAAATTCCGTAAATCCGCAAACGTAGTTGGAGACGTAATGGCAAAGTACCATCCTCATGGAGACTCTTCTATTTACGACGCATTGGCGCGCTTGGTTCAGGACTTCTCATTGAGATACCCGCTTATTGACGGACAAGGAAACTGGGGAAATATCGATGGAGACTCCCCTGCGGCAATGCGATATACCGAAGCTCGATTAATGAAAATCTCTGATGAGATGCTTTCTGATATTGCGAAAGAAACAGTTGATTTTATAGATAACTATGACGGATCAAAGAAGGAACCTACGGTGTTGCCAAGCTTATTCCCGCAATTTTTAGTTAACGGAACGGTAGGTATTGCCGTTGGTATGGCAACGAACGTGCCGCCACATAATATCAAAGAAGTGTGCCAGGCAGCCATTCACTTGATTGATACGCCAGATGCAACAATCAGCGATTTGATGAAATACGTTCAAGGGCCAGACTTTCCTACCGGTGCTGCTATTTATAATAAGCAAGATATTCTCCAGGCGTACGCAACTGGTCGCGGAGGAATTGTTACACGCGCCATCGCAGATATCGAAGAAGGTAAGAATGGGTCGTTCAAAATTATTGTTCACGAAATTCCATACCTCGTAAACAAGTCTCAGCTCATTACCAAGATAGCTGACAACGTAAAGGCAGATAGGATTCAAGGTATTCGCGACTTGCGAGATGAATCTGATAAAGACGGTATTCGTATTGTTGTGGAACTTAAGCGTGACGCATATCCGAAGAAGGTGTTGAATCAATTGTTTGCAACAACTGATTTGCAGAAGACATTCCACGTAAACATGCTTGCGCTCGTTGATGGCGGAAAGCAGCCAAAGGTTCTTACCCTCAAGGACGCTATTCTCGAGCACATTAGTCATCGTAAAGTTGTTATTACTCGAAGAACGCAATTTGATTTAGATCGCGCAAAAGAACGAGAACATATATTAGAGGGCTTAAAGAAGGCGCTCGATCATATTGATGAGGTTATTTCTATTATTCGCAAGAGTAAGACGCGTGAAACAGCGCACGTGAATCTTATTAAAGCATTTAAGTTTTCCGATGCTCAAGCTACTGCAATCCTTGAAATGCGCTTATCTGCTCTGGCTGGCCTTGAACGGCAGAAGGTAGAAGACGAATTGCGAGAAAAGAGGGCGTTGATTAAAGAATTGGAAGGAATTTTGAAAGATCCTAAAAAGGTTGCTGCTCTCGTGAAGGCTGACTACGAAGGCGTTATTAAGCAGTACGGAGACGATCGAAGGACTCGAGTTATTCCAGGGGCTGTGGGTGACTTCTCTCAAGAGGATTTGGTTCCCGACGACCCTACTGTTGTTACCATCACTCGTGGTGGATATATTAAGCGTTTGGCGACGAGCACCTATCAAGTGCAGCGACGTGGCGGGAAGGGCGTGAAGGGGATGACGACTAAAGAGGAGGATGTTGTAGATATCTTCTTGGCAACAACTACTCATAAACAGCTTCTATTCTTTACCAACCAGGGTCGAGTATTTTCTACGAATGCATACGAAATTCCGGAAACAGCGCGAGCTGCTAAAGGGCAAGCGCTTCAGAATTTCTTGGAATTATCTCCAAATGAAAAAGTAACTGCAGTGCAAGAGGTTCCTGATGCAGAAGAGCCAGGCGAATACTTGGTGATGGTTACGCGCGCGGGGGTAATTAAAAAGACTTCTCGAGAAGATTTCTTGAATATTAGGCGTACGGGGCTCAAGGCGATTACGTTGAATAATGATGATGCCCTCGAGTGGGTTGGGGTATCATCGGGTGCTGATAATATCATGATTGTTACTACGGACGGTCAGGCGATTTTATTCCCAGAAAAAGATATTCGAGCAATGGGCCGCACCGCTGCCGGCGTTCGCGGAATCAAATTAAAGAAAGGTGACGAAGTGGTTGCGATGCACGTCATTCATTCTGCAAATGATGCAAAGGAAATTCTTGTAATGACTCGTGAAGGGTTCGGAAAGCGTACTCCCGTATCGCAATATCGAATTCAGAAACGCGGAGGAATGGGTATTAAGACTGCCCAAGTTACTGCAAAGACGGGAAAAATTATTAAGGCAGTAGTAGTAGATTCCGATAGCGTTGATACGACTGATATATTAGTAATATCTGAACGTGGACAGGTGATTCGAGTGTCTGTGGCATCGGTAAGTCAGCAGGGGCGTTCAACACAAGGCGTTCGATTAATGCGACCATCCGATAAGAGTGGAAAAATTGCAACATTTACTATTTGGCGAGAAGTACAAGAGGCATAGTTGTGATATACTAGAGGGGATATATGGCTCAACGAAATCCCTTCATTCGTCCTGATACGTTTTGGCACGCCTTAATGCTTCGTGCGAATCAATCTGTTGTGCATTTAGGCTGCGGTGCGGGGTTTTATATTATTCCCGCTGCACGAATTGTGGGGAAAAAGGGCAGGGCGATCGGAGTAGATATATTGCCAGACATGCTTGCGGAAGTTGAAAACAAAGCTCAGCAATTCGGGCTAGGCGATATCGTCAAAACATTTCGATCAAATATCGAGAATACTCCAGGAAGTCCGATCGATGAGCATTCTATGGACTGGGTATTAATTGCTAATATCCTGCATCAGTCTGATCCGCAAAAAGTATTCCAAGAAGCTCGCCGCATCGTGGGTGCTAATGGGCACGTCGCAGTTGTTGGGTGGGCAACGTCCGCAACTCCCTTAGGGCCCCCGAGCGAAAAGCGCATTTCCGAGGACGATGTTAAGCGAGTCGCTGAAGAAAACGGCCTTACGTTAGTAAAAGAGTTTGCGCCTAGCCCCTATCATTATGGGCTGGTTTTAGCGCCTGCGTAATACGGATATGACGTCACGGATACCACTATTTTTACTTGTTGTTATAAGCGCGCTTGCTCTCGCTGGCTTTGGTTGCCGCGCACCTGCGCCTGTAAAAACCACCACTACTACCAGCCTTGTTGTGTGGGGGTTGTGGGAAGATAGCTCTACGATGGACCCTATTTTGCGAGCATTCAAAGACCAAACCGGAATCGCTGTAGAGTATAAAAAAATTGCAGATATTGGCACGTATGAAAAAACTTTACTAGAGGCTTTAGCTTCAGGGAGGGGTCCTGATGTGTTTGTGATTAACAATGCATGGGTAGATGTTCACAAAGATATTTTGAGCCCTGCTCCGCTGGCTGTTATTAACCCGGCGCAGTTGCAGAGCGAGTTTGTCGATGTAGTTACAAAAGATGTTGTGCGAGGCGGATATATTTATGCTCTTCCTACATCAGTTGATACATTGGCGTTATTTGTGAATACGAATATTTTTAATGCAAACGGCATTGCTCAAATGCCGACGACGTGGACAGAATTTCAGAACGACGTATCCAAGATCACGAAAGTTTCTCGATTGGGCGTTATTGATCAGAGCGGGGCCGCCATCGGTACGGGCAGTAACGTCAATCGTGCCCCGGACATTCTACAGCTCTTAATGATGCAGAGCGGCTTGCCGATTTTAGATACTTCGCACGGAGATAAGAGGATCGATATTGCGAATGCGCAAGGAGAGCGATCGCTTACGTTCTATACCGACTTCGCAAACAAATCTAAGCAAGTATA
This sequence comes from Candidatus Anderseniibacteriota bacterium, assembly GCA_021414205.1. Taxonomy (GTDB): domain Bacteria; phylum Patescibacteriota; class Andersenbacteria; order UBA10190; family UBA10190; genus HO2-45-11b. The sequence goes on from JAIOOW010000003.1 coordinate 121,237, forward strand.
CACATGGGATTCCACGCAAGATTATTCCATAGATGCGTTTTCGGAAGGGAAGACGGCAATGATGCTCAATTATTCCTATCAAATCCCAACAGTGCGTGCGAAAAATCCTCGATTGCAGTTTGCAATTGCGCCTGTGCCCCAAGTCGGAACAGATCCTAATATCGTACAAGCTACTTTTGCAAGCTATTGGCCGTTTGCAGTATCTGCAAACTCCAAAGCTCCTGGCGCAGCATGGCAATTTGTGCGATTCCTCACATCGCAACAAAACGCTGACACTGTGAATAAGTCGGAAGCTATTCCGCCTGCACGCAGGGATTCTATCGCGCAATATAGTACTGATCCTATTATGGGAGTATTTGCACAACAATCGCTCAAAGCAGTTTCTTGGCCGCGCTTTGATATATCAGCCACGGATGCTATATTTACAAGTATGATTGATAGCGTTGCAACTGGTGGGGCTTCAGTATCCGATGTATTAAAGACGGCGCAAGATCAACTTCAGCGAATAATTGCAGGCAATGGAAACTAGGTTTAAAAAAATTATTTCAAGTATTTTAATACTAGGGTTATTTTTCGCGATTGCCCCTCATATTACTTTTGCGCAAGGTGTCGGACAGAGCTCGAGCGGAATCACAAATCCTCTTGGCGGTGGTGCTGACCAGACAATAACTTCTGTGCTTACTGGCATTATTAAATGGATGCTTGGCTTGGTCGGGTTTCTTGCACTCATTGCGCTTATTATTGCCGGTGGCAGAATGATTATTGATTTCGGCAACGAAGAACAGGTTCGAAAGGCGAAAATGACCATTACGTGGGCAGTAATAGGGTTGCTCGTTGTAATCCTTTCATACGCAATTGTTAATATTGTGAGCACACAGATATTAGGAGCTGGAGGAAGTTCGTCGGGGTCGGGAGGAAGTAGCGTTAATCCTCCTCCGGGAACGTGATATGAAATATCTATTACCAGTAATTGTATTGGCCGTTTTTGTGTTTGGAGTGTCGTGCGCCCCAGTAAGAGCACAGAGTGGCGGTGATCCGCAAGGCTTCAATGCCGGGCTTGATAGCGTTAAGCAAATTGCAGGACAGAACGGTCTCAATAATAAACAGCAAACTACAAAGGAGATTTTGCAAACAATCGTCGCGTGGCTTACGTCTTTACTGGCAACAGTTGCTCTTATTTCGCTTGTATATGGCGGATACCTATACATATCTTCTCAAGGAGACGAGGGGAATGTATCTAAGGGAAAGGCGATTCTTTTGTATTCGATTATCGGCCTCATTATTGTTGGATTGGCAGGCGTTATCGTCAACGTTGTCATTAGTGTTGCAACTCAATAACTATGTCTAAATTTACAAAAGCAGCTACATTCGTTATCGCAGTTACATCTCTGTCGCTGTTTGTATTTCCAGTTGCTGCGCAGATTACAAAAATTTCTGGTTCCGACTGTTCTCAGCTTGGTATTCAATGTACAGGAAGCGAAACTTCCACGACGCTTGTTCAGCGCATCACCACAATTGTTAATGCGCTATTAGTTCTTGTAGGGATTATTGCTTCAATTTATCTGGTGCTTGGCGGAATTCGCTATGTAATGTCGCAAGGGGATGAGCATGAGGCAGAACAAGCAAAGCTCACGATGCTGTACGCAGTTATTGGAATTATTCTAATTGGATTATCTGCCGCGATTGTTAATTTTCTTATCTATATTGCTGGCGGTCAAGGTGGAGCAACGGGCCCATAAAATAGTTTGTTGATTATTTTTGTGGTATATTTTGGATATAAAATATTGAACATGAAGGAGGTGAGTCGTATATGAACATCAAATCAATCGTTCGCGTTACAACAGGCGCAGTTGCGCTTGCAGTTTCACCTCTTATTGCGTTCGCACAGGGGTTGCAACCAGCAATTCCATTCGCGAATACGGCTCGAGGAGGTCTCATCCCCGCGATCCTAACAATCGTTAACGGATTACTCGTTATTTCCGGTATCGTAGCTTCTATCTACTTAGTGTTAGGTGGGGTTCGATACATCATGTCCCAAGGAGAAGAAGGGGAAACAGAGAAAGCGAAGAATACGATTCTGTATGCAATCATCGGTCTTATCGTTATTGCTCTATCAGCAGCTATCGTAAACTTTATTATCGGCACTGTCGCAGTAGCGTAAGCAATGTTAATCGCAAAAACACCCCACCATATTGGCGGGGTGTTTTTTATTAGTGATATACTGCATATATGATTAGCAATTCAGGATTCATCGTTGCAAGTAATATCGTATACGTTTTGATTGTTGTATTTTTTATATACCGAATGCTTCGCGCAGCGTCTGTGTATAATTGGAATCCCGGTAGAACAGCTGTGCAGCAAAAGCAAAAGATGAAAATTTTAATAGGTCTTATCGTTATCGCCGTAGTCGGAATAATTGCCGCAATTACAAACATTCTGTTTGGGTAAAAAAATAAGCCCACAAGTTTTTTATACTTGTGGGCTCGTTCGAGTTGAAAGAGCGACTATATTCATCTTGCTGTGTAGTCAATGTCATAGATCACTTCGATCATGACTTCCCCCTCAGGAACGTTGGGGGGCTGGATCCGCAAGAATAGATCCTCCTCGTAGCTTGGAACAGAGTATGTTCCGTACAGGTTTGCTGGTCTCGATACAACGGTCTCTTCCTGAAGAACGTCTCGAAACTTGTTGTTTTCCACCACCCCGATCATTACCTGTCCAGGCTTTTGTTGGACGAGGTCATCTGATAGAGTGATGCCGTTCATGTCGGCGTAGCGGATGTAGACCTGCCACAGAGGCGAGTCTGCTCCATTGCCGACTTGTACGGTTCCCCAATCGTACCCGTAACACTCCTGAGGATTTTGCGGGTTGCGCGTCAATACCCGTTTCGCCGTGGCGATTCGGATATGGTTTGGCAGCGGGAACACTTCTGCTATCACGCGGTTTGATACGCCTCGATAGCCTAAAGTTTTCACGCCCCAAATTCGAATTGCGTCTCCTCCTGTTACCGAGCCCGTGTTGTATAGCGGGATCGTTTCCTCGTGAGCTAAGTGGTGAGGAGTAGGCTCGCTTGCCTGTGAGAACAACCTCACCTCTCCTCCGCTCCAATACCCCGGACATGTGTACTTAATTCGGGATCCTCCCAAAAAAGCAAGGTTAATGCCCAGATACCGAGGCCGTCCATCTAAGGGAACCTCAACATCTACTTTCGCAGGGATGATTTTCCATCCATGTTTTCGCGGACCTTCCACGAAAAACTTGTACCGGTCTCCGTTCTCGTTTCGTCGAGCAACAGCTGGTGCCAACTGTTTTTTCGGTGCGGAGGCAGGTGCGTGAGCATTCTGCCAAAGTTTTGTGTTGGCATAAGTAACTTGCACAACTCCTAGGTATATCCATGGAAAAACCAAGGATAAGACCCACAAGCATAGCGCCCACCAAGCAACTGTGTATATCGGAGCCTTTTTTAAAGGCTCGACAAGTGTCTTGTTGAGCAATTCTTTCCACCAGCTTGTTGCAGGAGCAGCAGTAGGCGTACCTGCAGGTGGTGTAGCGGGTGCAGGCTTTCTGTGTCCTGCTTTGCCTGATTGAGCTCGCGTCCAGATCGCAAAGCTTACGAACAAGATTGCTAGCACGGTTAACGTAATTGCAATTGGCGCCATCTAGACCGTCTCCTTTGGTTCGGTTGTTATTTTGAACCTTTTAATAATTTCGATGCAAGGGAGCCTACAACATCTCCTCCTGCCGTTAGAATTGTTCCTTGAGGCAATTTTTGAAGTGTCTCGGCAGCGATCGCATATCGGCCTGCTGGTGTTCCTGCCTGAGCAGCTAGCTCTTTAGCAAAGGCAGCTTGCCCTTGCCCGATAAGCTCTAATGCCTCCCTCTCTCCCTCTGCATCGGCAATTCTTGCTTTTGCAAGCAATTTTGCCTTTGCTTCAGCAGACATCGCCTTTGCAACTTCGGGGTCAGCAGGAAATACGAGCTTCACGTTGAAGTCAAAGAGGGTAAGGGCGGGGCCGATGTCGGCCCGCACAAAATCCTCGATGTGTCTCCTGTCAGTAGTCTTTTTTGACTCTTCTTCAAGCTTCTCCCAGAGAGTTTTTTTGTCACGAACACCATTTACAAAGGTAAATTGGAGTAATCCGGCTTCTTCGAAGATGGTCCCTACGAGATTAAGCATTAAGCGCACTTCAATAATAGGGTCATTGTCGAGCGCTTGTTTCTGGGTAACTGTTGGAAGTGTTCGGTTTGCAGCTTCGCTCACTGCCGGTTCCAACTCCTCAGAGAAGATGTGTGCAATACAAGGAACGTCATACGGCTTGTATTCTGGCGCGCCCGTTGTGGTATTGAAGCGTTCCAAATATTGAACCTCGTGCGGAACTGCCAGGTCTTTGCGATACCCCCCCGGCCCTCGATGAAGCGGAATCTTTGTGAAAAGCATTTGCATGCCTTTCGGATTGTCGCTCATTGCAGACGTGATTTCCAGATAAATGGAATTTGGTGCCGAGGGGTAATTCTCGTCAGCAAGCGTATTTGCTTGGGTCGTCGTGAATGGTGATGTGAATTGCGTGGTGGGTAAGTAGACAGCTTGATTTAGTGGGTAGGGGAAAACCCACGCAATTCCTGAGTCGAATAACCCCGCTCTTCCTTTGCCGAGTCTTGAATAGCATGCATATGCATCCCCCAAATACACGATAACGATAATTCGATCTATTCGTGTTGTGTGGAGCGCCAAAATTACAAACTCGCCAATTGCGATCGCAGACATGAAAATATGCCATGCTACGATAGCTGATGGGTCGAAAATGAATAATTCCGGTACGAACACCCATGCAAGCACGAATAATGTAATCAAGGCTACGTTCATCACGAAGTGGACTGCTTTCATCATGTATTCCTTTTTTAAGGGGCTTGTAATCAGCCGAAATAATCATCCAACACTAGTGGTATATATACACTATAAATATGAAATTGTCAAACTTATTATAGTGCGGATGAGAGGACTCGAACCTCCACGGGTTTCCCCACATGGTCCTAAGCCATGCGCGTATGCCAATTCCGCCACATCCGCTGATCGCTCGCTTCTGCGAGGATTCACCTATACTACAAGGTTAGTGCGCGGTTTGGAAGGCTTTTTTTGAGATTATTGAATCAAAAGGCACGTATTTTATCGTTTTTCGCATATATACATGCTCGTATTCGAGCCCAGTCTTTTCCCAGGTAAAATGATGCGTTGCTCGTAGGGAAGGGCTGTATTTTGGAATGAGCGCATTTTTAACTGATTTCTGCATTAAATCGCTTAGGTGAGCCGTATCGTCTATATGATAGTAAAACCCTGCTGTGCCCAGTATTTCTTCGATATACGGGCTTGTGGTGGCTATAACGACGCGATTTGCGTCCATTGCCTGAAGTAAAAGTGGCGAAAATGATGGGTCATCAATTATGACGAATCCTGCCGTTCTTACGATAGATTGAGCCCCTCGGCTGGTCATCGGGAGGGCGAATGGGGTGACGAATGGATAGTCTTTGAGTAGCTTTTTAAACTCTTTTGATGGGCTTTCGCAAAAAACAACCAATTTTTTCTTCGATTTTACAGCCTTATAGAGCTTTGCAATGCTTGAAATAGTATCAATGGAGTTGCTCAAAATAACGCCAAATTGGTTGTTTCTCAGGCTGTACTGTCGAGGTTGAATATCGTTTAAAATTGGCTTAGTATAGCCGTCTGGTATATATAATGACTTAATTCCGTAGATTGCAAGGAGTTGATACTGCAATGTTCTTGTCGGAGCCACTATGCGATCAAATAATTTGGTGAGAAATTGTAAATAAACTTGAAAAAGTTTTGTTTGAAAATGCGAAGAGAAGGTCGGCAGGGAGGATAGTGTCCAGGTCATAGTTGTCTGATTTGGCACCATGAATTGTAAGAAATTGAGCAACATTGCCCCTTGAAACGTATGAACATGAATAGTGTTCGTTTTTGTGAACGGAATACTGAGAATTGCTAAAATATTCTTTATAAAGCCATTATATTGGTCTGATACTATGTGCCCGTTTTGGGATGTTTGGGCTATAAGCGCGTTCATACGATTTTTTTCTTGCTGCTGCTGTGGGTTGCCGATGAATAAAATTTTCATAACTAGCGACTATATCATGAGTAAATATATTTGACAAGTACGGTATTTTCTGTTTATAATTCGGGGTTCGGAATTGGGAATGATGTTTCAACAATCTGTATTACAGACGAAAAGGAGGCCCATGTGGCTAACAAGCTGACGGTCGAAGAGGTGCAGGAGAGGTTTATTCGGTGGGGGGAAGCGGGTGTGCAGGATGCTACTCTCCGGAAAGAATTCGCCAACGTTCCAAGCGAGGAGCTGCAGGCGATTCTGGAAGCTGGAATGCTAGGCGATGATCACTGGCTCCGACAGGAGGATGATCAGTGGTTCTTGGTGGACTTTGTGGGTACGAGCCGCACGTGTGCGCTTCGAATCGCACAGACACTGATCGCCAACAAGCTGCTGCCGGTAAATCAGAAGCCGAAGGTGGAGGATCTGGACAACTTTACCACAGAGGAGTTGTGGAGGCTTGTCGATCTGTATGAATTTACGATCGCGTGTTTCATGGATGCGATGCATCAAGATCCCAGCCACGAAGTCAACAGGCCATATCGCGAGCTGAAGAAGCGGTTCGACGCGCTGGAAAGCAATAACGCAAAGCTGCTCCAGGAAAAGCAGCAGGCGGTGGCCGATCTTGGCAAAGCGAATGGCGAGGTCGCAAAGCTGAAAGACGATCTGGCGAAGAAGCCGGTAGTCGCAGCTACGGTTGCGCCTGAAGCGGCAGTGTCGCCACGCCTGACGGTGGCTTCTGTTTGGGGCCGGATTTGGAAAATTGCTTTCTTGTTAGCGGTAGTAGTTGCGATGGGTGCGATGATCTACAACCGCGAAGCTATCCGAGAGAGCATTGCTCTGAAAAGCAGTGCTGTTACGAAACCGGAAAAAGCCCAGGCTTCTCCGAAAAAGCAGAAAAGTTCGCTTCAGCGTGCGCTGGAGGAATATCAAGAAACCAAAGACAAGGAATCCGAGGAATGAACCGCTACGTATTGTGTTTGCTAGTGATGCTGGTGCTCGTTGTAGGATGCGGCCAGGGTGCTAAGCCGGCAGAATCCGGCGACACTCCCACAACCACTCTTGAGGATGTGGGGACTGGGATGCAAGTGCTTTTGAAAAACGATAAAGAGCACGAGAAGGAGTTGAAGTCCATCAAGAATTCCCTGAAAGGAAAAGAATTCCGCGGATTGTCTCAAGGGATTCGAATTGGGGAGTCGGGAGTACTCAGGATCGATATTCCTTCCGATGACGAAGGAAACGATCTAGTGAGTCCTGCTCAGGTTGCAGAGGCAGTTATTGATGCGGGGGATGAACTGAGAGCGGTTGCCTGCAAGCCTCCGGGGAGCGGGCCAGTGGCGAAGCCATTGCCCAAAAAAAATGCTCCTTTTGGAGGGAGGAAGCCAAAGGGTCGTTCTCCTGCAGGAGGACCTTCTCCCGATTCGCCTCCGTCTACGTAAGTTTGCTCGTTTTGATCAGTTCTCAGTCGGTACACGCTTTGTGTCCCGGCTGATTTTTTTATTTCCATCACATTTTTATATGAGTACTAAAAGTGTTCATATAGTATTTTGCCTAAAATACGCAAAAAAGAGACGTATATTCAATAGGGTAGACAATTGCTCTTCATCCGAGCACACTTAACCATAGATATGACCCATCCAATTCGAGGAACAAGAAATGAGCGCAGTTTGGTGCATATGCACGCATTGCTCGAATTGAGCGGGCGAGATGGCGACGATCTTACGAGGATGATAGACATTATTAGGAATGCTCCAGATAGTGCTACTGCGATGTACGAGGTGGTGAATTTTTTACATGTTCAAGACAGTGCTCTCCAAGAAAAATGGAATAAACACGTATCTCAAGTATGGTTCGAACTTCATCCGAATGTTCCTGCAAATTTGAATTTATTTATTATGAGTCAGGATGTCATGCTGTCTGACGCGCTTATGGAAGTTCACGGGCTATTGCAGGAATTAGCTGAACGCCCTGCACGCGCCAACGAATTATTGATAACCGGAGTGCTTCATGCTTCTGAAGAGCAGCGAATTGCGGACACATTGAGTGTATTTGCGGGGGATGGTATGAATGTTCGCCGGGCGTCTGCAATTGTAGAAGAGCTTCGATTGGTTCGTATTGTGAAGAACGAGGTACGGGTAGTGAAGTCTCGATACAACCGCTTTCAAGCACTTCCACTATCGGCGCAGTATTACATGGTGTGGCATATCGACATGTATCACCTGGATTGGAAGGAATACGCATATGGCATGCAATCTCATTTGGCAGTATTTCAGCAATACTTGCCGATGATTTGGGAATTGCTTGAACATACTTCCGTTGGACAGGCGCATAGCGTTGATGAATTTGCTTGGCATGTCGTTCGCGCGTTTCGACCATTGTGGCAACAAGAAAATGCCTTAGGGGCTTATGAGCAATCCGCGCTTCATGCCATGATTAACGAGTGGCTCGTTGATAAGGTGTTTGCACGCTATGGCCTTGTAGATCGTATGGATATGGACATTGAAGGCTCTCCAAGAGCGTTTATGTGGAATCGGGCGGGGATTACCCTGTTGCATTCAGAGAGAACAATAAAACTCCCGTGCGCAATCGATGTTCTTGAATAGCTAATCTTGTTTTGAGTGGTGGTACTTGTCGTGAATAGACTGTAGGTGAGTGTCGGTAAGGTGAGTATAGATTTGTGTAGTTGTAATCGATGAGTGGCCCAGTAATTGCTGTACGTGCCGTATATCTGCTCCATTTTGCAGCAAATCTGTTGCAAATGAATGCCGAAGGGTATGCGGAGTAATATCTTTGGTAATTCCAGCGTTTACTGCTCGTTTTTTAATAATTCTTTGCATTGTTCGTGTGCTGAGGCGTAGGTCTTCTTGGTCCCCGATGCCTTTCTTGTGCCGGATAAATAGCGCTGGGTCAATGTCTTTCCGCTGGGCGACATATGCGCTAATTGCGGTAAAAGCCGGTTTTGATAAAAATACGACTCGGATTTTATTGCCCTTTCCTCGCACGGGAATTTCGTTTGAACTTTCTCTAATATCATCTCTATCCAGCTGAGCTGCTTCGGAAATGCGAACTCCTGTAGAAAAGAGCAGGGAAAGTAGAGCAAAATCACGGAGATCCTCGATAGATGACCCGCTCATGGAGGAGAGGAGTAAGTCGATTTCCTCCGGATACAGCACATCTACGTCTCGTTCTGGCAGCTTTGCAAGCTCAACTCGCTCTGGGGCCAAGCAGGCGATATCTTGCTTTGTTACGTAGGTTAAAAATTGCCTGATAGCTATGAGGTAGTAATTCTGTGTAGGGAGGGCAACGCCATTGCCGGACCCCGCCTCTTCATGGAGCCATCTGCGAAACAGGCGAATAGAGTGAATGGTGATATCTTCTATGCTAGAGATGGCTTGTTGGTTAAAGAATGTTCGAAGGTAGTAGTCATAGTTTTTTGCCGTTTTATGCGATCGACCCTGTCCGATCTCCAGGTTTTCCAAAAAGTCGTTTCGAAGGTCTAAAAGGGATGTTTCCATGTATTTATAGTATATCCTCTTTACTTTTTTAGGGAACTATGTACGATATGAGGATATGAGCAAAGTTGAAGAAAGGAAACAAACCATTATCAAGAAGTTCAAACTTCACACTGAAGACACGGGTTCTCCGGAGGTTCAGATTGCTATTTTCTCTGAAAAGATCGAAGAGCTTGCTGGGCATTTGAAGAAAAACAAGAAGGATCATCACAGCCGAAGAGGGTTGCTCGGGATGGTAAGCAAGCGAAAGCGCCTACTATCATATTTGAAGCGTCAGGACGAAAAGAGATATCAAGCGCTTACGAAGAAATTAGGCATCAAGCAGGTGTGAGCGCGCCCGGACAATTTCCTCAACAGAGAGTAGGGGTTTTTGTAGACATTCAGAATATGTATTATTCCGCCCGTGCTATCCATGCACGGAAAGTTAATTTTAAGAATGTGTTAGAGCAAGCAGTATCCGGCAGGCAGCTTGTACGGGCAATTGCGTACGGCATTACAACGGAAGAGGCTCATGAGGAAGAATTCCATGATGCATTGTCTGCTCAAGGGTTTGAAGTAAAAACGAAGCCATTGCAGACGTTTATGGGCGGGCAAAAGAAGGGCGATTGGGACGTAGGGATTGCAACTGACGTGTTGCGGCTAGAACCGAAAATCGACGTGGCCGTATTAGTGTGTGGTGATGGTGATTTTGTCCCTATGGTTGAGTTTGCAAAAGAAAAAGGGCTTCGTGTTGAAGTGGTAAGCTTTAGAGAGAGTACGTCTAAAAATTTAATTGAATCTGCTGACGGTTTCTTTGATTTATCAAGTAAGATTGATCAGTTTTTAATCAAAGATGCAAAGCGACCAACTTCGCGTCCGAAAAGAACAGTAAAAATATTGTCATAAGCATGCCACGTGTCGCGGTGCGTTGTACGGCGATATATGATCATTCTTAAACAATACGCATTCGCAAACTTCAGCAATATCTTTAGACTTTTGCCCGCCTATCGTAAGCGGATAAAATCCTGAAGATATGCATATTGAGGGAGTAGCGATGCGATCTACATATGAATAACGAATCAAAAAAAGAAGTTTCTGGTATTGTTGGTGCTCAGGAGATACGTATTAGTACGGGAGAGCTTGCCCGCCAGGCAGGCGGGTCTGTGCTTGTGCAATGCGGAGAGACGATAGTGTTGGGTACTGCAACGATGGGAAAGCCGATGTCTCCTGATGCGAATTTTTTGCCGCTTCTTGTTGAGTATGATGAAAAGTTTTATGCAGCAGGGAAAATAAAAGGAAGTCGCTTTATGAAGAGAGAAGGAAAGCCTCATGACGATGCAATTTTAACAGCGCGATTAATCGATAGGTCCATTCGGCCATTATTCCCGAAAGGCATGATTAACGATGTTCAGGTTGTTTTGACCGTGTTGTCATACGACGGTGCCAATGATCCCGATGTTATGGCTATGATCGCTGCGTGTGGCGCATTGATGGTAAGCGGCATCCCTTGGGAAGGACCCCTAGGCGCAACGCGTGTTGGAATGATCGATGGAGAATATGTCATTAATCCGACCATGGAGCAGCGACAGGTAAGTAAGCTTGATCTATTGCTTGCCGGCACGGCGAAGGATATTTCTATGTTAGAGGCAGGCGCTCGAGAGATTCCGGAGAATGCCGTTCTTGATGCGATTGAGGTTGGGCAAAAGGGGATAGGGCAGGTTGTTGATTTATTGAGTGAGCTTCAAAAGCAAGTGGCGCCGATAATGGAAGAAGCGATCTTTGCAAAGAAAAATGACGAGCATACTCAAAAGATAGAAGAGCTATCTAGGCCTTTGTTAACAGACAAACTATCTTTATCAAAAGGAAAGGATGACATTGCTCAGGCTGAGCGAGATGTTGTTGCGCATGTGCTTGAGCATATGTCTGACGAAGAAAAAGAGCTCATTTCTGAGCATGAAGTGCGCGGTATTATTCATATACTTCATGGAAAGGTTACGCGAGATCGAGTGCTCGATAGCGATGCGCGTAGTGACGGTAGGGCGCTCACTCAGGTTCGGCCCCTAACAATTTCCGCAGGCGTTCTTCCTCGTGCGCACGGTACCGGCTTGTTCAGAAGGGGTGATACTCAAGTGCTCACAGTGCTTACGCTTGGTGGACCAGATGATGCTTTAATAGTGGATACGATTAGGAGCGAGGCAAAGAAGCGATATATTCATTATTACAATTTTCCAGCGTTTTCTGTAGGAGAGATTCGCCCAAGCCGAGGTCCCGGACGACGCGAGATTGGCCACGGAGCTCTCGCTGAGCGTGCATTATATGCTGTTCTTCCGGAATACGAGCAATGGCCCTATACGATGCTGTTATTCTCTGAAGTGTTGGAAAGTAACGGGTCATCGTCGATGGCTTCCGTATGCGGATCATCTCTTGCGTTAATGGATGCAGGTGTACCTATTACGAACCCTGTTGCAGGTATTGCGATGGGCTTAATGTCTGATGGAAAGGGGAAATATAGAGTATTAACGGATATCGCCGGAATGGAAGATGAAAAAGGGGATATGGATTTCAAGGTTGCTGGTACGAAAAACGGGATTACTGCGCTGCAAATGGACATTAAGGTCATCGGCCTCACTCGAGAGATTCTTGAAAAAGCCCTGCAGCAAGCAAAGGATGCAAGGATGCATATTTTGGGAGAAATGAATAAGGTTCTCGCAGAGCCGCGAAAGGAATTATCGAAATACGCTCCACGAATTCATACGATGCGGATCTCTGTCGACAAGATAGGTGACTTGATCGGTCCGAAGGGGAAGAATATTAACGAAATTATTGAACAAACGGGCGCAAGTATATCAGTTGAAGATGATGGACTAGTGTCTATAGTTACAAACGACGGAGACGCAATGGAAAAGGCGAAGAAGATGGTTGATGATCTTACTCGGGTGATTAAAGCGGGTGATCGTTTTGAGGGCAAGGTCGTAAAGATTATGGATTTTGGAGCCTTCGTACAGCTGGTGCCGAATACCGATGGCTTAGTGCATATATCTCAATTTCAGGACGAGCGTATCGAAAATCTTGCGGACATTGTAAAGGTTGGAGATATTTTACCCGTTGTTGTTCTTGAGGTGGATGCAATGGGAAGAATAAATCTTTCACACAAAGCGACTAAAAAGTAGTACAATAAAATGCGATGGAGGAGGGGATCACTATTCGCACAATGCAGGATGATGTTGCTGGATTAAAAAAACAGCAACTTTCTGCTGCGGGCATTTCTGGGAAGACTCTCAAGAAAGAACTTGGTCCAATGCCAAAAAAGAATCCGGCTAAAAAAGGTATCCTCGTAGGAGGTATTATTTTGCTTTTCTGCGTTATAGGCGCCGGTGCTTGGTTCGGGTATTCAACATTCCTCAGTAAGGGAGATGTTGCTATGAATAGCGCATCACCGCTTCCTATTACAGAAGTGATTCCTAGTGACGTTGTTGCTGTTGTTGCGTATGACGCTTCTAGTGATGCGAATCGAGCTGTCATTAGTTCGTATTGGAGTAATGGCGGCGATGCCTCTCAGGTGTTTAAAAACGCAGATCCTACAACTCTCTTAACCTCAACAGATGCTCAGTCGGTATATTATTTTGTGCTTGCAAATAATTCCACACCTTTTACGGTGATTCCAAAAACCTCACAAACGACAAAGTATCTTCAGGAAGGACAAGGTATAAAATATGCAGAAAAAGGAGGCTGGTATATTGTGCACGAACTTACTATTGATGATTATACTGCAGACATTGATCGGGGTAATTATTCTAACAATCCAAATGCATCGTTATTACCTGGAAGTGGCTTTGTTGCAAGATATATTATTAATTCGAGTTTGATTCCTCAGCTATTGTCCCTACCTGCAAATTTAGGAATAGATCGTCAGCAAATAGTATTTGATGTTAACCAGGTGAGCGGAGATGGGGCGGTGCAAGGGGAATATGCGCTATCTGAAATTGCTGTACCTGAAGGGGTTACCCCAGACACGACTCAGCTAACGGCGCTCGTTCCTGGTGATGCATCATTTTTGCGGGTAGGTGAAAATTTTTCAAATGACATCGCTGAGTTTCAGCAAACCCATTCCGTATTTGATACCCATATATTTAGCGAGCCTGCAATTCAGCAGTATATCGCTAAGCTAAGTACCCCATATGCACTCTATGTTCGCACGGGTGTAGATGGTGTTCCTGATACAGGCCTTATTATACAGATTCCCGACACATTAAAGCCTCACAAAGGGTACAGCGATCCCATCATAGAGCAGCTGCTCACTTCATTTGCCCCATTCGTTACAGGAAGAGCGCTTGGCTCTCAGATTGTATTTGCGGACGGCTCTTACAATGCAATTCCTATAAGGTATACAAACCTCGAAGGACAAACGTCCGCACTAGACTATACTATTGGAGATAACTACATACTAATTGCATCTTCGAGAGAGGGGATGCAGGCGCTTGGCGCAATGGCGCTAGGTACTGGAAGTGCAATGGTATCGAATAGTCCGTGGAATACGCTGCTTCAAAAAGCAAAATCCTTTGTTCCTTATAATATGATTGCGGGAACTATTGCGGACCCAGCGATGCTGAGCCTTATCCCTGCGGGGCAATTACACTCGCAAGCATCTATCATTGTTTCTACAAAGGGTGATAATACTGGTATTCATACTCACGCAACGGTAGAATTTATAAAATGATTTCAAGATATTCTTATTTGCTCTATATAGCAACGTTTAGTTTTCTATTAGTGGCTATTTCGGCGAGCACTACGTCTCTTTGGTTTTTGCGGGGAGTATTAGGCGCCTCTCAGGGTGTTGTTGAGGTTGGATACAAGCAGGATAATAATATTGAAAAGATGATAAAAAATACTGTTCTTCCTGTCGCAGGTTCTTATCTCCACTTTTCGCCCAATACCTTTAGTCGACTTGTGTATCTTCAGGATAGGACCGTTGAATATGTTGTTGGTATACCAACATTGCAAAGTCAGCTTGGAGCCACAAGCACATTAAGCAATGTGGGTTGGAAAACATCTCGAATTGGTTGGATAGTTATAGGGAAAAGGCAGATAAATGGCTCTATTGAAGAAAATCAAAACGAAAGGAGTGCCAGTCTTGTGAGCGGTGTAAGTGCGGAGTTATCCGCAGTATTTCAACACGGCTTATCAGCTAATCCATTGTTTTTCTCCAAAGGAATCCCCGGGTTTGCTTCTGTTGAGAGTGGGTTTGCCGTATACGGAGATCAGAAAAAGCATGAGGTGCGCATTTCTCTTGGATACAATTCGCAGCAATTTATAAAAATAATCGATAGCGAAACTCCTCTGGTTTCCATGCAAAATGATACATTATACGTTGCTATACAAAGAGGAATAATGAGATTCCTGCCGAAGGAATTTACGTCTGCAATTACTGCTACTATAGATCAGCGATTTCATTTTACGAAAACAAGCCCATCTCTACTAGGTGGAATTCCCGCAGATAGTCTTGTAGGAATTTTTACCCATGGCAATGATATCGCTATGGGAGTAACAGGGGGTGCCAGCGGCTTTCGGGATAGCGTTGTGAAGTACATTCAATCTGAGCAAGGGGCAAGGCATCCAATTCGAAAAGGATTTTTATTACCAGATGGTACTGTGGGTCATGAATATGTTCCCGCAAATCCTACGATTAGTTTTGAAAAGACAGATGATACGAATTGTGAAAAAGCCGTTGGGTATGACGAGCAATTATTTATGTGCAGCAATTCTTTGGGAGGTATCGATATTGCAACAAGTTTGGATGCTGCGCAAAAGGCAATTCAGAATTTAAAAGAAGGTAATAGGAATGTTTGGGGGAGCGGTGATGCAGAAGCATTAAAAAATATTCTGCAGGAAAATGCATTCCAAAAGATTTGGTTCTCCGGTGACGATAAAAGCCTTATGATATCGGGTGCATACTGATGTACAACAAATGTGTACAAAAAAAGCCTATTTTGCTTTGACCTGGGGGTAAAAAACTGCTATAATTACAACATCGCTCAGTAAGGGTACTGAGAAATAACACAAACAAACAAAACAAAAGATGATCCTGATGAGAGAAGCCCGCGAAGTGCAATCAGGATCACAGCAAGGGAGCAGAGAACCTTTACAACTGAATAAGAGATAACGGAAAGGCAGGTAGGGGGGCGTGACGAGGGAGGTAAATCACTCTGGTCGTGCTTCCTTACCGAAGCATGCCCACACTATGAGGACGAGCCAATCTGCATTGGCCACATATATAAACACAAAAAAAAGAAACAAGTTTGTACCTTTGAACTTTATATCGCGGAGAAGGTTGCGCTATATGCGTGTTGATTTATTCAATCGCATGTAACTGGAACCGCAATTATAGTGGGGGAGTATTCTATGGAGCAGGACATAGGATGATGCACATAGTTCTTGCTTAACAAAATGCTATTGAGGGCAGGTGCTTGCTGATATCGATTAGATGTCATTAATCACCTGCCTGAAATTGCTGTAAGCACGAGCTCGAAGGCCGATCGCAGGTCAATATTCTTTATTCGGCCACAGCAATCGGCCTTCACAATTTAAATACATTATGCACACACAAGATTTTATAAACGAAATGAAAGCAAGGCTGGAGAGCGAAAAGGCTCTTATGCTAGGAGAGTTGAGCGAGGATTCTAGTTTCCCGGACTATGGTCGCAATGACGAAGATAATGCAACGGAGGTTGAAAATTATCAGTCCATGAGTGCTGTAACGTCGGCAGCAAAGGAACGCCTTGATGAGGTTGAGGATGCACTTAATCGTATAAGCGCTGGCACATACGGTGTAACGGAGTCTGGGGAGATGATTCCGGAAAATCGATTGAGGGCAAATCCTGCAGCCACGACACTTGTTGTATAAAAAGGCTGTACTATATTTTATATTTTTTTTAACGAGTATTCGCTCTATTGAGGCGATTGCTCGTTTTTTTGTAGATGCAAGTAATAGAAACCCTGGGATTGCTTTTGCGTTGCCAGTTCATGCACTTTTTCTATATGCACTTGTATTCTTTGCATCAGGAAGCCTTGCGATAATCCTGTGGCGTCTTAACTCTCGATATTTTATTGCCCCTATTATGCTTATGCTCGCAGCAGGAGGTAGTAATATGATTGATCGTGTTATATATGGAGCTGTTATTGATCCGATTAGTATTGGAAGCTGGCAAGGAAACGTTGCTGACATTGCGTTATGTTGTGGCGTTTTTTGGATTGCGTGGGGTATGATAAAGAATAGAGACGTTACACGATCGCATGCCAGCACACATTAAATCTGCAGCAGTATTTGGAATAGACGCATTGTGCGTCGATGTTGAGGTCGATGTATTGCAGGGATTGCCCAGCTTCACGCTCGTCGGGTTAACAGATAAGGCGATTCAAGAATCTCGAGAGCGCATGATCGCCGCTCTTACGAATTCTGGGTATACGCCCCCTAGGAGAAAAACCATTGTTTCTCTTGCTCCTGCAAGCCTGAAGAAAGAAGGTTCTTTGTATGATGTTCCTATTACGATAGGGTTTTTGTGCGCGAGCGGACAAGTGCGGGTAGAGAAAGATATTCTAGAATCTTCTTGGTTGATTGGCGAGCTGGGGTTGGACGGTAGTATTCGTTTTGTGCACGGAGCGCTGCCTATAGCTCTTGCTGCAATCAGGAGCGGGGTAAAGCGATTGTATCTTCCGAAGGATAATGAGAGAGAAATTGCGGAGATTGCCGATCAAGTAGAAATTTATTCCGTAGATTCGTTGAGTCAGCTTGTATCCAGTCTTACTGACAATACTGTGCAGCCGTATATGGCAGGCGATTGGGATGGCGCTTCTGTGGAAAAAGATGAAGTAAAGCCAGAGATAGATATGGATGAGATTCGCGGACAAGAGCATGCAAAGCGCGCGCTCGTTATCTGTGCAGCGGGCGGTCATAACGGGTTATTGATTGGACCGCCGGGTACTGGCAAGACATTGCTTGCGCGCGCTATGGTTGGAATATTGCCTCAGTTAAGCAGAGAAGAGTCGTTTACGGTTACATCAATTTATTCAATAGCGGGGCTATTGCAAGGTGGGGACGGTTTAATGAAGCGAAGGCCATTTCGCAGCCCGCATCACGGCGCTTCAAGTGCCGCATTGGTAGGAGGGGGTACGATGCCGAAGCCCGGAGAAGTAACGCTTGCGCATCACGGCGTGCTATTTCTAGATGAGCTCCCCGAATTTCCAAGAACTGTTTTAGAGCAATTACGCGCACCTATTGAAGACGGCATGGTTACTGTTTCGCGCGCCGCACATACGGTTAGATTTCCTGCACGAGCAATGCTTGTTGCGGCGATGAATCCTTGCCCATGCGGTTTTGTGGGAAGTCAGAGGAAATCGTGTACATGCTCAGCTAATGACATTATTCGCTACCAGCGAAGAATATCCGGCCCAATGCTGGATCGATTCGATTTGCATGTATTGGTGAACGATGTCCCCGCAGAAGAGTTATTGTCGAATGAGCGATCGGGGATGTCCTCGCGAGAATATGCCTTGCATGTGAAAGGGGCGCGCGAAAGGCAGTGGCAACGACAAGGAAAGGTAAATGCTGAATTGCGACCAAGTGAACTTTTGGAATATTGCGTCTTGAATCCGGAGAGCAGATCGCTCCTTATTAAAGCGCAAAATAGATTTAAGCTTTCATCACGTGGGCTTCATAGATTATTAAAAGTAGCTCTTACGATTGCGGATTTGGAAGGAGTGGACCGCATTGCGGTAAAGCATTTGGCGGAAGCGCTGCAGTATCGAGAACAACTTGCAACTGCGCTTCCTGACTTCGTATAGATACCTATGGTAATATAGTGGTAATCAGCTCTTTATGATAAATAAAAGATCCCCACACACTATTATTCACTCCTTTTTATACGGAGCGGCATCCGTGCTCTTTGCAGCAAATTTGTATTTTCTCGTCCGCTCATTATTTGCAGGAGATTTTTTCCCCGTTCTTCCTTTGGCGGTAGGAATATGTATTGCTGGGGGGTTGGTTATTATTTTATTCGCGGAAGGAAAATCGCGAGAGGAGGACAAGAAGGAACATCGAAGGTTATCTCGAGTAGCAACGCAGCTGGAACAGCCGATTATGTCATTAGAAGAAGATATTGCGTATCTGGTTCGTGAATCGGAATCAATGCCGGCAGAACTTCGTTTAAAATTAAAACGCATGGATACGAGAACAAAAGTTCTTTTGGAGAATGTACGGGACGTCTTTTTAACCATTCGTGCTGGGCAAGGCCCTATTGCGCAAGAAAAGCGCGTATATGATACATGTACTATTGTTAATGATGTTGTAGAAAAGTTGCGACCACTGGCTATCGCGCGGAATGTTGAGATATTGCAAAAAATGCATTGCGAAGATGCACCAGTAAAAGTAGACAAGAGCTTGTTAGTGATCGCTTTGACTCATCTTATCGAAAATGGAATTTTGTATACAATTACTCCCGGATTAGTGAATGTGGCTGTATTAAAAGGTAAGACGCATGTTCGCATCGTCATTCAAGATAGAGGGGTTGGTTTGAAGCAAGATGATGTCATGAGCGTATTTACTCCATTTGCCCGCGGTAGCTATGCCAATCAATACGATGCAGACGGTATCGGAGTTGGAGTTTCGTTATCTCGAATGATAGCTCGTGAGTTTGGCGGGAATCTCGCCTTTAAGCAGCGCAAAGACTCGTCTGGACTCGAATTTGAATTGAAATTGCCATTGGCGAGATAGCTTACTTATTGGTGCACTCGGAGGGACTCGAACCCCCGGCCCTCTGGTCCGAAGCCAGATGCTCTATCCGCTGAGCTACGAGTGCGTGTTATGATATTCCAGTATTTTTACTATATTGTCCAGTTTTTTCTAGGATATTTGATAGCAGGATGCCCGTTGCAGTTGCGACGTTATGTGAATTGCCAAGACCTAATATGGGGATTTCTATAAAAGTGTCTGCTAATTCAAGTAATTCTTTTTGAACGCCGAACCGCTCATGCCCGACAATTAAAATGGTTGGCAGTGTGTAGTTTGCTTCAAAATAGGGAATGCTTGTAGTTGTTTGCTCGAGAGCTACTACGCAGTATCCTTCTGTTTTTTTATTTTTTATAAACTCAACGGGGTTTTCCTCATGAATCCATGGTTGATATGGCAGGGAGTAGACTGCAGTTTTGGTAATTCTGTCTGTATGTCGCTTAATGATGCTTTTGTGGCGAGTATCGTCAGAAGCTTGTGGATATCCAGTATATCCTGCCAATACAAGCAATTCTGCTCGCGCAAGCTCGCATAATCGAAATAGCAGTCCCACATTATCAAGGCTCCGAATATTATCCGCAATAACGATAATGGGTGTTCTTGGCATGGTAGCAAGCGCTTCCGGTGTTGGTCGTTCTGCAATAAGCTCTTTTGTTGTCTTTTTGTCTGTCAAAGGGCGGCTAGAGGGGATCGAACCCTCGTCGCCGGGACCACAACCCGGAGCTTTGCCATTAAGCTATAGCCGCCATATTCACCTTCAGCGAAGTCGAAGGGTGCTCGCAATATAGCACAATTTGTGCTAAAAACAAGAAACGCACTCGTAGCTCAGCGGATAGAGCAAAGGGTTTCTAACCCTTGGGTCGTAGGTTCGATTCCTACCGAGTGCACTTTGCATTATAATTACCCGTATGTTTTTAGACACATTTATTGTCTCGAGATTAAAAAAGCACTGGAATGGGCCAGTATTTACCCTTATTTCTAACGGGAAAGAGGCGAAAATTGGTAACGGAGAAGGAAATCTGAAAGTAATTCTAAAAGGGCAGTATACGCTTGATAAGATTGCCTTATCGCCGTCTCTTGGGTTCGGAGAAGCATATATGAGCGGAGAAGCCGTTGTAGAGGGAGACATTATGGCATTGTTTCAAGGATTTCAGCAAAGTCCCTATATCGTCCCCGGGTTTGTACGGACAATAAGGCGATGGCTTCGATTTTTGCCTATCTCTATTTCCAGCGGCGTAAACAATGCTCAGCACCATTATGATATTGGGAACGATTTTTATGGATTGTGGCTCGATACCACTCGAACATACACGTGCGCATATTTTCTCCACGACGACGATAGTCTGGAGGATGCACAGTATCAGAAAAATGATTTAGTCTGCAAAAAAATCCGTCTCGAGAAAGGAATGACGATGCTCGATATCGGATGCGGGTGGGGAGGAGCATTATTTCATGCGGCATTGTATTATGGCGCAAATGTAACCGGGGTGACTCCGGCAAAAGAGCAGGCAACATTTATTTTAGATAAGGCAAAAAAGCTTGGTATTGAAGATCGGGTGCATGTAATCGTGGAGGACTGGAGGGAATTGCAGAAATTACCGATGAACACGAAATTTGATCGCATTATTAGCATTGGTATGTTCGAGCATGTGGGGCGTGCGCAGTTCGCTCGTTTCTTCGCATTATGGAAGCGACTATTAAGTGACGAGGGTGTTTCGCTTCTGCATACTATCGGGGCAACAAACGATGAAAATTCAGGACAGGATCCATGGATTCAAAAATATATATTCCCGGGAGGGTATATCCCATTATTGCGAGAAATTATCGCAGGCGCATCCCATGTTCATTTGCAGGTCGTTGATTGCGAGAATTTGTGGCAGCACTACGCAAAAACACTTCATCATTGGAATGCCAACGTAGAAAGTCATAAAAACGAAGTCGTTGATATGTTTGATGAGCAGTTTTACAGAATGTGGACATTGTATTTACAGAGCTGCGAAGCCGGCTTTGCGTGGGGAGACTTGCAATTATTTCAAACTGTGTTGCTTGGAAAAGATGCTGTTTGGCCGCTCAATAGGGAGGTTGGGGCTGAGCGCATAAAAAAGATTGACAAAACAGTGTAAAAGGGCATAATACAGATAGTTTGATCTTTTGTGTACCTTTTTTCTATCTAACTAAATATCATTAGTTTGCCTTGCAGTCCGTGCGAGGCCAGCTATGTAGCCAGATAGCCCGGATTCTCTTTTGAGGGTCCTTTTCTTTTTCCTGTACGATACATGCATGGCTATTACCTTGGCATCGCCAATTACAGAATTAAACGGCATTGGGCCTGCGCGGGCAAAGACGCTGGAAAAACTTGGTATTACACATGTGCGTGATTTTTTATTTACATTTCCGAGAAAATACGAAGATTTTTCAAACCATATTTCTATTAAAGATGCTGAAATAGGGAAGACAGCAACGTTTTTTGGGGAAGTAGTGAGCGTAAAAAGCAGTAATGGTTTTTACGGTAAGCGAAGACTGTATCGCATTTATGTTGATATAGATGATGGAACGGGGATTGTGCATTGCACATGGTTTAATTTGAGATTCTTAGAGCAAAAGCTTCGCATTGGCACAAAGCTGTATGTTGCAGGAACTGCTGAAACATCAAAAATACAATCCGGAAAATATATGGGTAATAAAGATGTTGCCATGCGGTCGCCGGCATTTGAGCTTCCAAGTAGTTCCGACGATCAAATCCATACTGCGTCTATTGTTCCTATATACAGTGAGACATCGGGAGTTTCCTCGCGATTTATTAGGTACCAAGTAAAACAATGTATGAGTGCTCTTGCAGGTATGCAGGAGTACATGCCGAAAGATATCATTAAGAGAAATAACTTGGTATCTATCCAAGACGCAATTAGGATTTCTCATTTTCCTGCAAGCAATGAGGAGCTCGAGCAGGCAAAGCACCGTCTGCAGTTTGATGAGTTGTTTTTCTTGCAGCTTGCATCGCTTGTGCGAAAAAATCATATGCAGCATGCAACGTCGTATACGTGCGACGGTTCCGATGCTGATATGGAAGATGCGGTACAAGTAATTCCTTTTGAATTAACGAATGCACAAAAGCGGGTCATACAAGAAATTCGCAAAGATATGGCGAATATCCATCCAATGAACAGGTTGTTGCAAGGAGATGTTGGTTCAGGTAAAAGCGCAGTTGCTCTCATCGCTGCAACTATTGCCTTGAAGAGCGATAAGAAAGTGCTGTACTTGGCTCCGACGGAAATACTTGCTCGCCAACAATATGCATCGTTTAAAAAAATGCTTTCGTATCCCGTAAAATTATTAATAGGGGAAACGAAGAAACGGGAGCGCGAAGAAATAGCCGGCATGCTCATGAGTAATGATCCGTGCTGCATTATCGGTACGCACGCGTTATTACAGCAATCAATTACGGCAAAGAATGTTGGGCTGGCAATTATCGATGAACAGCATCGGTTCGGGGTAGCACAGCGGAAAAAATTACTATCGGTTGAAGAGGGAATTGTTCCTCATTTACTTTCCATGACGGCAACTCCAATTCCTCGGACGCTGAGCCTTACGGTGTATGGCGATTTAGATGTATCGGTATTAGATGAGCTTCCAAAAGGCAGAAAGAAAATTACAACACGAATTGTATTTGGAAAAGAAAAAGATGATGCGATTATCCACATGCTCGAAGAACTTCATGCTGGGCGACAAGCATATATTATTGCTCCGTTAGTGGAAGATTCAGAAAAAAAAGCGCTCAAATCTGCCACTGCGGCGTATAAGGAAATACAAAAAGTATTTCCTGGGATTGCTGTTGGATTATTGCATGGGCAGATGGCATCTGCTGAGAAAGAATCGGTGATGAATAATTTTACTGCAGGAGCAATTCAGGTGCTTGTATCAACTGCTGTTGTGGAGGTTGGGGTTAACGTCCCGAACGCAACTATTATGATGATTGAAGGGGCGGAACGATTTGGATTATCGCAGCTGCATCAGTTTCGTGGGCGTATTGGAAGAGGCGAGCATGCATCAACCTGTTATGTTGTTCCAACAACAGAGCAGATGATCGCAAGTCAGCGATTACAAACGTTTGCACAGGTTAGCGATGGGTTTGAAATCGCTGAGGCAGATTTGCAGTTGCGCGGACCGGGCGAAGTGTATGGGAAGGAGCAATCGGGATTTGGAAATTTGAAGGTTGCGTCGCTTTTGGATTACAAAACAATTTCGCTTGCGCGCGATGAGGCAAAGTCAGTGCTGCAAGAGGATCCAAGTCTTGATGCACATACAGTGTTCCGAAAAAAGGTGGAGCAGAAGAATGCGCTTATTCATTTCGAATAAAGGTATCGCCAGGGAAGTAGCGCATCTTCTTTTGCATACGCCACTCCGATGCGCGGAGTTGCAATAATGGCATTGCTTAGAACTTTGAAACCGTCGTCCGCAATGAAAAGTTCGCTTGAAGTTGTAAGATCGTGATCATTATATGTTCTATCAATAGAAAATTCTCTGCAAATTTTTCCCGGGCCATTTGTTTTTGAAAAAATATTTTTAACCGGCTCGCATGCGCGAATTAAGATTGCTGCAGGAAAGTTTTCCACTTCTGTCACAACGTTCAAGCAATAATACATTCCGTAAATCATATACACATACGCATGCCCTGCCTCACCGTACATAATTTCAGTGCGTTTTGTTTTCCCTTTTGATGCATGTGATGCTCTATCATCTTCTCCGACGTAACATTCCACTTCGCAAATTCTTCCGATCAAATTATTGCCATCTTTTTTTCGAATTAATAATTTTCCGAGAAGATCTTTTGCCACAACGTGCGTGTTTCGATTGTAGAAATTTCGTGGCAGGGGAGTGGGGAGTGGCATATACTGTACTGTAGTATCCTATGTCTATTTTGCAATTAAGTATTTCATCATTGCTTCTGTATTTGCCCGCGATGACTGCGAACATGGCACCTGTATTTGCTGCAAAGTACAATGTAATTACATGGCTTAATAGACCATTGGATTTTGGAATTCGCTTGCGAGGAATTCGCGTGCTTGGATCGCATAAAACGATTCGCGGAATTATTGTTGCGGTGTTTGCAGGGGCTATAACAGGAGGAATAGAAGCTGCAGTATTACATCAAAAAATTTCATTCGGATTTTTTATCGGCGCAGTGTTAGGCTTCGGCGCAATTGCGGGCGATGCAATAAAAAGTTTTTTCAAAAGAAGATTGCGCATTGTACCGGGATCATTATGGATTCCGTTTGATCAAATAGATTTTGTGATCGGTGCAACGGTTGCAGGAATATTTTTTGTACCAATTTCATTTCCAATATTTCTATTTGCAATATTTTTTATTGGATGTGCATCGTATGTTGTAAGTTATATCGGAATTGCACTTCATTTTAAGAAAAGTTTGTGATATAGTTTTTATACAAAACGAATTATGAATGAAATGTTTAATGGAGGGGAAACAGATCATCGCAACACGCGAAGTTGTGTTGCATTCGGGAGAGGAGGTGGTACCTATGCCAGCTAAGAAAAAAGCTACAAAGAAGCGAGTAGCAAAGAAGACTGTTAAAAAGACAGTAAAGCGAAAGAAAGCTGTTAAGAAAACAGTAAAGAGAAAGAAAGCAGTAAAGAAGACAGCAAAGAGAAAGACTGCTAAGAAGTCCACCTCTAAGAAACGAAAGTAAGTATAGGAGGGTAGAAAAAATACTCCCGCATCTGCGGGAGTATTTTTATTGGCTTGTTATACGATTGCGTGTTCGATATCGCGCACAAAACTTTCTAGTGCCTGCATTACCGCGGAATTATCTTTGAGTGTGAGCATAAGCGCATGTACTTCGTGCGCCGTTGCTTGTGATAATCCTATTGCGCGCGAAAAAGCCATGCGAGATTCGTCATTCGGTTTGCTTGTAAAGTATGTCTGTAGGACGTCATGCCATCTTCGCACGCTCGCTCGCTCATGCACGTAATACAATTCATCGTGGTGAATAGTGCGTAGCGCTTTTCGGACTACGTCCCAGTCCGCAAAGGCATCGTACAAAAGCTCATCTTCTATAAGAGTTCTTGCATACGGTACAAGGATATGATCGGGGATTCGTTCTGTTGCCAATTGATGCGCATCGAATCTCGTATGCATATCGTCGATCCATGCATGAACGCGAACGCCGGTTAGAAAATCATTTGATCCGCGCAGCGTTGATAATGTGACTCCTTGTACGTGAATGGGGTGTCGTGGCTGTATCGCAATTCTTCTGATGCTGGGGAATATAACACCGTTCCAGTATGATGCATGCGATACATCCTCACGAAGGTACGATAACAGCCGTGCCGCATATACTATATGTGAAATTTCACCCACCATGAAGATAAGTGTACCATGATGGTATGAGCTATAAGGGTGGTCTATATATAATAGTGGCAATCATTGCATCCTGTGTTTTTGCTACTCATGCAGCGCATGCGCAAAGCAGTCTTGCTGCGGAGCAGATTCAGATAGATGCAAGCAGTGTTCCGCAGTTTCATCGATCATGGTGGCAGACGTTGCTTTCGTATGTAGGCCTTAAGAGTAATAATGGGGCGCCTCTGCCGGTAGGTACGACATTTCATGTCACTTCAAGTGCGTATGCTCCATCGAAGTATCAGACAGATGCAAACCCTTGTGTTACTGCTGCTGGGACTATTGTTCGACCCGGTGTTGTTGCAACAAATTTTTTGCCATTAGGGACCATTCTTGCAATCAGCGGAGATGTTCAAAAATATATCGTTGAAGATCGAATGAACGCTCGATACAAAGGGTACTATATGGATATTTGGTTTCCTTCTACCAGCAAGGCGCTGGAGTTTGGTAGAAAAAAGCTCGATATTACTATTGTTGCGTATGGGAAGCCGGGCGATCCGCTTATACTTCCAACACCTACGCCCTTGGTACAGCCAGCAAGTAGTAGTAAGAAGAATATTTGGAATTCTCTGGCGGATTCGGCAGTATTGATTGGAAAGCTTCTTATGAGTAAAACAGATCCAAATCACTATGATGTTACGTGTTCTCAGTAAATATATTATCGCATTAGCACTTGTTATTCCGTTTGCCCATGCAGACGCTCGGGATGTATTGCTCGATACCGTTTCAATTCCTTCGGATAAGGTTGCTGCAATTAAGCAGCAGGGAATAATCTTTGCGTATAAAACAAAAACTTGGACGCTTACTGCAAAACAAGCGCAGTCGTTGTATAAAACAATTTCCAATGGCGATGGTACGTATGCACTGCAACTAAAACCAGGAGCAATTTATTCGTATCTCAATATTTATATTTCTCCTAAAGTAAACGATATTGGAGAGCAGAGTAGGTTTGTGCGCGATGCGAATGGTGATGTTGTTCTTGTGCATGGTGGCCGGAAAGGCAGTATCGTAGATGGTATTAAGACATCGCTTGCGCTCCGCAGCGCATTAGTAAAAGGGCAAACGAAAGTTGCGGTATCGATGAAAGAATATCGCCCCTCAATATTTTCTGCAGACGATTTTGCAAAGCTTCGGTTCCCGAACCTGCTCACAACAGGCACTACCAGTTTTGCCGGGAGCCCATCTAACCGCATTCATAATATTATAGTCGGAACAGAAAAGTTTAATGGTGTTGCAGTAATGCCAGGGGAAACGTTCTCGTTTAATAATTATTTGGGGCAGGTAGATGCTGAGAACGGATATTTGCCGGAGTTAGTTATTAAAGAAAATGTCACCACTCCAGAATTCGGTGGGGGAATCTGCCAGATTTCTACTACAGCGTTTCGCGCAGCTGTATATGCGGGATTAGAAGTAACGGATCGCCATAATCATTCGTATCCGGTGTCGTATTATGGGGCTCCGGGGTTTGATGCAACGGTATATGAGCCTAATCCAGATTTTAAGTTTAAAAACGATATGAAAACACCAATCCTCCTAAAAACGTCCGTTATAGGCTCAAAAGTAAACTTTGAAGTATGGGGAACTGCCGATGGCAGAACTGTGCAGGTTAATGGCCCGTTCGTGACAGAGAAAAAGCCAGATGGCTCTCTTACGACGGCTCTTGCGCAGATCGTAACAAAAGCAGGGAAGACGATTCGGGAGGCAAATTTTGTATCGCATTATCAGCCTGCAAGTAAATTTCCTCACGTAACAGCGGCAAACGGAGAGAAGTCATAAAGGGGCAACAGACTTGCCTAAATGAGAATTGTATGCAATACTAGCGGTACGAGGGTCCAAACGACTCTAAACGCGACGTAAGAAGCATTCGTTCGAAGATATCGAGCGTCAAGCAATAAGCGTTATGACCTCGATATTTTAAACGAAAGGCGGTGATTTGTATGAATTCATTTAACAATGCAGATCGACAAATGTTCGATGCTACTTGTTCAAAGTGTGGGAACGAAACTCAGGTTCCGTTCCAACCATCAGGTGACCGACCAGTCTACTGTAACGACTGTTTCCGCGAGATGCGAGGACAGCAAACAGGAGGTGCTGGACGACCAATGGGGGATCGACAGATGTTCGACGCAGTATGCGCGACGTGTGGAGCTCCAACTCAGGTTCCGTTCCAACCATCTGAAGGGCGACCGGTATATTGCCGAGAGCACTACAAGCGAGACCGAATGTAATCCATTCGTTATCGAACAAAAAGTCCCCGAAAGGGGATTTTTTGTTTGCTAAAAATAGTATCTCTGCTACCGTTTTGCCTAGAGGAGGCGATGTTCGCCTCCTATGTAATTGTTCTTCGAAAATTGAGGTAAATCATGACGCAGCAAACCGCGTATGAATCGGCAGGCGTTAATATTGATGCAGGCGAGCATTTTGTTCGATTGATTCGTGATCGCATTCAGGCAGCATGGCCAGGTGCTGAGAGGGAGATTGGCGGCTTTGCCGGGCAGTTTCGCCTTGGGGGTAAGTACAACGGTATGGCGTGCACTGATGGGTCTGGGACAGTCGCAATTCTGTGCGCTCTTACAGAGAGGTGGGAGACGCTGGGACAAAATGCTGCAGCGATGACGCTTGTTGATCTGTTTGTAGCCGGAGCGCGACCGAACGCATTGTTGGACGTACTTGATGTGGCAAAGCTGAACCCAGAAAAACACATTGGCATTATTGATGGGATGATCACTGGATGCAAAATGGCGGATTCAAGATGCATGTTGATTGGTGGCGAAACTGCCGAATTGCCAGACATGTTTGCGCAATCATGGATGGTGAATGTGAATACAACTGCTATCGGAACCCCTCGATACGACAACGGTTCTTCTGAATCTGTGGGGGCTGGCCAAATAGTATGCGGGTGGCCTTCAAATGGTTTTGGTTCGAATGGTTTTTCGCTGGTACGCAAAGTATTCGGGCTAAGAGGAGATCCTGCGGATATGTTGAATAAACTGGATGAAGTATGGTCGGATCTTGGTATGTCGCTCGCAGATGCTATATTACAACCAACTCCTATCTGGATTTCCGAGATTGAGAATAACAGTATAGGCGTAGGCCTTGCAGCGCACGCCCACATTACAGGAGGAGGATTGGTTGGCAATATTCCACGCATTCTTCCGCCGGATATGAAAGTCGTTCTCGATCGTTCGCGATGGAAACGGCCACCAATCTTTAAGCTGACGCAAAAAGTTGGGGACATTCCAGAAGAAGAAATGAATCGAGTCTTTAATCAAGGACTGATGATGGTTTCGATTGCGAGGCAAGGGTTTACAAGACATGGTTCCCAATTCTGCCAGGATATTGGGGTGGTGGAAGCAAGGAAGGGAAATGAGCCACAAGTCCAATTCATTGGAAAATTCCAGTCGTGATACGAAAAAGATTCACTGTTGAATCTCGCGGGTGCCCAACAAACACCCGTTTTTATTTAAATAAATGCACGAGTGTCTGCCAGTGGCTGGAGAGTAATAAAAATCCCACAACGAGCAATGCTCCGCGGACTAAAAATAATTCTACGAAGCTTCCAGTAGTAACGCGAAGTTCTTCAGGGCCAGGCGGTAATTTTAAGCTCCAAGGGATTGGCCATAGCCACGGAACACCTTGATCGGTCAGTGTGTCTGCGATCGGATGGGAGATGTATCCGATTAAGAATGCAGCAAGAACTATGAATGCTTGAGGGTAAAATTCAGGTTGAATAAATGTGAGAATAATCCAGCGTAACATAAGGGCGATGATCGCAATTCCGAGCAAGCTGTGTGTAAAATGGCGATGTCCGCCTGAAACTGCAGAGAATAGCTTATGAACAGTCTTACCTCCTAATGTTCTGCGAAATAAGCTCGCTGTCGGTTGGTCCAAATCCGGTGTAAGCGCGCCGACCATGACTGCAAATATTGCAATAATTGCTAACACTGGTCCTAATGAAACGGGGTAGGAGAGCAGTACCCAGAATGCTGCGATAAGTGCGATCATCTGATGCGTAGTTCCGGTCATGTGGTGGAGTATATACTGTTGTGGGAATCTTGGTATATGCCCATACTCTATATATGAACAAGGCGCTGGTCGTAATTGCACTAGGAGTGGTCGCATTTGTGGGGATGGCCGCATTTCTATCAACAAGAAAACAAGATAATTCAAATCCAACACCGACAGCATCTTCTGTTGCATCCGTTGCGCCAGTAGTGCGTGAAGAGCAGGCGACTACAACTCCGTCTGCAGTTCCGAATACTGCCCTCGCGTATCCGATCGGGGATTTCAAGAACAGGATTACAAAAAAGTTTTTTGGAACATACGTAACGCCGAACAATTCTCCTGTTCAACCGGAAAAGTTTACCGGATACCATACCGGGGTCGATGTTGAGTATACGGATATTGATACGGATGTTCCGGTATATGCAATCTCGGATGGCACTGTATTGCTGGCCCGCTGGGCATCCGGATACGGCGGAGTGATTGCAATTCAACACAAGATAAACGGCCAGCCTGTCATCGCAATCTACGGCCACGTGAACCCTGAGCAGCTTCCAAAAGTAGGGCAGAAAGTAGTAAAAGGACAAAAGATAGGTATTCTAGGTAAGGGGTATAGCCATGAAACGGACGGCGAGCGAAAGCATCTGCATTTTGGATTAGTAAAAGGGGTAAAGTTTACCTTACTCGGATATGTACCGAATAAATCCCAACTTTCCGCATGGATCGATCCGATGACGGTGTTTTAAAAATGCTCCTGCGCTCCAAGTAGGAATTTGTATAGTAAGTATAGGTGGTATGGAGGTTCCGTTTCTGCTCTCTATCCAATGAAAGGGGGTGTGTGATGCAGAATAATGACGTGCCGGAAATTCTGGTTCGGCTGGAGAAAATGGATCCCAAAGACTTTGATGTCCGGGATTACCGAGAATTAATGCAACGATTTCATGATTGGAATTTGAGCGGGTCGCCGTACGCTGACCGGGCGAAGACGATTTTGCGAAAGGCGAGTGGGTGTTTTACTGCAGATCAGTTACGGATTAAGTAAGGAAGTAGCCATGTCTTATCCTGCTCATGGACGAAGGTTATACCGCGTGGATTAAATTCTTTCTTTTTAAGAACCCACGCTATTTCTTTTGAGAAAAAATGGACAAGATTGATATAAAGTGCTAAAAACTGTATACGGCTTCATCGTCTAACGGCTAGGACGCTGCCCTTTCAAGGCGGAAACAGGGGTTCGATTCCCCTTGGAGCTACAAATTCATGAAAAAGAGTACAACTATACTGGCAATTGAATCTTCGTGCGATGACACTGGTATTGCTGTGCTGCGCAAAGAAGGGGATTCTGTTGAGGTGTTGGCTAGCTTAGTGACGTCGCAAGACATTCATGCAGCTACGGGGGGAGTGATTCCCGAAGAGGCCGCAAAAGAGCATCTTCGCGTTATAAGCCCGATGGTTACGGCTGTTATGGGAGATGCTAGGGTTGGTAAAGAGGATATTGATGCCATTGCACTCACCGTTGGGCCTGGGTTGATGCCGTCGCTTGCTATTGGGGTGCAAGCGGGGAAGGTGCTGGCATATGCGTGGGATAAGCCTATTGTCCCGGTGCATCACATCGAAGGGCATGTGTATTCCGCGCTCCTTATGGGAAAGCAAGAATTCCCGGCGCTTGCCGTTATTATTTCCGGCGGGCACACCATGCTTATAAAAGTTGATAACTATTTATCGTACACAATACTTGGGCAGACGCGGGATGATGCAGTAGGGGAAGTGTTCGATAAAGTAGCTCGCATGCTGGGCTTAGGGTATCCGGGCGGTCCGAAAGTAAGCGCGCTTGCAATCAAAGGAAATCCGAATGCGTATGATTTTCCTCGCCCGATGGAGCATTCTCATGACTTAGATTTTAGCTATTCCGGATTAAAGACCGCTGTTTTGTATCAGATTCGCGATATAGGCGACGCAATAATAGAAGAGGATCGAGCAAATATTGCTGCCAGCTTTCAGCAGGCGATATGCGATTCTGTTGCAGGCAAAATTAAGCATGCGCTTACACAAGGCGAATATAAAAGCATCCTCTTTGCGGGCGGAGTTGCTGCAAATACGGCATTGCGAGATCGAATTGCAGAAATTGCGGACAATAAGCGCATTTTATTGCACGTTGCCCCTCGGGAATTGTGTGGAGATAATGCAGTTATGATCGGGCAAGCAGGCGTGTACGCGTATGAAGCAGGAAGGTTGGAAAGCTGGAAAGACGTCGACGCCGTTGCGCGAATTTCTATCGAAAAATTTTCGTTACATTAATTCTTTACTGGTAGCGGATGGGCTAACGGAATCTCGGATGGTAAGGAGTACGGATCGGCGGAGGCGGGCGCATGAATCGTGAGAACATTTTGCCAAATGGTTTGCAACAACAGTGAAATTTTTATTTTCGCTGATATTCATTGCATGTTTTGGTCCGTACAAAAATGATTGGCATTCCATGCACCCTAATAGGGCATTTTCTGAAAACAGCCATTTAATTTTTGCGTACATGCTTTCTCGAACTTTTTTTCGAAGTCCTTGGCAGTCTTTCTTTCTGCAATCGCTCAAGTGCTCGAGCGCATTACGGAATCCTACTTGTCCTGCAACGGAGAACACGAATGCCGGCATGCACGATTTATGCGCTTCGCTGCATGTAAATCCTTCAGATTTTTCTTCTTGCCCTACTACGCTTACCGATTCAATTGCAATTGTGTATGACATGTATTTCCACATCATAACGTAGGCCCATCATGTCCGCTAGATTGATTTTTAAGCATCTTGGGGCATACTATGCACATGCCCGCATTATCTGCTCAATACAGCCCAAAAGATAACGAGGAAGCCATCTACAAGAAATGGGAAGCTTCAGGAGCCTTTCAGCCAAACGCTGATACCTTAAAGGCAGGAAAGAAGCCGTTTGTAGTTATGCTACCACCGCCAAATATTACAGGAGTGCTTCATATGGGCCATGCGCTGCAAGATACGATTATGGATATTTTGGTGCGATGGCACCGCATGCAGGGCGAACCTACGCTATGGATGCCAGGAACGGATCACGCAGCATTGCCGACGAATAAAATAATCGTGGATCAATTATTTGCGGAAGGAAAAACAAAAGAAGATATCGGTCGTGAAGCGTTCATAGAAAAAACGGAGGAGTGGTACGAAAAAACGGGAGCGCTTATTTTGAATCAAATGAAGCGATTGGGTGCGTCGTGCGATTGGAGTCGCGAGCGGTTCACTATGGACACGAAATATGTTCAGTCAGTGAACGAAACATTTTTGCAGTATTATAAAAAAGGATACATCTATCGCGGAGCGAGGATTGTGAATTGGGACCCAAAAACGCAAACGACTGTTTCCGATTTGGAAATCGATTATAAAACAGAGAAAGCGCCCTTGTATACATTTCAATATGGTCCGTTTCAGATCAGCACATCTCGCCCGGAAACAAAATTTGGAGATAAATATGTGGTGATGCATCCGGATGATGCCCGGTATGCGCAGTACAAGCACGGCGATACGTTTACGGCGAAATGGATTAATGGAGAAGTTATGGCGACTGTTATTAAAGATGATTCTATTGATATGAAATTCGGTACGGGCGTCATGACAATCACGCCATGGCACGACGTAACGGATTTTGAGATTGCGCAACGCCATAAACTTCCAATGGAGCAAATTATTGATTTTGAAGGAAAGTTATTGCCGATTGCCGGAGAGTTTGCGGGCATGAAGATTGAGGCTGCGCGCCCAAAGATTGCAGAAAAGCTAGAGCAAATGGGGTTGCTTGTGTCTGTGAATAAAAAATATGAACATAATGTTGCCTTAAACGACCGTGGAAAAGGTGTTATCGAGCCTCAGGTGATGCGTCAGTGGTTTGTTGATATGTCGAAATTAAAAGAAGAAGCGATTGCTGTTGCAAAGGACGGTCAAGTTCGCTTTGTGCCTTCTCGATGGAAAGAGCATTTTATTACATGGATGGAGAATGTGCATGATTGGAATATTAATCGGCAAATTTGGCTTGGGCATCGCTTGCCAGTGTGGTGGAAGAAAGGGGCGCATGGTACGGAAAATGAGGAGGGCAACTTTGTAGTTTCTGTCGAAAAGCCGAAAGGCGACTATGAGCAAGACCCCGATACACTCGACACGTGGTTTTCATCCGCGCTATGGCCGTTTGCAACGCTAGGGTGGCCGGAGCAAACAGAAGATTTAAAAACATTTTATCCTACAAGCGTATTGGTAACAGCTAGAGAGATTTTATATTTGTGGGTTGCTCGCATGGTATTTTCCGGATTGGAATTAGCGGGAAATATTCCGTTTAAGGATGTATTAATTCATCCTGTAGTTCTTGCAAAGAACGGGCAGCGCATGAGTAAGTCTCTTGGGACGGGTGTGGATCCGCTCGAGTTGATTGAGGCGCACGGCGCCGATGCAACGAGATTTGGGCTTATGCATCAGATGAGTTTCGATATGCAGCAAATGAAATTCGATCCGGAAGCGATTCGTTCTGCGCAAAACTTCGCGAATAAGTTATGGAATATTGCGCGCTTGCTCGATGGATTGGAAGATAGGGAGCAGGTAACTATTGCAGATCAATGGATTGCATCGCGTGCTCAAGAAATTTCTCAAGAGGTAAGTGTTCTGCTTACTGAGTATAAAATCGGAGAAGCTGCGAGGCTGCTGCAAGATTTCGTGTGGTCTGATTTTGCTGACTGGTATGTAGAGATTGTGAAAAAAGAAGGTTCAACAAGTATTGCTCGAGGAGTATTCGCGGACATTCTCAAAATGCTCCATCCGTTTATGCCGTTTATTACGGAGGTTCTTTGGGAACATAGTGGAAATACGGATATGCTCATTACTTCGCAGTGGAAGTTTGAGTCGCATTCAAAATCAGATGCTGCGCACGATACAGTGCAGCAGATGGACTTGTTTCGCTCAGCGGTGAGTGCAATTCGATCCGCCAGAATATTGTTCGGCGTTTCTATGGGTAGTACGGTTGAGGTGTATATCCCAGAAGGTGTGGCAATGCCAGAATCATTTGAACGCATGGCGCATGCGCGTATTGTTGGGGAGAAAAAAGAAACGATGCGTTCATATCCAATTGCAACGGGCGGAGTATTATTCTTACATTCAGATGAAATTACGAGCGAGGCGCTAGAAAAAGGCAGAGCATTGCTCGATGCTCGCGCACAAAAGATTGAAGCAGAAATTACTGCTGTTACGCAGATCGTATCTACGATGGAAGGAAGGGCGCCGGAAGAAAAAGTGAAAGAAAAGAAAGATCAGCTTGTTGAGTTGCAAAAACAATTACAAGATATTCAAGACAGCAGAGCATTACTTGTGTTATAGTGAATGTAATTATGACGCAAGAACCACGAAGTTTTTTTGAACGATTAACGGGAGCGAAAGTGTTGCGCAGCCCGGGAGATTCCGAAGATCAAGAAATTCCTATTCATGACACTCAGCGCCAAGAACCAGAGTTCGCGCAAAGAGAAGTTGCTACGGTGCTATCTGAAATAGAGCCGGAGGTTGAAGATGGGTACGGTGACGATGAATTGCTTGGAGATGAAGAGCAAGAAGGGCAGCTTACGGTAGATGTGTTTCAGGATAACGAGAATATTATTATTCAAAGTACGGTTGCGGGCGTATCTCCTGACGACTTAGATGTTTCTATTACAAATGATATGGTAACGATTCGAGGAGAGCGCAAGCGCACATACGATGTTTCCGATCAAGATTATTTTTACCAAGAATGCTACTGGGGTACATTTTCTCGATCCATTATATTGCCTGTTGAAATTGATGCAGATAATGCAGAGGCAAAAATGAAAAACGGAGTGCTTACGATTCGCATTCCAAAAGCGAACATTGCTATAACGCGCAAACTGAAAGTAAAGGACGCGTAAATGGATTGGATATTCGTCAGTGCGCTGATCGGCTCGGGGCTTCTGTTGCCAACTGCATATGCGGGAATAATAGGGGCTCCATGGGCCCCTACAAGAATTGCAGTGGTAAAAAAAGCATTTGATTCTGTGGGTATTTCAGATAAAGATCTGCTTATCGATTTAGGATGCGGCGATGGCAAGATCATGCATGAAGCAAGTAGGCGAGGGGCAAGGACGATCGGGTATGAATTATCTCCAATTATGTGGGTTGTTACATGGCTGAGAACGATGATGGATAAACGCTCTCGTGTCCGATTCGGCAACTTTTTTACAGCAAGTATTCCAAGCGATACCACGTATATTTTTATGTTCCTTATGCCAAAGCATATGCAAAAAGTTCGATCATATATTGCAAAACAGCCCATTCACGATGCAACGATGATTTTTTCGTATGCATTTCCGATTCAAGATATCCCTCCGAGGATGATTTATCGTGCGAAAAAGTGTGCGCCACTATATATGTACAGCGTGAAAGATATCCGCTAGAGTGGGCAATATGGCAAAATACTACATTACAACGCCAATCTATTATGTGAACGCAAAGCCGCATATTGGCTCTGCCTATACAAGTATTGCTGCTGATGTATTAGCTCGCTACCGGCGTCAGCTTGGTGATGACGTATTCTTTTTAATGGGTACGGCGGAGCATGGGTCTAAAATGGCGCAGAGCGCGGAAAAGGTTGGGAAAACTCCGCAGGAATTTGTGGATGAAATGTCTCAGCAATTCGAGCAAGCTTGGGAAACTTTGAATATTTCTCATGATGATTTCTTGCGAACTACGCAGCCGCGACACGAAGAAGCGGTAAAGCTCTTTTTTGAAAAACTTAAAGAATCCGGAACTATCTATGAGGCAGATTACGAGGGGCTATATTGTGTTGGGCACGAGGCATTCATGAAAGAGGATGAGCTAACTCCTGACGGGTTGTGTCCGGACCATAAAACGAAACCGGAGCTTGTAAAAGAAAGAAATTGGTTTTTTAAATTATCTTCGTATCAAGACAAGCTTGTCGAATTAATTACGAGTGGTGAACTTGATATTCAACCAGAGGGTAGAAAAAACGAAGTTCTAGCATTTATTCAAAGGGGATTGGAAGATATTGCAATATCTCGTCGAAATGTGAAGTGGGCAATCCCGTTGCCTTGGGATGATTCGCAGACAATTTACGTATGGCTTGATGAGCTTTTCAACTACTGTTCCGCGATTGGGTATGGGAAAGATGATGCATTGTTCAAGAAATGGTGGCCCGCAGATCTGCACTTGGTAGGGAAGGATATTATTAAGTTTCACTGCATTATTTGGCCAGCGCTTCTCTTGGCAATAGGTGAGGCAGTGCCAAAGAAGGTGTTTGCGCATGGGTTTTTCACTGTGGATGGGCAAAAAATGAGCAAAACACTTGGAAATGTGGTTGACCCAGTAGAGTTAGCACAGGAATACGGCAGCGATGTCGTTCGGTATTTCTTGCTCCGTGATTTTTCGTTTGGTAATGATGCGGATTTTTCGCACACCAGAATGAAGGAACGATATAATTCTGATTTAGCTAACGGGCTAGGGAACTTGGTTTCTCGAACACTAAATATGGTCGAGAAATATTTTGACGGTAAAGAGGTTCCGGCATCAGTAGTGCTTCCTGAAGAGGTTGTGCAATTTGCGAAAGATGCAGACGGGTTTGTAGAAGCGCTAGCATTTTCGAAAGCGCTTACAAATATGTGGAAAATGGTTGCATGGGCAGATGAATTGATTGAGGAGTATAAACCATGGGAGTTGGTCAAAAAAGGAGAAGTTGAGAAGGCGCAAGAAGTTATCGCGCAGGCCGTCTCGGTGTTGCGCCTTATCAATGACCGAATTGCTCCATTTATGCCCCAAGCACACGAGAAATTTACTGCAATATTATCTGCAAAGCCACTGAAAAAACCATCCGAACCATTATTTGCTCGAAAAGACTGATTTTCGCGATATACTAAAAGCTATGAATATATTAGTTACAGGCGGAGCGGGGTTTATCGGCTCAAACTTTATTCGGTATTGGCTTACCGAGCATCCGCAGGATGTTATTACGAATTTGGACGCCCTTACGTACGCGGGTAATTTGGCCAGCTTAAAAGATGTAGAGGTGAATCCTAATTACGAATTCATCCAGGGGAGCATTCTTGATGCGGAGCTTGTCGGCCAATTGGTTGAAACTGCGGATAGGATTGTGCATTTTGCGGCTGAATCCCATGTGGACAGGTCAATTTTAGGTCCTGAAGCATTCGTTGAAACGAATATTAGAGGCACGTTTACATTGCTTGAAGCTGCACGCAAGAAAAAAATTCCATTTCACCATATTTCAACAGATGAAGTATTTGGATCGTTGGAATTAGGCAGTTCTGCAAAGTTCACAGAGCATACACCGTATCAGCCAAATAGTCCGTATTCTGCATCAAAGGCAGGGTCGGATCACTTAGTTCGCGCATATCACGAAACGTATGGCCTGCCAGTTACAATTACGAATTGTTCGAATAACTTTGGGCCCTATCAGCATCCGGAAAAATTTATTCCTCGCATGATCACGGATCTTATCGATGGGGGCACCGTGAAAATCTACGGCGATGGATTGTATGTTCGCGATTGGCTGTATGTGCAAGATCACTGTCGGGCAATCGACGCCGTGCTTACAAACGGCAAGAATGGCGAAACGTATTTAGTGGGCGGTATGTCACAAGATATTTCAAATAAAGATATTGCACTGAAAGTTCTTGAAATCATGGGTATGTCAGAAGATAAAATTACGTACGTCGCAGATCGCCCAGGGCATGATAGGAGATATGCGGTGGATTGGACGAAGATTCACGATGAATTAGGATGGCAGCCAGAGCACAGTTTCGAAGAATGGCTCAAAGAAACGGTTGAGTGGTATAAGAATAACCAGTCCTGGTGGCGCCCATTAAAAGAAAAGGCAGAAAGCATCTACAAATGATCGGCATATTTGATTCCGGATACGGAGGATTAACCATTCTTGATGCATGCAAAAAAGCATTACCCGAATATTCATATATATACGTAGGTGATAATGCGCATGCGCCATATGGCCCTAAGACAGACGAGGAAATTTTTGCATTAACCAAACAGGGGGTAGAACAACTTTTTCAAAAAGGCTGTAATCTTGTCATCCTTGCGTGCAATACGGCATCTGCCAGTGCGCTGCGACGCTTGCAGCAAGAGTGGCTTCCGAGCGCGCACCCGGATAAAAAAGTATTAGGCATTATTGTCCCGACTGCAGAGGCAGTATCGAATCACGAATATAAAACAATCGGTATTCTCGCGACCCAGCATACAGTTGCTACGGGAGTGTATGAAAAAGAAATTCAGAAGCGAAATTCGAGTATCTCTATTACGGACCAAGCATGTAATAATCTTGCAGGGATGATTGAACAATACGGGGTAGACGATGAGTGGGTGAGTTTAGAGATTGCGCAATGCGTCCATCAGCTTCTTGAAAAAACACCAAATCCTGACGCTGTGCTTTTAGGCTGCACGCATTACGAACTTATCGCAGAAAAAATTCAGCGCCTGCTTCCTGAAAAAACAGCTCTTATTCGCCAGCAGAAATTAGTTGCGCAAAGCCTAAAAAATTATCTTGAGCGTCACCCAGAATTAGAGCCGCATCTTCAAAAAACAGGAACGTGCCAGTATTTCACTACGGGTAATCCGCAAGAAGTATCTCAAAAAAGTTCATCATTAATGGGCGATGAAGTAGTATTTCAATTACTATGATCACACCGTGGAAATTATTAAAGAGCGAATGGGTGTTGAATGAAAAATGGTATAAGGTTCGCAAAGATACGGTAGAAGTACGACCAGGTAAAATTTTAGATGATTATTACGTTGGCGTATCGAATGACATTGTTATGGTTCTTGCGATTACTGAAGATGGAATTGTTCCGCTTGTTCGGCAATATAAACATGGGCTACAAGATATTATTACGGAATTGCCGGCTGGCATGATAGACGATGGTGAGGATCCGCTTGAGTCTGCGAAGAGGGAGTTGAGCGAAGAAACCGGCTACGAATCAGATGGCTGGAGTAAGCTCGGGTATTTTATTAAAAGTGCGGGTAAAACAGTGGGCGGAAATATTTATTTATATCTCGCAAAAAATGCGAAGAAAACATCTGGCCAAGATTTGGACGACACTGAAGATATCGAAGTTATCGAAAAACCATTTCAAGAAGCGCTCGC
Organism: Candidatus Anderseniibacteriota bacterium; assembly: GCA_021414205.1. GTDB lineage: Bacteria > Patescibacteriota > Andersenbacteria > UBA10190 > UBA10190 > HO2-45-11b. The sequence goes on from JAIOOW010000003.1 coordinate 161,225, forward strand.
CATGGCCAAGAGCGGGGAGCTGCAAGGAATTGATACCGTGCTTGCGCTTTTGCTTGCAGAAGAAAAATTATGACCAAACTCTCACCGCAGATGCATGTTTGGATGTATTAGACGAGGCGGATAATAAAGAGGTGATTTTGGGATACCTAGCTCAAAAGGGGGTATAGGGTTGCGGCGTACCGAACATTTTCCAAAATAAAATTGACAAAATATGAAATACGGTATAATATAAGGATATTAACACTTATTTGCCGTAATACAAGTCTATGCAACAACAGCTTATCGTAGCAGTTTTAGCAGGGTTAGGTGGAATGATTGGATGGGGCTTGGCAGACTTTTTTGCCAAGAAAACAATTGATAAGATCGGTGATATTGCCAGTCTTGGGTGGGGGCATGTGTGCGGAACAATCGCATTTTTCTCTCTATTGGGCTATGAATTATTCAACGGTAAAACATTGCATATTGATGCAAGTCTATATGAATGGTTTGGGGTAGCATTCTTTGGTGCTCTACAGGCAACTGTTTATTTCTTCGTATATAAAAGCTTTGCAAAGGGGCAAGTAGGTGTTTTGAGTCCTATCTTCGCTTCGTTTTCTGGATTTGTAGCGCTTTTCTCGGTGATCTTATTCGGAGAAGTTGTACCTCCAATCTTTTTACTAGGATTAATACCATTATTCTTTGGAATCCTTCTCGTTAATGTCGATATTACGGCGTTAAAAGATCGAAAAATTTCATTAGTAGCTACTCCTGGATTTAAAGAAATTGCTATTGCAACTGTTTTGGCAGTGTTTTGGACATTAGGATGGCACAAGTTTGTTACGGATAAAGATTGGATGTTATACGCAGCTTTGATGTACGCATTCATGACACTTGCAATTCTTTTATATGCAGTATCTCAAAGAATTGATATTAAAGTTCCCGAATCTTCAATGTGGAAGTATTTAGCTGGTATCGGTATCGCTGAGGCTGTAGCGTATTTCGCAATTAGCGTTGGGTATAGCACAACCTCGTATACGAGCATTATCGGATTATTGAGCGGAGCATTTTCCGTGCCAACTATTTTCCTCGCTCGAGCATTTCTTGGAGAAAGAATGTCAAAGGCTCAAGGTTTGGGTGTAGTATTTATATTGTTGGGGATTATTTTCGTAGCGACTCTGTCGTAAGGTATTCACCTCACTAGTATGAACAAGAATTCACATATTGATGGCGAGCTGACACAAGAATTTTTAGAAGGCTTGCAACACGAGACGCCGTTTTTCGTATTCTCTAAAAAACAAATCCTTGAAAACTATAAGGAGTATAAAAAACATTTTCCTCATGCGATGATTCAGTATGCAATGAAGGCAAATTTCGAGCCGGAAATTTTGGAGGTATTAAACGAAGCGGGAATTGGGTTTGAGGTTGCGTCTGCATACGAACTTCGAATGTTGAAAGAATTAAAAGTTGATCCTAAAAAGATTGTATATGGAACGTCAGTGAAGCCAGCTTCGCACATCAAAGAATTTTTTGAATATGGTGTTGATAGGTTTGCATTTGATACATTCGATGAATTAGCGAAGATTGCTGCGGCCGCTCCAGGAGCTCGAGTATATGCTCGTATGATTGCTAATGATGCAGGGAGCGTATTTCAGTTTTCTGAAAAATTCGGTACAGAAGTGGAAAACATAGCTCCATTGCTCGAGAGAGCGAAAGAGCTTGGCTTACAGCCGTACGGGATTAGCTTTCACGTTGGATCTCAGGCAAGTAATCCAATGGCTTGGGCAAGTGCTATTGAAAAACTTGCACCAGTATTAGAGCAGTTAAAGAAGATGGATATAGAAATTGAAATGATTAATATCGGTGGAGGATATCCTTGCGCCTATGCATCTGCTGAGAAAAATATCACTTTAGAAGAAATTGCTGAGCATACAATGAAAGCGTTCAAGAAGCTTCCATATCAGCCAAAGATAATGCTAGAGCCTGGTCGAGGCATGATTGCGAATACGGGGGTTGTGGTTGCAAGCATTATTGGGAAAGTTGAGCGTAGCGGCAATACCTGGTTATTTTTGGACGCAGGTGCATACAATGCATTGTATGAAGCAATGGTATTTCAGGGATCAACGCGCTACCACATTACAAGTATGAGACCGCTGTATAATTCGAAAGAAGTATTGTTTGCGATTGCAGGACCGACTGGCGATTCTCTCGACGTTCTTACGCGAGAAGCGCTTCTTCCGCAGGATATTGAAGTGGGGGACAAGCTTATTATTCATGACGTTGGGGCATATAGTCTCGTTGCTTGCAATCCGTTTAACGGTTTTCCAAAGCCAAGTGTATATCTTGTTTGATTCGTTTTTTTAGTTGGTGTATAATATACCCATGTACTTGAATGGGTACCAAAAGATAGCCGTAATCTTTTTAGGAGTTCTCGCCATATTCTGGGCGGTGCTTTGGCTGACGAATACAACCGAAGGTTTTTATAACTACCTGTACTCATTCTTATTCGGATTAATACCATTGCTTGCTGGGGTAATCGCTATGTTTAGTGGGAAAAGCTGGGGTGGCTTTAGGACTGCGATCGGGAAAGCAGTCTTTTTTATAGGTCTCGGTATATTTTTGTGGGGTTGCGGAGAAACAATTTGGTCATATTACAATTTCTTTTTGGGAGTTGCAGCTCCATACCCATCGCTTGCTGATCTTGGATTCGCGCCAAGCGTATTCTTCTATGGCTTGGGTACATTTTATTTATCTCAGGCTTCTGGCGCAAAGTACGGATGGAGGAGTAAGAAAGCAAAAGTATTTGCAATTATATTGCCAATCGTAATATTCGCCATTTCTTACTATTTGCTTGTGATCGTTGCCCGAGAAGGTGTACTTGTTCCCGAAGGAGAGTCGTTGCTTAAAGCATTCTTGGATGTAGTATACCCGCTTGGGGACTTCCTATCGGCAACCATCGCAACGATTATTACTGGGTTGTCATTCAAATACATGGGAGGATTGTATCGCAATAATATTATCGCCGTGTTATTGGGTCTGGTTGTAATGTTTGTGGCAGACACTATCTTTTCGTATACTACTACCATAGGGACGTACTATAACGGCAATTTTGGAGATCTGGTGCTTACGATAGGTGTGTTCCTTCTGTCCTTTGGTGTATTAGGCTTCCATAAAAGCACAAGAGCAAGGCATTAATCACTTACATAATCTATGAATCCTCTAGCACAACTCGCCGATCACATCATTAAAGAGCAAGAGCTCATCATCGGCCCTGTTGCGTGGGAAGAGGCGGAGAAGGTGACGGGACTTCGCATTAACGTGCAGAGCCACGAAGTAGATATTGAAGGTGATGCTCGCGACGTCCTTGAACGATTGGTCGCGCAGTACGAGCAGCTATTCGGAAAAGCATCACGAGAAGTATGCAGAGACGCCGTCCGCCCGTTACTTGCACAGGTTCCGGAAGCGGATGTACCCGCGGTGCTGAAGTAAAACGAAGAGAATAAAACTATGCGGTAAAAATCCGCATATTTTTATATCAGAAAATATGCTGTTCATGCTATACTTCATATATGACCGCCGCAGCGATCCCTCCGATGTTTTTTAAAAAATCCGAACATGCTCCGAAAAAGCGGCGCGCTCGGAAGACATTGGCGCATCACGTAAAATCTATAGGCCAAGCGCCAGCGAAGCTGCGCACGCGCGTTACGGAAGAATTGTATAAGCGAAATGCAGAGCTTGCGGTGAGGAATAAGACGTTGGCGTTGCTGCGGAAACTGGACGGGATTTCTTTGGCTTCAGAAAAAATCGAGAGCATGGCGCAGCAAATGGTAGATGCCATTGCGGTAGGGCTGGAATATGAAATTGTGACCATTGCAATTGTGGAAGAAAAAAAGATGACATGGAAATGCATTGCAGCAGGATCGAGTCACGATAAAATGGGAGAAGCATTTGAAAAAGTGTGCGTTGCCAGCAAAGAAGCGCCGCTTACTGCAACGCCGGAAATTGTTGCCGTCGTACAAGGTGGTAAGCAAGTGTATTCAGATTCGCTTGCTGCAGTACACCCGGAGCTATTGGTAAAAACAATTGAAGAGCTCAGTAAGACGGGGGAGTATACTCATCCTTCGTATTCGGTCGTGTTGCCGTTGCGATTCGGGGAGCACACGCTTGGGGTGCTCACGCTCAGTTCCAGCCGTTCGTTCCAAGATGCATCGCGATACGAAGATGAATCGCTCTCTGGAATTATCGGATTAATATCATTGGCATTGTATAAGGCGAAATTGTATGAAGATTTGCAAAGGACGTCTGCGGAACTTTTAACTGCCAATAATCAATTGAAAGATTTAGATAAGGCAAAAAGCGAATTCTTGAGCATTGCAAGTCATCAGCTGTACACGCCGCTCACTGCGCTTCGCGGATACATATCGATGATTATGGAGGGGGATTACGGGCCGATTTCCGAAGAGCAGAAGCCGATTTTAGATATTTTGAACCAGAGCGCATTGCGATTAATTGAATTAATTAAAGACTTGCTCGATATATCGCGCATTGAAAGCGGGCGATTGGAATTGCATTTGGAATCGCTGGATATTGTGGAGGTTGCAAAGAGCTTGGTTGCTGACCTATTACCCAATGCAATTAATAAAAAATTAGATTTGGAATTTCATGAGCCTACGGAAAAAATTCCTCACGTGGTAGTAGACAGTCAGCGCATTCGACAAGTAATGTTGAATTTTATTGATAATTCCATCAAATATACTACTCAGGGGAAAGTCGACGTATTCGTTGCCCTACAAGGTGATAAAGTCGTCTTTTCTGTGAAAGATACCGGTCGTGGGTTGGCAGCAGGGGAGGCAGAAAAGCTATTCAAGAAATTTTCTCGCGTTGGCGGTGCTGCAAAGTTTAATACACAAGGGACGGGTCTTGGGCTGTATGTTGCAAAGCAAATCGTTCACGAGCATCATGGGGAAGTGTCAGTAACGAGCCCCGGACAAGATAAAGGAAGTACGTTTTCGATGGAATTGCCTCCGGAGGGTGCTGTAGATAGCTTGAAAGTCGGGGAGGCTGCGACTGTTGTTATTAAGGCTGCTGACGCAAACGGCCAAGGAAGCGAGTGATGAAATCCGTTCGCATTATATTTCAAGCGTGCATCACTGCTTGTTTTGTTATTGTGGCAGGGGGCGTAGCTCTCAGAATGTTTTACGCAGATCGCGTTCCGCCTCATATGTACATTGGTGCATTTCCGGTAGGAGGGGCTTCTGTAACGCAGTTATCTGGAGTGTTATTGGCATACGAGCAGCAACTCATGCAAGCGCCTATCACGATTACATTTCGCGGAAGGAAAACAGTGCGTACGTTTCAGGATTTAGGTGTGGCAGTTGATCAGGATAAGACGATACAGCAGATTGTGAGTGCAAGCCACGGCGTGAGTGTTGCAACTCCTGTCCGCATTGTGCCAGTGCTCACGTTCCAAGATGAAAAAGCGCGGGCGCTGCTCAGTCAGGATTTTGCTGAAGTATTATCGCTTCCAAAAGATGCAGCTCTTGCAATCGATCCTACATTTCATGTCTCCATCACGCAGAGCGCTGTAGGAGAAGATTTTGAAATGAAGATGCTCGATAGCGCCATTGCCCAAGGTGCTGGCATGCCGAGTATGCCGATTATTTCAGCAAGTACCACTGCATCCGATCCGAAAGTTACCGAACGAGAGGTTGCGCAGGTGGAAGCCTTTGCACAGGCGCTTGCAAATACGGGATTCCACCTAACGTACGGAGATAAATCCTTTTTGATAAGCAGGGAGGAAGTTGGAAAGATGATGCAGTTTGTCCCATCACCGTCCGCGCATATCGCATTCGATAGCGCCTTATTGAAAGGATATTTCGAAAGCAGGCTTACGGTGCAGATTCATGTCGAGCCGGTAAATGCCAGGTTTCAGGTTGAAGACGGTACGGTAAAGCAATTTGCGCTTCCGAAAAACGGCGTTGATCTCGATGAGGACGCAACGATGAAGGCTATTGCGGACGCTCTCATGCAAAGCAGTTCGAAGGCAGAACTTGCCGTAAAAGAAATACAGCCTGCGTTTACAGATGTTGCCAGCAGCTCATCGCTGGGAATTACAAAGCTGATCGCAACGGGAGAAACGGATTTCAGGGGATCCCCGAAGAATCGAACGGTAAATATTAAAGTTGGCTCAGAAAAATTTAATGGCATACTGGTTGCCCCTGGCGAGGAATTTTCGTTCGATAAGCTGCTTGGTCCCGTAGACGCCAGTACGGGGTATTTGCCAGAGCTCGTGATTAAAGACAATGCGACGCTCCCGGAATACGGCGGAGGACTGTGCCAAGTATCTACAACCGTATTTAGAGCTGCGATGCAGGCGGGGGTAAAAATTACGGAACGACATAACCATTCGTACGCGGTTCGATATTATGGAACGCCCGGATTTGACGCCACGATTTATCCGCCGTATACTGATTTTCGTTTCCTCAACAATACGCCCGGCTATCTTCTGATACAGACGCACATAGATGGCACAAAACTTTTCTTTGAGTTTTGGGGTACAGATGATGGGCGACAAGTAACAATCGACGGGCCACATCCGTACGATAGAAAGCCTGACGGTTCCGTAAAATCAGTGCTTAAGCGAATAGTAACTGATAAAGATGGTAACGTTATCGAAAACGATACGTTTAACAGCAATTATAAATCTCCAACATTATATCCACATGAACCAGCCAAGCAAGCGACAAATTCCAACTCCGCCTCCAGTGAGAGTGCGGCAGACGGCAACGCATAGAAAGCCAAAGCCAGTTGCGCCGCGCAAGAGGGTTGTTCGACATCAGCGAAAAACGCACCGTACCGTTCGAAGAGAGTTATCTGCAGGCGGTGTTGCCGTTCGTGAAGAGCGAGGGATTTGGCATGTGGCGCTTTTGAAAACGGAACATCGTCGCGGAAGCGTGTGGGTGTTGCCGAAAGGGCATGTTGAGATGGATCGTAAGGAGCGCGTTGCTGATGCCGCGAAGCGAGAAGTGCAGGAAGAGGCTGGTATTATGGAATTGGAAGTGCGAGAGCAGTTGGGAACGACGCGGTTCGTATTCCAGGCAGAGTCCGCATTGGTAAAAAAGACAGTGCACTACTTTTTAATGATCACTACTCAAAAAGAATTGATCCCTCAGGCAGAAGAAGGGTTTATTGATGCCGGATGGTTTCCGATTGAGGTGGCAATTACGATGCTGGAATACGATACGGATCAGGATATCGTATCAAAAGCGAAAGATATTCTAGAGGGCAAGAAGCCGGAACAAGATACGAATCCGCCTAAGCCGTTCAAACAAATTAAAATTCACTCGTAAGCTTACCTGAGTAATCCTTGCAATAGATCTTCCGGATGCATGCCTGCATGCCGCAATTGATGAACGATTGGAGTTCCCGGAGTAAAGGTTGGAATGGTGTTGAAGTCGAGCACGTCTACGGACCCGTTATTGGCGATCATATCCACCGTTGCAATACCGTCGCATCCTAACGACTCGTACACATCGCGCGCAATTGACTGTGCTTGATGGATGATTGAATTATGCGGACCATGATCGTGGAAAAATAAATTATCATGGCCAGATTGTTTTATCTGGTAGTCAAAAAAAGAATTTTTTGGCGTTACGATGCTTGGCGGAAGGGAGGATAGCTTGCCCTGTTTGTTTTTATATACTGTTACAGAGAGTTCATCGCCGTGCCGCTGTTCCTGTACAAGGCTGTCGTCGTTTGATGCATGAATAGCCTCGATAGCGCGTTCTAAGTCCTGCTCTGTTTTAATATGCATAATGCCGTGGCTTCCGGCGCCATGAACGGGTTTTATGAAAAATGGAAGACTGAAAAAAGTTCGCAATATCTCGCCAATTTCATAGAGGCCAGTTTGTTTTTTGATTATTTGCGAGTAGGGCGTAGGAGCGATGTCTGAAATGGTATGTGCAAAGTGGTCTTTGTTGTATGCAAGCTTGCTTGCACGGGCATCTGAGCCCTTTATCGGTAATTGCAGTATGTCGGCAAAGCTGTGCATTGCGCCATCGTCGCCGCCGCGTCCGCGAAGCGTGGTTATGATCGAATCGATCGGGCGATGAAGTAATTTATGAATTGCTTCTTTTGGATCTTGAGCGGGCGTTGCCTGAGCAAGCATGTCCATCGCGCGCGCAACATTTCCAGTTTTTGGTAAGTGGCCAAGAGGAACTTTCCATAGTCCGTCATGGGTTACATGCACGGGGGTAACGTCGTATTCTGATTTGGGTACATATTGGCAGATCCATGCACCAGATTGGCGCGACGTATCCGCGTGGTGCGCTTCTCCTCCATAAAATACGACGACTCGAGGCTTCATGAAAAGCATTATAGCATATGTCGCTTGTGAAGGCGGAGAGGGAGAGATTCGAACTCTCGATACCTTGCGGTATACACGCTTTCCAAGCGTGCGCACTAGGCCACTATGCGACCTCTCCAAAAAACTATTTGGTGATCCCGGGAGGACTCGAACCTCCGGCCCCCGGCTCCGCAAGCCGATGCTCTATCCGCTGAGCTACGAGATCATGTAACGTATTGTACAGCATGAGGGGATTCTAGGTTTTTGTCCATAGGGATATGGTATACTGCGCATATGGACGTGAATAAAGCAAAGAGGAATGTCGTTGCTCGCGGTCAGCAGGATCCGCGCGTGAAGCGAGAATTGGAAGAGATGCAAAGAACGGATGATTTGCGAAAAATAGACGACGACGTAGAAGATGTTGCCACTTTGCTTGATTGGTCGGCGCTTGAGCATATTCACCAAATCCGAAATCCGCAATGGTTTGCAGTGTTCGCGGCAGTGATTGCGCTGATAGCAATCGGGTTTATTTTTATGGGGAATTTTATCGCAAGTCTTACGATCGCAATGATCGGAGGATACATGTTTATTGTAGCTCAGCATAAGCCGTCAAAGATTCGATACAGGCTGCTTACTGAAGGGGTGGCATTGAACACGACGCTCTACCATTATAAGGATTTGGATTCGTTTAATATCATATATGAGCCGGGGGACGTAAAGACGATTATTTTGAAAAGCAACAAGAGGATTATGCCGCTAATTCATATGGAAATCGGGAATGCTGACCCGGTGGCAATTCGTGAAATTCTCATACAGTTTGTTCAAGAAGATATACATCTCGAAGAGCCGTTGATAGATATCTGGGCGCGAAGACTAGGATTTTAAATACAGTGTTTTGAAATACGCGTTCATTGCATCGCACTCTTCTGTACTAAAGAATTTTTCCGCGGGGAAGTGAAAATCGTTTTTATGAATCCACTGATACGATTCATGCTCCTCTGATAATTGTATCTCTCCAGACCTATATGTTCCTCCGTATATTGTGAGCAATACGGGCATTTTTAACGTGTCGTGATATCTGCGAAATTGGAACAGCGGTTTATTGATAGTGTATGTAATATCTGCTCCTAATTCTTCTGTAACTTCTCGTCGAAGAATATCTTCGAGCGGTACAGTAAATTCGTCAGCGTTTATTCGTCCTCCTGGCAAATCGAGCAAGCTTTTGTAGGTGTCTTGCAAGATCAAGAACTCATCGCTTTTGTGCAGGAGTAGCTTGAGGGCTACTTGGTATATTGCAAGTTCTGCCATATTAGTTGGTGCACCCAGAGGGATTCGAACCCCCGACCGTATCCTTAAGAGGGATCTGCTCTACCACTGAGCTATGAGTGCATTATTACCTAAGTTAGGCAATAGTTTACATTCTACTCAAATCCCGTAATACTGCAATATACGGAGACGTGGCTGAGTGGTCGAAAGCGCCTCACTGCTAACGAGGTAGGGTGTCAAAGCTCTCGGAGGTTCGAATCCTCCCGTCTCCGCACATGACATATCGATCCTTTATTCCGGTACTTGTTTTTACGGCCCTCATTGGGGCAGGCGTATTATATGCGCTGAATATGAGTGTTCTGATGAATTGGGTGTTGCTTGGCGCCGTGATTATAGGGGCAACCCCTCTTGTTCTTGATGTTGTAAAGTCGTTGCTTGCACGGCATTTTGGCGTGGATATTTTAGCTATTGTGGCTATTATTGCAGCAGCATTGCTCGGCCAATATTTAGCTGGCGCAGTTATTTTATTGATGCTATCTGGCGGAGAAGCGCTGGAAGCGTTTGCGTTGCGCCGGGCGCGCAAGGATTTTTCCACGCTTGTTTCTAATGCGCCAGTGAGCGCGCATAAGAAATCGGGCGATATGGTTACTGACGTTGCAGTTCAGGAAGTTGTTCCAGGAGATATTGTTATTGTAAAACCCGGGGAGGTTGTGCCGATGGATGGGGAAGTTATTTCGGGTGTTTCTGCCGTAGATGAATCGATGCTTACTGGCGAGTCGTTACCGTTAGAAAAAATAAAAGGATCGATGGTGATGAGTGGAAGCATTAATATGCAAGGAGTGTTGGAGGTGAACGTGCTTCGACCAAGCAGCGAGAGTCAGTATGAGCAGATTATTCGGCTTGTTCGGGAAGCGGAAGAAAATCGAGCACCGTTTGTTCGGTTAGCTGACCGATACAGCGTGTGGTTTACGGTACTTGCGTTTACGCTCGCCGGTATTGCATGGGCTATTTCGGGAGATGCGTTGCGCGCACTGGCCGTCCTCGTAGTGGCGACTCCATGTCCATTGATTTTAGCAACTCCGATTGCGTTTGCATCGGGTATCAGCCGAGCCGCGAAAAGAGGAATTATTATTAAGAGCGGAGGAGAAATCGAAAAGCTGGCTCAGGCAGTGTGCGTTGTGTTTGATAAGACGGGGACCCTCACGTTCGGAGTCCCGGATGTGGTTAAGGTCATTGCGTATAGCACTTCTGAACAAGAAGTAGTGCGCATCGCAGCATCCGCAGATCAGCTTTCAGCTCACATTCTCGCAAGTGCACTTAAAAAACATGCACTTGGGCAGAAAGCGGACTTGTTTTTCCCGGACGAATTTCATGAAACGATAGGGCAGGGAGTTCGCGCGATGTTTGGCGGGCAGACGTATGTAGTAGGTAGGCTTTCGTGGCTCATACAGGAAGGAGTTTCTGTGTCTGCAGATGTAATTGCTCAGCACGATGCAGAGCGCGAAGAGGGGAAGATGGCAGTTGGTGTTGCTGTAGATGGGCAGCTCATTGGATTGTTGTTTTTGGAAGATACGATTCGGGATGATATTAAACAGCTGCTGCTTGGATTGCCCAGTCTTGGCATACAGCATGTCGTAATGCTTACCGGGGACAAGAAGGCGGTGGCAGAACGTATTGCCCGCGAGGCCGGCATTGAGCTATCGAATGTGCATGCAGATCTGTTGCCGGAAGAAAAAGTTGCTGAAGTGAAGCAATTGCAAGCAACGTATGCGCATGTTGTGATGGTTGGGGACGGAGTGAACGATGCGCCTGCGCTTGCAACGGCGGATGTTGGCATAGCATTGGCTGCGCGGGGCTCTACGGCGGCATCGGAATCCGCGGACATTGTCGTGTTGGTTGATAAGGCAGAACGAGTAGGAGATGCTCTTCGAATCAGTAGGCGCGTATTGCATATTGCGAAGCAAAGTATTTTTATAGGGATTGGCTTGAGTGTTGCGCTGATGCTTGTCGCAGTTGCTGGGTACATAACGCCGGTGTTTGGCGCTATGCTTCAGGAAATCATTGATGTCATTGTTATTTTTAACGCTCTGCGTGTACTTATTATTCGATTTGAGAGGGCGCGGTAAGTTGAATGGTATACTTGGAGCATGCACAAGAATTTTTGGGGGGATTATAATGCAGCAAGTTTTGATCGTCTTGCGCACGATATACAAACACAGTATTTGATTGTCGGTGGAGGGATTACGGGTCTTGCTGCGGCATATTTTTTATTAGAGCATGGTGAAAAAGATATTGTGCTTATTGAAAAACATACGATTGGTTCTGGATCGACAGGGCATTCCGCCGGGATGCTGGTAACTGGAATGGAGACATCTTCATGGACTCACCTTATTCGTACGCATGGACTACCCGAAGCTCGCGCATATTGGGATGCTCAAAATCGGGCAGTGGACCTTATAACTGCGCTTGTAGAAGAAGGGCATATTCAATGCGATTTGTTCCCGGAAGAACATCTTCGGCTTGCAGGAAATGCGGTAGCGCAAAAACAGCTTTTGCAAGACTTTAGCGCGCATAAGATGATGCATAGCCGAGTAAGCGATCTTGAAGGAGAAAAACTTGCAGAAGAATTTCCGGCAGATGAATTTGAAAGCGCAGAGCGAACAACGAAAAATGTATCGGTGAATCCGTTATCGCTTGCTCGCGGGTTTGCGCGGTATTTGCAAAAGAGAGGGGTGCGCATTTTTGAGCATACCGAGCTACTGTCTGCTGCAGGCGGGCATGCGCAAACCAATCACGGCGCAATTACCTATAGCCGCATTGTTCGATGCATGGGTGTGAGCGAAAAAGATAAGCATATACAGCCATTTCTTACAACGATATGCGTGACGCGAGTGCTTACGACAAAAGAGAAAGAGGCAATAGGTCTGCTGGATAATGACATGTTTGAAGATGTTGAAACGCGGTCGTATCACTACGGGAAAATTACGGGAGACAATAGGCTGCTCGTAGGGTATGGAGATACAAAACATACCAGCGGATTTACATACGGATACACCCATTTGCCTCATGTGCATAGTATTGAGCGTTTTATTGCGCGTGTGTTCGATACTATTACTCCAAACATAGAATACGCATGGAGCGCAGAGTTTGCTTTATCAAAATCGGAATTGCCAGTTGTGCGAGTTGGCGAGGAAGAAGTGCTTGTAAACGGGGCCGGCACTCAAATTGCATCTATCGCAGTTGTTTCGTATGCAATAAGCAAATTACTGGGGAAGCGGCATGTGCTTGACGAGTTATTTGGGAGCTAGATTTACTATGTATGAAAACTATCTCTTTTATCCCTCCCAAAAACGTTGCTGAAGCTGCATCGCTAGGGCTGGAATTCCGAAAGAAATTTGGGCGCGGGGGAACGGAGATCGGTATTGCGCGAGCTCAAGAATTAAGACGTAGAGAAACAATAAGCCTGGAAACGATTATGCGAATGGTTAGCTATTTTGCGCGACACGAAGTAGATAAAAAGGCCCCTCGGTTTGGCGATATGGAAAATCCGAGTAATGGATATATCGCATGGCTCTTGTGGGGTGGCGATGAAGGAAAGAAGTGGGCAGAAGGATTAAAGGAAATTATTCGTTCCGCATAAGGGCTCTGTGATGCCTTGTGTTGGATGCGAGAACTGAGGTACTCGCATCTATTTTTGCCGTCGTTTTTTCTGTTGGACTAGCTTCGTAATCATTATCCTGCCAGCGCTATTTGATACGATGATTGCAACAAGCACAATTCCAAAATATACAGTCAGTATTTCAACATATGATGCAGACATATTTCTCCAACCGCCGAGAATGAGTGCTGAGTACCAGGATACTGCGGATATAGCTCCTGCCGTAAACATGAGAGGAGACTTTTTAATAAACTTTGGCGTGATAAGGGAGCGACTTTCGCGATGATGCAACATAGGGAGAACTTTTCGATGCATAAAGAATCCGTTTGCAATAAGAATTCCTACGATTGTGGCTTTGGCGTAAATTTTATGGAGGTTGTATGCGCTGATCACGGCTGAATTGCCCGATAGATACAGTAAGATGAATCCGAAACCAGATACTAACAGGATGAGGAGGCCAGCCCACACAATATCTGAAACAGTGAGTAGGATTCTGTATTCGTCTTTATCTAATTTTCCGTCTTTTGTAAATTTGAAGAATAAATAATCGCTTACTGTTGCCCCACCTGCGCCCAGTGCCGTTCCAACGATATGCGCAATGATAAGTATATTGCGAATGTCCATATCCGTAGTATACACTAGACATTCTTATCCTCGAGCAATTGTTGCGCACCAGATTTTCACATCTGGAAGTTCTGGAAAAGCTCGCGATGCAGACATCAAAGTTGCACCGGTAGTTGATACATCGTCTATTAAAATAATGATCGGTTTTCTTGCTACGATATTGCTGTATTCTTGTTTTGAAATTGCCATTTCAAAAGCCTCGTGCATGTTGTGCGGACGTTCGTCGTGAGATAATTTTGCCTGGGATTTTGTTGCTTTTTTGCGCCTAAGAATGGGGGCGAGCTGAATATTACATAGAGCGCTTATCGCTTTTGCGACATCTTCGCTCTGATTGAATCCGCGCTGGCGTAGTTTGTTTTTGTGAAGAGGAATGGGCACCAGTATTGCGCACCTAGACAATGCATCTAAGGAATCGATCCGAGCAAGGTGCGGAATAATGAGCCCAGCGAGCGTGTCTGCTATTGGACGTATCCCTTTGAATTTGAGCCATTCAATTCCGCGCTGGAGCGCATGATTGGAATACGGGGCGACGGAAACAATGCCGGTAATATTTGTTTCCTCTCTGCAATTAATGCATGTTGTTCCTCTTGGCCGCTCTGTTTTACAGATGATGCATGATTGCGTAGCGATCGGCGCGTGCGCCCTGCAGCGTTCGCAATACCACGTGTCTTCGCATAAACAATCAACGCACCTGGCGGGTGCAAATGCATTGATAATCTCTTGTAACATTACGCTGGGGCAATCTCAACTGCCCGTACGATGATGTTGTTTCCGACTTTGCGGGCTGAAACCGTTTGTCCGTCCGTAAATTCTTTATTGATAATACTGTGAGCAATTGGGTCTTCTAATAACTCCTGAACAATTCTACGGATTGGGCGAGCGCCTTTACCGTCTTTGAATGCGCGTTCTGCGATTTCATGAGTTACTCCTTTTGAAACTTCTAGCTTGATTGCCTTATTTTCGAGCAATCCTTGAAGTTCGCGCACGGCATTTTTTGCAATCGCTTCCATGTCTTTCATGGTGAGTGGGGAATATACAATAATTTGATCGATGCGAGATAATAGTTCCGGCGCCATGCGGTCTTGCAATTCTTTTAACACCGAAGCTTTTAATTGCTCGTATTTTTCTTGCGCATTATCTTTTTCTACTGATTCTTCTGGCATCGCAAATCCCATGCGAGCTTGTTGGGATAGTTCATGCGATCCGATATTGCTCGTCATAATAATGATCGTATTGCGGAAGTTTACCTTGCGGCCATGAGAGTCCGTCAGCTCTCCTTCATCGAGAATCTGCAATAAGATATTCCATACATCGCGATGCGCCTTTTCTATTTCGTCGAACAATATAACTGCATACGGCTGGCGCCTCACGCTTTCCGTCAGTTTCCCACCTTCTTCGTATCCGACATATCCTGCGGGAGCCCCGATTAATCTGGATACGGAATGTGATTCCATGAATTCTGACATATCGACCCGGATAAGCGCCTCTTCATTTTCGAATACTTCCTTGGCAAGTACTTTTGCCGTTTCCGTTTTTCCGACTCCTGTTGGTCCGAGGAATATAAATGATCCGAGTGGTCGATTCGGATTTGCAATGCCGGCTCGCGAACGGCGAACGTATCGTGCAACAGAATGGATAGCCTGTTCTTGCCCGATAATATGCTTGCGCATGATATCTTCGAGATTCGCAAGTTTTTTCGATTCTTCTTTTAAGATTCTGCCTGCGGGAATGCCGGTCGAATCTGCAACAACTTTTGCGATATGTTCTTCAGTAATGGAGATGCGTTTTGCATCGTTTTGCGCAGAAAGTTTGCGGGTGTTTGCTGCAAGTTCATCTGCTAATGCATCTTCTTTTCGTTTGGCAGCGAGCGCTTCTTCATAATGCTCGGACTCAATTGCTAGTTCTTTTTCTTTTTTTACTTTTTCGAGCTCTGCTTTTAGCGTATTGGCCTTTTGTGCTTCCTCGGTGCCGGCAATGGTGAGTTGTAGTGTTGCAGCAGCTTCGTCGAGCAGGTCCAGCGCTTTGTCTGGCAAAAATCGATCAGGGATATATCGAATACTCATTTCAACAGCAGCCCCAATTGCCGAATCTGTAACGGTAAGCCCGTGATGAGCTTCGTACGCTTCTCGAGCGCCTTCAAGAATGGTGATGGTTTCTTCAGGAGACGGTTCTTTTACGTGTACTGGTTGGAACCTGCGTTCAAGTGCTGCATCTTTTTCGATATGTTTTCTGAACTCGTCTATCGTTGTTGCTCCGATAATGCTTACTTCGCCCCGTGCAAGCATGGGCTTTAACATGTTTGCGGCATCCATGCTTCCGCCAGACGATCCGGCCCCTACGATAGTATGGATCTCGTCGATGAATAAGATGGTATCTCGGTTTTCTTCCAATTCGCGCATGAGCTCCTTGATGCGCTCTTCAAACTCTCCTCGAAACGTCGTGCCTGCTAAAATGCCGGTCATATCGAGCGATAAAATTTTCTTTCCCTGGAGCTTTGCCGGCACTTGGCCGTCTGCAATGCGCTGGGCGAGCCCTGTTACAATCGCAGTTTTCCCGACGCCGGGTTCTCCGATTAAAATGGGATTATTTTTATTCTTGCGATTCAAAATACTCATGACGCGGTCAACTTCTTTTGATCGACCAATAACTGGGTCGAATTTATTTTTCTTTGCAAGTGCCGTTAAGTCTTGGGTAAAGAAATCGAATGCAGGAGTTTTTTGCTTTTTTGCTCCGCCATGCATGCTTCCCGGAAGTCCATTTGCTTCAGCAGGGAGGATAAGTGGCATGTCTTGCTGCTTATGATTCATTTTTCCGCCAATTGCATCTGCTGGTTTCGCGGAAGGGTTTGATCCTAGGAGGTTGGATAAATCAGGGAAGTGAGATGTGCTCTTGAGTACAATCTGCACTTGTTGTAATAAAGACTTTACATCGACGGGGGATTTTTCCAGAAGCTTGTATCCCATAGAATCTTTAAGCGTTAAGATGCCGTACAGAATATGCTCGGTGCCGATGTATCGATGATGGTATTGAAATGCAGTTCGAGCACCTTTTTCAAATGCTGCGCGAGTATGTGCGGAAAGCTCTTCTTTCCACGCTCCGCCTTTTTCCATCTGCTCTAATTCGTTGCGGATAAATTCTGGAGTGAGTCCGAATTTTTTCAAAATGCTATATGCAAGAGAGCCGGATTCTTGGAGCATGCCATACAGTAAATGTTCGGTGCCGACATGGCGGTGCTGCAATTCTTCGGAAACTTTGGAAGCGCTTGCAAGTACGCTTTTAAGTCTGCTCGTTAATTTGTCCAAGATTGGTTTTTCCATCTCTTCAGTATACAACAGCTTTTTATGTTTGCTATGAAATAAAAACACCATACTGAGAATTTCCTAGTATGGTGTGTGCGTGCGTGGGTTCGAAAAATGGCTTGGTTACTCCGCTAAAAATTCAGCGGTGGTAACAATGTCTTGTTGTGTCAGGCTCAACTGACCGCCCGGCTCAAGAATGTCGGTTGCTTCTTCGCGGTAGAAGGAGCGCAATGTGCTTGTGAGTTCAGTGAGTACGGTGCCGGTGAATCTGTTGAGGGCAAATTGAACTGATTCGAGGTGGCTCAAGTCAGCTTCCGTTCGATGGCGGACCATTTGAAGTACGGCTTCTTGGCAGCTGATCGGAACGCTCGAGGATACGTAAAATGCTCGCAGTTTTGGGCACCAGCCGAATACGAACTCTCGATCAGGTTCCATGTTCGGCTTCACGACGAAGTACTTGTTGTGTTCGCCGTTTCGCCAGCTGCGGAATGTCCCGCTTCGTTCTGTGTGCTCAGTAATCTTTTTAGTCAAGTCCTGTGTTCGCAGCGTGGTAGGCATCTTTTACCCGTCCTTCCTTGTAATGTTGTAAAGGGCAACCCGTCTCTCATAATACTGCTATACTGTGGATATGTCAAAGTCTCCAAAGGAACATGCAATCGATATATTGGCTCGGCGGGATCATAGTATTCACGAAATGCGAATGAAGCTAAAAAGGAAGATTTTTGACCCGGAAGCTATTGAGGACACAATTGTGTGGCTTCAGGAAAAAAGATTATTAAACGATGCAGATTTTGCCCAGAAAAAGGCAGAAAGCATCATGAGGACGAAGATGGCGGGGCCCATGTATATAAAGAATAAGTTAAGAGAGGCGGGGGTTGCAGGGGAGATAATAGATGATGTTGTGCAAAATATTGCAGATGCTGAAGAATGGGGAATTCGAGCACAAAAGGCGATAGAGCAGTGGAAACGAGCCCATGTAAAGCATGCGGAAGATAAAACGCGTCAGATGCGGTTTTTAGTCTCGCGAGGATTTGACAGAATTGATTTATAGTGCTAATTTGATGATAGGTTTGATTTTGCACACTTTCTAGAATGGAGTTTTGCGATGTTACGTAATCAAGGTGTGTTTGTTGCATGTGATGGATTTCTTTACAAGGATTGCTGGGTGGGAGTTCTGTCTAATCCGGGCAATACGATTGCTCGGGTAGTGCAGCATCATTCGGCGATGTCGCGAGACGTGATTCGCGCAAGTTTGTACGGGCGAGGATACCGTGTCATCACCTTTTCGTGATGCCATCGGCGATTTGCTCCGCGAAGCTTCGCAATACCCATGTGGTATATGCGAAGCTTTTTTATTTACATTTCTCGAAGGCGTTTGATGCGATCTTTAATCGGCGGGTGAGTGGAGAACAGGCCGGCTAGTTTTTGCGCATTGAATGGATTTGCAATAAACAAATGTGCGGTGGCATTGCTTGCCGTTTCTAGTTTTGAAGAGCCGGAAATTTTTTCCAATGCCGACGCAAGCCCTTCTGGATAGCGGGTGAGGAGAGCCCCTGATGCATCTGCTAAATACTCGCGCTGGCGAGAAATTGCCAGTTGAATGAGTTGCGCAATGAGCGGGGAAATAATCAACAAGACGAGGCTTATAATGGCCATGATTGCACCTAATTGATTATTATTTTCTCGATCATCGCGGTTCCTGAATCCACCGAAGAATGTAGCGCGCGTTATCATGTCTGATAATATGACGATAAAGCCGATAAAGATTGCAACGAGAGTAGAGAAACGAATGTCGTAATTACGGACGTGGGACAATTCATGAGCAAGTACGCCTTCTAGTTCCGATCTAGTTAATGCTTGTAGGATTCCGGATGTTACTGCAATTGATGCATGCTGCGGGTCGCGGCCGGTTGCAAATGCATTGAGCGCGGGTGAGTCTATTATATAGATGCGCGGTTTTGGAACGCCGGCCGTAATCGCAAGATTTTCGACGATATGATGCAATTCCGGATTTTGTTCCAGGTTTACTTCGCGAGCGCTATTTGTGGCGAGCGCAATTTTGTCACCGGAATAGTATCCTATAAGGGATGATGGAATTGCGAATATCGCAGCGATGACGGGTAGGACAAAATCGCCTCGGACATAGTACGAATAGGCTGCCACAACTCCGATAACAAATGCCAACACGGCTGTTATTAAAAACAGCGAATTTCTTTTGTTAGTTGCGATTTGGGAGTAAACGGTCACTTCGAAGCGAAATCTACGTTTGGCACTTCTTTTTCAGATTCGTTTTCAAGTTCAAAGAAGTCGCGTTTTGCAAAATGGAACATACCCGCAATAATATTGTTGGGAGCAGTTTCAACGGCAGTGTTGTAATCTCGGACAACGCCATTGTAGAACCGATATGCGGATTGGATTTTATTTTCCGTGTCAGATAATTCACGCTGCAATTCGAGGAAATTCGTATTCGCTTTTAATTCTGGGTATTGCTCTGATACTGCGAATAATGTTTTCAGTGTTCCTGACAATGCATTTTCTGCCTGTGCATGTTCTGCGGGAGTTTGGGCGGTAAGCGCCTGCGCTCGCGCTTTCGTTACCATTTCAAATGTATTTGATTCGTGCGCTGCGTATCCCTTTACTGTCTCAACAAGGTTCGGAATTAAATTGTGTCTGCGCTTTAATTGCACATCGATGTCGCTCCACGCTTCCGATGCTTGATTGCGCTGGCGAACGAGCGAGTTGTATGCGTTCAATATATATAAAGCCAGTACGACGATAACGATTACGAAAAGAAACGTGAATGTATTCATACGGCTATGGTATAATGGTGAGATGAATTCAGCAAGGGAATCCTTCTCCTTTTAACTATGGCATTATTTAGTCCAAAAGCATCGTATCTTGGAGTTGACTTAGGAACATCGACTGCAAAAATTGTTGAATTAAGCGAACGCAAAAATGCTATTGAGCTGGTGACATACGCGGAAGCGAACATGGGGAACTTGCTCATGAACCCCGTGGCCGGAGAACAGGATGCAATCGACAAGACAATTGCGCTGTTGCAACAAATGATGGAAAAATCAGGCTCTACTGCAAAAAATGTAATCGCGGCGCTTCCGGGAGGATTGGTATTTTCTACCGTACTAATGTTGCCGAATATACCAGAAGCGGAAATGGAAAAAGCTGTTCGATTTGCTGCACGTGACGTAGTTCCTGCAGACATCGATGAAATGGTTATTGGGTGGAGTCGGGTTGGCAGTCAGGCGCACATGCAAACGGATCGGAAGGAAAAATCTCCGGAAACAGAATCTAAGCAAACAGCAGCTCCTGTTCCCGTTGAGCCTACAAAAGTGAATATGGATCAGCAAATTCCTGTGTTTGTGACTGCTGCTCCGAAAGATATCGTCAATAGATACATTGCGGTATTTCAGCGATTGAATATGACGTTGCTGGCGCTCGAGGTAGAAACATTTCCCCTTGTTCGTTCATTGTTGACGAATCCGCCAACTTCTACGCTGCTGGTCGATATCGGCGCGCACGCAACGACGTTTCATATTATTGATAAAGGAATTCCTCGAGTATCACAGACAATTGAAGTTGGCGGCTTTACAGAAGGTGATATTGAAAAACAGAAAATTGAATTCGGAATTTTGCCGCAGCAAGATCCTGCAATCCGCACTGCGCTAGAGGCAACGCTTGCGCATCAGGCAGAAAAGGCAAAAGAACTTCTTGCAGCATATGAGCAAAAAGAAAAACACAGAATCGAAAAATCCGTGCTCATTGGCGGTGGAGCAAATTTAAAAGGGCTTCCGGAATATTGGGGGAAGGCGGTTGGGCTGCAGGCTATTATTGGGAATCCGTGGAAAGACGTTGCGTACCCGAAGCAGCTTGAAGAGACATTAAAAGCAATTGGTCCGCGGTACGGAGTTTCTGTTGGATTGGCGTTGCGCGGTTTTGCACAGCAATAGAGTTGTGTATGTGTGTTAGTATAGTAATTACTTATGCCAAGTATTAACTTAGCTCCGGGTACAGAATATATTATTGCAGCGCGACGAAGGCGCCAGCGACTATATATTATTTCGATCGTCATTGTTGTTGTGTTTGCGATTGGTTATGGGGTGTTGTTTTTCGTAAATCAATCATTCTCAAACCAGGATGAGGCTTTGAAGGGGAACATCCAAACAGTTGATGCGCAAATCCAAAAATCAAAAACGGATGCAACTCGCGTTTCGCTATTTGAAAAACGACTAACTGAGACAAAAACATTGCTAGATGCGCACGTGAAGTGGGATCAGGTATTCGCTGATGTGGAGCGGCTACTCCCGGCAAATGTTACGCTTACTGGGATAGATGCGGGTACTGACTCGACAACAGTTTCTATTCAGGGAGCTACGCCGGATATGGATTCGGTAGCGCAGGCAATCGCGAGCTTGTCGTCTGGTGCAAATCATGCGTCTATGTTCAGCAATGGTGAAGTAAAAGAAGTTACTCGTGTTGAGCAAAAAAATGGCGACCAAACAACTACTGGATATACGTTTACGATTACCTTAACTATAGACCCTGGCAAGCTTCGAGCAGGGGCTCCTCAATAATCTATGGCATTAAATACTTCCATTAATACGCCGTATCTCGTACTCACCGGAGTGGTGCTGATTGCAATTGTGTTTGTCTTTACTGTGATGCAGCCTCAGCTCGACTCCATTACGACGCTTCGCCATGATATTACGGATAATACGAATACATTAAAAACAAAACAGGACTTTATTGCATCGTTATCAGCAAAAGTTCAGCAATTGCAATCTCAGCCTCAGGCAGAACAGCAGCTTGCCGTTGTTGTTCCGCAGGGAGACATGACGCAAGATATTGTACGCGTTGTAAGTCAGTACGCTTCGCAAGTCGGATTAGTAATAGTTGGTGTTACAAATAATTCTGTTGCACAGCAAGCGCAACTGGATGCAAGTATTGCTCGCGGCGATGTTACCTCGACTCCGAGCGATGTTCGAACACTGTCGTTCCAGGTGCAAACATCAGGAACATACGGACAGCTCAGGGATTTCTTAAAGGCTCTTGAAAAGTCCCCGCGCATTATTGATGTTGTTCATCTTTCTATCAAGAGTATGAAAGATCAAACTGGGCAAATAACAGCTACGCTGGATATGCAATCTTATTCACAAGCACAATAGTATCTATGACACCTAATAAAATGATGACAATAGTAGTGCTGGTAGCCATCTTGCTTGCAGGAATCGGTGCAATCGGTCTTGTGTATTTTGCACCAAGTGGATCTTCTGTGCCCACTTCAACGAACACCGCCACTGATACTACTAGCCAATTAGACCAAACTATTACGAGCACATCAACGTTTTCTACGGGTGTGTTGCAGCACTCTGATTACTCGGCATTGGATTTAGGGTTGGTTTCTCAGGGAAGGCTGCCAGTACAAGCGCCGGCAGGAACGGGAAAAGCTGATCCATTCCAATAAATATGGCAGATATGGATCCATTACTCGGACTATTACAGGGTCGCGAGTTGCTCGATGCGAAAAAGCTATTGTATATACAGGATCGAATGGCGAAAGACGGCATGAGCAGTGCTGAAATAATTCGAGCAGAAAAATTTATACCCTCAGAAGATTTGGCGAAAATTCAGGCGGAGCTGGAAGGATTCTCATATATCGATCTTTCGAGCGTGGCGTTGAATAAAGAAGCGATGAAAGATATTTCAGCAAAGGCAGCTTCTACGTATCGGTTTATTGCATTTGATGTGAAGGATAATAACCTATTGGTTGCAATGGAGACCCCGCAAGATTTCCAGGCTATGGAAGCAGTGAAGTTCGTCTCAAAAAGAAAGGGGCTTGTGCCTCAGATATATTTTGCATCTCCGGAATCTATTGATATCGGACTAAAGGGTGCAGGGGCTGTTGAGGCTGAGATCGGAGGAGCGTTGAAAGATTTTTCCCACGAATTATCTGATGCCAAAGAGGACGGCAAGCGCCCGACAAAAGATATTGAGCAGATAGTAGAAGAGGCTCCGGTTACAAAAGTAGTGGCAGTTATGATTCGTCATGCTATTGAGGGTCATTCTTCCGATATCCATGTGGAGCCGACTGAAAAAGATGTTCGGGTGCGGTTTCGCATTGATGGCAAACTGCACGCCACTCTTGTGTTGCCGTTAAAAGTGCATTCGGCAATTGTTTCTCGCATTAAAATTTTGAGTAATTTAAAAATTGATGAATCACGATTGCCGCAAGATGGTCGATTTTCTGCAACGGTAGATACCAGGGCCTATGATTTTCGCGTAGCTACGATGCCCACAACATTTGGAGAAAAGGTTGTGATGCGTATTTTAGATAAATCCAGCGGAGCGCCATCCTTTGAAACGCTTGGTCTTCACGGCGAGTCGCAAAAAGTATTTGAGCAATACTTACATTCTCCATTCGGCATTGTTCTTATATCGGGGCCGACTGGATCTGGAAAATCTACTACATTATTTACATCGCTTTCCGGGCTCAATAATCCGGAGTCAAATATTGTAACGCTTGAAGACCCTGTGGAGTATGAAATTCCTGGAGTGAATCAAACGCAAGTAAAGCCAGAAATCGGGCTCACATTTGCTTCTGGATTGCGCAGTATCCTGCGACAAGATCCAGACATTATCATGGTCGGTGAAATTCGAGATCGCGATACTGCCGAGCTTTCTGTACAAGCTGCGCTTACCGGACATTTGGTATTGTCTACTATCCATACAAACGGCGCAGTGGGAGCAATTCCTAGATTAATCGATATGGGAATTGATGGATTCCTCCTGTCTGCTTCTATTCGCCTATTGGCAGCGCAGAGGCTCGTAGTTCGACTGTGCCAGAAGTGCAAACAGCAAACTCCTTTGAGTGATCAGGATAAAGCCGCGATTATACAGGAGCTTGAACATGTGCCGGACATATATAAAACAGATGAAAATCATAAAAACCCTCAATACTTATTTACTAGCCCGGGGTGTCCCGAATGCAAAGAGATGGGCGTAGATGGCCGTATCGGTATTTTTGAGGTAGTGCCGATTACGCATGAGCTTCGCGAGGCAATGACGAATTTTAAAGGATTCGATCAGCTGCTTGAAATTGCATCTCGCGAAGGTATGGTGACAATGCGACAAGATGGAATTTTGAAAGCATTGATCGGAGAAGTTCGATATGAAGACGTGATGCGCGTTACTTCTGAAAACGAATAATTTGGTATATACTAACCGTATGGAAAACACACCCTTCATATTACTCGTAGAAGATGATTCGTTTATTTCTGGTATGTATCAGACAAAACTGAAGAATGCCGGATATCAAGTGGAAGTTGTAGCGGATGGAGAGTTGGCGTGGGAGCGTATTCAAAAAGATCCGATTCCGGATATTCTTTTACTGGATGTCATTCTGCCGAAAAAAGATGGATTTGAAATTTTGGAAGATTTAAGAAAAGAAGATCGTACGAAAAATCTTCCCGTGATTTTGCTTACCAATTTAGGTCAAAAACCCGACGTAGAGCGAGGGGTAAAGCTAGGCGCTGATGATTATATTATCAAGGCTCACTTTACACCGTCTGAAGTAATGGAGCGCGTCGAAAAAGTTCTCCATGCGCGTCATTGACGATCTTCTCCGAGAGGCGCAGGAATATGGCGCTTCGGATGTGCATATTAGTGTGGGGCGTCCGCCATTTTTTCGCATAGACGGAAAATTATCTCCTGTTGGAGAAAAGCCTATTGATCCAGAAGAGGGGAAGTCGATGATGGATCACCTTATGAGTTCGAATCCGGATTTTCCAGCCCAGCTTACAAAGAATCGACAAGTTGATTTTTCATACGCGCTGCCAGACGGCGTGCGATTTCGAGTAAACATATTTTATCATGTCGATCAATTGGCTGCCGCGCTTCGTTTAATTCCGTCGCGTATTCAAACCGTAGAGGAGTTGCATTTGCCAGGGCAGATACTGCAATTTGCTCAGTTGAAGCAAGGCTTCGTATTAGTTGTAGGCCCTGCTGGACATGGTAAATCTACAACGCTTGCATCGATTATTGATTATATTAATGAAAATAGGAGAGAGCACATTATCAGTATTGAAGATCCGATTGAATATTTATTTTCAGATAAGCAATCAATTATCGATCAACGAGAAGTGGGCGGAGATGCCACATCGTTCGAGGAAGCAATCCGCGTAACACTCAGGCAAGACCCCAACGTTATCTTGATCGGTGAAATTCGAGATCAGGAATCGATGCAAACAGCCCTTACGGTTGCGGAAACTGGGCACTTGGTATTTGCAACGCTGCACACGAATGATGCTGGGCAAACGGTAGAACGTATCATCGATTCATTTCCCCCTGATCAGCAAGCGCAGGTTCGAAGTCAGTTGGCGAATGCATTATCCGGTGTTATTTCGCAGCGTTTATTGCCATGGACCACAGGAGGGCGCATTCCAGCAGTTGAAATTATGATGGTTACCACCGCAATCCGTAACGTTATTAGAGAAGGGAATATTCATCAAATTCCCGGCATTATTCAAACGAGTTCCGATGTAGGGATGCAGACGCTTGATGCGAGCTTGCAAGGATTAGTGGATACGGGCGCAGTTCGCTTAGAAGACGCTCGCGCATACTTTTCGAATGCTAAACGAATGGCGCGGTAGGTGATATACTTTTTGTATGGCAACGTTTTCATATAAAGCTCGACAAGCAAACGGAACACTGACGAAAGGAACGTTGCGTGCTGCCAACGAAGAGCGGGCGGGGAGTTTGCTACGGTCGCATGATTTAACCCCCGTATCTATCGAAGAAGTTAAAGAGGGGTCTGTATTAAATAAAACAATTGGCAATTTTGGCGTAAACATGCGCGACCTTATCATGTTTTTCCGAGAAGGTGCGTCGATGATTAATGCAGGTGTGCCTATTTTGGAAACATTGCAGGCGCTGCAAAAACAGGTTCGAAAACAATCGTTTGCATCTGTTATCCAGGAAATTATTTACGATATTGAAGCCGGAGAATCGCTATCCATCTCGATGAGCAAGCACCCTGCTGTATTTAATCAATTTGTCCTTGGTATTATTCGAACTGGTGAGGCAAGCGGAAAGCTCGGCTCTTCCCTTACGGCAATTGCAAATCAATTGGAAGAAGAATACGGATTTCAGCGAAGCGTTCGTGCCGCATTGATATATCCGATATTCGTTCTCGTATTAGTTGTTATTTTGATTGTCGTTATGTTTACATTCGTGCTGCCGCAGCTGGTAACATTGTTTGACGATGCGCACGTGCAGTTGCCTTTGGTGACGCGTATGCTTATTGCGATCACTCATTTCCTCACCTCGTATTGGATAATCTTGCTTACGGTTGCAATAGCATTAGGATTCTTGCTTCGTTCTTGGCTCAGGACAACAGAGGGAAGGTATACATTTAGCACGTGGACGCTGCAGATCCCGGTATTAAAAGAGATTATTCAAAAAGTGTATTTGGCGCGCATGACTTCTATTCTTGCAACTTTGTTCGCAAGCGATGTTCCTATTATCGAAGCTCTTGGGCTTGCCCGCGAATCAATTGGGAATCGTGTATATCAGCGAATTTTGGACGATACGATTCAAGCAGTAAAAAGCGGGTCTGCTATTTCGTATGTATGGGAGCATGAACCGCATATTCCTGCCATGTTGACCACTATGGTTAACGTTGGAGAGAGAAGCGGGCGAGTTTCTGATGCATTCACGCAGGCGAATAAGTTTTTTGCGCGCGACGTAGCAGAAGTATTGGAAAGCGTGACAATTTTACTTGAACCAATATTGATCGTCATACTCGGAATCGGTGTAGGAGTCGTGGTAGGGTCGGTGTTGTTGCCGATTTATAATCTCGTTCTCGTGATTTCATGAGAAATTCATGATACACTTTTCAGTATGCATAACTCGAAGGGAGGTGAGTGTATATGAATAAAACAAATAAGAAAGGATTTACACTCATTGAATTATTGGTTGTTATTGCCATTATCGGTATCCTCGCTGCTCTCGTGTTAGTTGCATTAGGCAATGCTCGAGATAAAGCACAGGACGCTCGCATCAAATCGACGATCGGACAGCTCAGAACATTATCTGAGGTGTTATATGACAATAATTCTTCCTCGTATTCAACTGTTGGGACATGCTTTACATCTGGTACTGGTACCGGATGTTCCGGAACAGTTTTGACAAGCGTTAATTCGCTCAAGGCAGATTTAACTGCAGCCGGCGGAGTTCTGACTGCAAAAAGCAATGGTACGAACTATTGCATAGAGTCTAGTCTTAAGAGCAACTCAACGCAATTTTTCTGCGCGGATGGTGCTGGAAATGCGAAAGTGAATACTGCTGCTAAGTGCACCGCAGTAACGAGCACGTGTTAAATTAATTAACTCGAAGGGAGGTGAGTGTATATGAATAAAACAAATAAGAAAGGATTTACACTCATTGAATTATTGGTTGTTATTGCCATTATCGGTATCCTCGCTGCTCTCGTGTTAGTTGCATTAGGCAATGCTCGAGATAAAGCGCAGGACGCTCGCATCAAATCCGACATCGGTCAACTTCGAACGTTGGCAGAAGTCGTCTATGATAACAATGGTTCGAAATACACAACAGTGGGTGACTGTTTCAACTCAGATGCAGGTGCAATAGCAGCTAACTGCTTTGGATCGGAAACGAGCGTGTTGTCGCTTCGAGCCGATGCTGCAAGCGCTGGTGGAGCAGTAACGTCTGCTTCAAGCGATACAGCATATTGCGTAGAGTCTGCGCTAAAGAGCAATGCTACAAGCTCATTCTGTTCTGATGGATCAGGGGTTGCGAAAGTAAATACAACAGTAGGTGTTTGCTCCAGTACAAATATTAGCTGTAATTAAGCATAGCTAATGTAAATTATGCATCTCGTCCCGTCCTCCAGCGGGGCGATTTGTTTTTTGATAAACGAAATCGTTTGGCATACTGTTAATAGCATGTTTACAGTACTTGCTGGGCTCGTAGGTTTTTTCTTGTTCTTGCTTGGTTCGTGTATTGGCAGTTTTTTATTGGTGATAGCTGATCGATATATTTCACACGAGAATCCTTTTCTTGGCAGGTCGAAATGTGATTATTGCAACAAGCAATTAGTCTGGTATGAATTGATTCCTTATATTTCATTTCTCATTCAGCGCGGGCGATGCAGCTCATGCAAGAAGAAATTATCGGCGCACTATCCTTTGTATGAAGCGCTTTGTGGAGTGTTCGCGGTGGTATTTCTGCAGCAGGCAGTTCTTTTGGGACAGGGAATATTTTTGGCATCAGCTATGTTTTTAGTTGCGTGCGTGTTGCTTATTTTGATTCGCATCGATTTATTGCTGATGCTGTTGCCTGACGGTTTTATATGGGTATTAATTGCTGTATCGTGCGGCATTGCCGGCATTGCTCACGCGCCTTTTAGTGACATTGCATTCGGCTTGCTTGCTGGTGTTGGGTTTTTGTATGTGTTATGGGCGGGTACCGGCGGGGCAGGAATCGGATTTGGTGATGTGAAATTAATGATACCGTTTGGGATTTTATTTGGATTCCGCGGAACGGTTACGTTGTTATTTTTAGCATTTTTTATTGGAGGTATCGTTGGAATACTCCTTTTGAGCACAAAGAAGGCTGGCGCAAAAACGGCAATTCCGTTTGGACCGTTTTTAGCCATTGCCGCGTTCGCCATCATGCTGATACCTGATCTTCCGCATCGTTTTTTCCAGCTGCTTGGAGTAGAATAGATACATGGAACGCGCGCAAGAAAAAGGTTTTTCGCTCATAGAATCTCTTATTGTCGTATCTATTATTGCAATCATGTCTGCATTGTCCCTGCAGGCTTTGCCCGTTGCACGAAGCCATCAGCAATTAGTGGCGGATACGGAGCAAATTCGAGCACTGCTCCTTGATGCAAAAGAGCGCGCATTGAACCAGGTCAGGCCTGCTGATTGTTTGAAAAATCCGAGCGATCCGTCAGATGTTGGCCGCGCACCATGCTCCGATGTAGGGATTGCGTTTGTGGGAAATCAGGTGACTGAATTTGCGGATACAGTTTCAAATAATCAATACGATGCAACAGATTATAAAATCGCGACATTTGATTTAGTTTCTGCGCCGGGAACAGGTTCTGTTGCATCCCTTGTCTTTAAATCCGTCCCACCCTCTACGACACTCTATGCAAACGGGAGCGTCCTCGACCCATCCGCAACGGCGATGATTGTATTGAACGGCTACGGCTCTCTTTCTCGAACATTGCTCGTGCACTCCTATGGTACGATTGATGTGCAATGAATATGAATGCTAAAGGATTTACTCTCATAGAAGTATTAATAGGCTTGTTTATTGCTGTTATTGCATCTATTTCTGTTGCCCAAGTGATTGCTGGCACGAACAAGGTGATAGATTCTGGGAGGAAAACATTTATCGCCACTAATTTGGCACACGAAGGATTAGAGCTTACTCGCGAGCTTCGTGATACGACCTGGTTTACCGATTCCGTACGATCGAACTGGGTGAGCAAGAGTGGACTATGCCCTGACGATAAGGCGACCTATACCTATACGATTGACCCGAATAAGGCCATGGATAATGGCGTATATGCTGGAGACGCTAATAAGGAGTTGTATATTAATAGTTCAAATGGATTATGGGCTCCGGATAAAGGATCCGGGCCAGATTCTGGATATGCTCGCGTGATGACAATCGATTGCACACAATCGAAAGCTGATCCCGCGTTTGTGACCGTCACATCTACCGTGAACTGGAATGGTGCATATGGCCCAAAAAACGTTTCTCTTACAGAATTGCTGTATAATTGGTTGCCATAGATATGAAGACTGCGCAGAACAACAACATTACCGGATTTACGATGATTGAACTTCTTGTTGCAATCGGGATATTCGGTATTTTACTTATTATTGTTTCTGGAGTGTTTTCTCGGTTCATGTTAATTGAGCGGCATGGCATAGCTGAGGGGCAATTGATATCCGATCTGCGCTCGGCAATGGAATCCTTCACTAAAGAAGCGCGAACAGGATACGGATCGACGTATAACGTATCGTCAGATGGAAAAGAAGTGGTATTTCGAAATCAGGATGGTGATTGCGTTGCATATCGGATTGCTACAACTGGAACATCGGGAGTGTTTCAGCGCGCGGATCTTGGGCCATCAATTTCTTCGTGCGATCCTGGGATATTTACTGGCAAAGATTCAAAGTTTTCTCCACTGACTGGGTCTTCTACCGATATTAGCAGTATTCACTTTAATGCTGTGATTCCTCAAGTTGCAGGAGGTAGAATGAATCAGCAGGGAGTTGTAACTGTGAGTGTTACGGCAAGCTCCACTGTGAGCGACGTTCAACCTATACAATTTGAAAATTCTATTACATCTCGCCAAATGGCTCCGTATGTCCAAAACTAATACACAAAAAGGTTCTGTAGTTGTATACATCGTCTTGATGATGTTCTTAATGATGACGTCTGCTGCTGTTATTTTGTCTGGAGTTTTAAACAGGCATATTCGTTCTGCGCAGGATTATCTTTCATCAGAGCGAGCATTTGCTGCTGCAAATACTGGTATCGAACAAATGCTCTACAATGTTGCAAAATCCGGCGGCAGCGTCACGAGCGATGGAGCAATCGATTACGGCTCTGATCAGGCAACGTACAAGGGTTCTGGAAAGGGCGTTATTAGCGGAGGAAGCACTGTTCCGTGCATGTCTGCATCGGGAACGTATCGAGACTTGGTTCGTAGAATTGCGCTAGGGGAGGGAGTGCCAGGGTGCACGCCATGACTGAGAGGGATGCTAACAAAAGAATACAGGTATTGCGCGATGAAATTAATCGTCATCGCTATTTGTATCATGTACTGGATACACAAGAAATTTCTGATGGTGCGTTAGACAGTTTGAAAAACGAACTGGAAGCATTGGAAAAAGAATTTCCAAACCTTGTTACCCCAGACTCTCCAACTCAGCGAGTGGGCGGTATGGCGCTTGATGCATTTCAAAAAGTTCCGCATAGCAAGCGCATGTTGTCTTTAAATGATGTCTTTTCAACAGAAGAAATTACGGATTGGGAGCAACGAATACAGAAAATTATTCCTGGTACAAACGAGTATTTTGTTGAATTGAAAATTGACGGGGTTGCATTATCTCTTGTGTATGAAGACGGCATA
Organism: Candidatus Anderseniibacteriota bacterium; assembly: GCA_021414205.1. GTDB lineage: Bacteria > Patescibacteriota > Andersenbacteria > UBA10190 > UBA10190 > HO2-45-11b. The sequence continues at coordinate 192,583 of JAIOOW010000003.1, forward strand.
TTACAGCGAGCAGCCACTCGGGGAGATGGTGTCATAGGGGAAGACGTGACCGTGAATGCAAAAACCATAGAAGCAATACCGCTTCGCTTGCAGGGTGACCATCCGGGAACTGTAGAAGTTCGTGGCGAGGCATATATGCCGAAGAAAGATTTTGAAGTAATGAATGCTGAGCGAGAAAAAGCGGGGGAGGAATTATTTGCGAATCCTCGTAATATTGTCGCTGGCTCTATTCGTCAATTGGATTCTACTATTGCAAAAAGCAGGCCGTTGCGGTTTTTTGCGTGGGAAATAACTCGAGGCATCTCAACAAAGACGCGAGACGAGGAATATGAAATGTTGCAGTCACTCGGATTCCCGGTTCCTCCGAATGCGCGTCATTATAAAAGTCTTGCAGAAGTGTTTGCATATATAAAAGAGGCGGAGAAGAAAAGGCTGAACCATGCATTTCAGGTAGACGGATTAGTTATTAAAATTAACAACTGTGCAACATATGATCGACTTGGAGTGGTTGGCAAAGCTCCTCGCGGCGCTGTGGCGTTTAAGTTTCCTGCCGAAGAAGCAACTACGATCGTGGAGCATATAGATGTGCAAGTTGGTAGAACGGGAGCACTTACTCCGGTAGCTCATTTGCGCCCGGTGCGAGTTGCGGGTACTACGGTCTCGCGCGCAACTCTTCATAATGCCGACGAAGTAAAAAGAAAAGATGTTCGCGTGGGCGATACGGTGGTCATTCGAAAAGCAGGAGATATTATTCCAGAAGTTATTCGCGTGCTGCCGAATCTTCGTCCAAAAAATAGTAAGCCGTTTCATATGCCCTCGAAGTGTCCGATTTGTGGTTCCGCCGTTGAAAAAGATGCGGAAGGTATAGTAGTGCGCTGCGTGAATCGGGAATGCTTTGTGCGAGAGCAGCAGCAAATTTTATATGCTGTCGGGCGAGCAGGGTTTAATATTGATGGATTGGGGGACAAGATTGTTGAGCAGCTGTTGCAAGAAGGGCTTATTTCGAGCGCGCCAGATATTTTCAGGTTAACCGAAGGGGATTTATTGCCATTGGAGCGATTTGCAGAAAAGTCTGCGAAGAATTTGGTTGCCGAAATTCAATCCAAAAAAACAATCTCGCTTCCTAAATTTCTTGCATCTCTCGGCATTTTGAATGTCGGCATTGTAACCGCGCAGGATATTGCTCGAGCATATAAGAGTCTTGATGCAATTGTGAAACTTTCGAAAGAAGAATTCGAAAAAATTGATGGCGTAGGTGAGAAGGTTGCTCAAAGTCTTGTTGATTTTTTTGAGAGCAAGCTGGGTAAGGGTATCTTGCAAGAATATTGCGATGTTGGCATTACGGTTCAAGAGGAAGTCAGTGCGGGCCCGTTGTCGGGGAAGACATTTGTATTCACCGGAACCCTGCAGAACATAACGCGCGAAGAGGCTAAGCAAAATGTCCTATCTGCCGGAGGGAGAATAGCCTCCACCGTCGGCTTGGGCGTGGATTATGTGGTGGTAGGAGAGGATGCCGGATCAAAAGAGGAGAAAGCAAAAAAACTGGGCCTTACTAGTATTAATGAAAGTCAGTTTGCGTCCCTTTTAAAAGGCACGCTATAGTACCGGATATGGATATTAAAAAAATTGCAGAACTTGCGCGCATGAATCTTACGGATGTCGAGACTAAGCGATTTGAAGTGGAAATTTCCGGAGTGCTGCAGAATTTTAAAGATATTCAGGTAATTGATACTGAGAATATTCCATCCGCAGACGATGTTTCCGGACTTAAGAATGTGATGCGTGAAGATGTGGCAATGAACAACACGCTTGCAGATCCAAAAGAATTATTAAAAAATGCAAAAACCCATAACGGCTACGTGAAAGTATCTGCGGTATTTGCAGAAGAAACCGTATCATGACTATGAGCGCGCGAGAAAATCTTGAGACCAGCCTTGATGCGATTACCCTATGGGAACCGCATATTAGTGCGTTTGTTGAATTAACCAAAGACGAAGCTGAGCGGCAAGTATCCGTGCTCGAGGTTGATACAGAGCTTGCGGCGAGGCCGCTTGCGGGCATGCCGATTGCAATTAAGGAAAATATCGCAACGACATTCGGGCACACCAATGCTTCATCGAACATATTGAAAAACTTTGTCTCACCGTTCAATGCTACGGTTACGGATAGGTTATTGTCTGCAGGTGCAATCGTTGTGGGAAAGACTCAGCAAGACGAATTCGGAATGGGTTCTAGTACGGAAAATAACGGCCTTCCTCCGCAAACCAAGAATCCATGGGATGTGTCTCGTATCGCCGGCGGAAGCAGCGGTGGATCTGCTGCAGCAGTTGCAAGTGCGGAAGTGTCAGCAGCATTCGGTACGGATACTGGCGGATCCATTCGTCAGCCCGCAAGTATGTGCGGAGTTGTTGGGGTGAAACCGACCTATGGGCGCGTGAGTCGCCATGGACTCTTGGCCTATGGAAGCAGCTTGGATACGGCTGGGCCGATAACGAAAACGGTGCGCGATGCTGCGAAGATTCTGGAAGTTATCGCCGGGCAAGATCCGTTAGATGCAACAACTTCGAGCCTCCCGGTTGGCAGCTATGTTAATGCATGCGGCAAGAGTATCGCGGGGCTCACTATTGGCGTGCCGAAAGAATTTTTTGCGGAAGGGATAGATGCTGAAGTAAAACAAATTATTACTGATGCCATTGCGTCATATAAAGAACAGGGTGCGATTATTAAAGAAATTTCGTTATCGTTAACGCCCGCAGCAATCGCAGTATATTACCTGATTGCAAAAGCGGAGGCATCTTCAAATTTGGCGCGATACGATGGGTTGCGATACGAGGTCGGAGAAGAGCGGATTGAAGCATTGCTCGATCACTATAAAAGAATTCGCGGCGAAGGGTTCGGGCCAGAAGTAAAGCGTGCAATTTTAATGGGAACATATGCGTTATCGAGCGGATATGTTGAGGAGTGGTATGGGAAAGCATCGAAAGTGCGAACATTGATTAGAAGGGAGTATGAACAAGCATTTCAAGAGGTCGACGTTATTGTAGGGCCCGTATCTCCGGAACCAGCATTCTTGCTCGGAAGCAAATCTTCTGATCCACTCGCGATGTATTTAGCTGATGCGTATACGGTGCCAGTCAGTGTTGCCGGATTGCCTGCAATGTCAGTTCCGTGCGGAATGACGAAAAATAATTTACCTGTTGGTTTGCAAATTATCGCATCGCATTTTCAAGAAGAAACAATGTTTCAAGTTGCATCCGCATTCGAGGACGCGCACGAATATAAAAATCTTTCTCCAAAGTTACCTCAGTGACGGCAGGAGCGATACGCCTGTCATTTGTGCCGGTTTTTCTATGGAAAGAATATCTAAAATAGTTGGCGCAACGTCAGATAATACGCCGATCGGTTTCGATATAATTTGATGCATTTCAGTTTCGCTTTTTGGTGCAGATCGTTTGAATTGCTGTGCTACTACGTGAACGATGACCGGGTTCGTTGTGTGATCGGTTTCAATCGCATGAGTTGTGGGGTTGATCATTTCTTCTGCGTTCCCATGATCTGCCGTTATCAGCATTGCGCCATTATGCGAGAATACCGATTCTTGAATTCGTGCAATGCACGTATCCACGAAGCTGCACGAAGTAACTGCTGCATCGAAATTTCCCGTATGCCCGACCATATCCGCGTTTGCGAAATTAATAAAATAAATATCGTAATTGTTTTTATTAATTTCTTCTATTGCTTTGTCTGTTATTTTTTCCGCTTGCATTAGAGGCTCTTCGGAGAAATCGGAAACGCTTGAAGAGGGGATCATGACTCGGTCTTCGTTCGGATATGGCTGTTCGTTTCCGACATTTAAGTAATACGTTACATGCGCGTATTTTTCTGTTTCTGCGATATGGAATTGTTTTAAATGTGCATCCGCAAGCACTTTAGCTAGTGGATTACTCGCGATATCTTCGATGTATGCAGAGGGGCAATCGAATGTATCGTCGTATTTTGCCATTGTGGCAAAGTAGAGATTTTGTAATGGTGTTATCGGAAAGCCTGCTTTGCTTGGTTCTATGAATGCTTGGGTAAGTTGGCGAGCGCGGTCTGGTCGAAAATTAAAGAATATAACAGCGTCGTTATCTTTAATATGCGTTACTGGTTCGCCTCCGCGCGTAAGGGTGGTTGGCGCTATCTTCTCATCAAAAATACCGTTTTTATACGAACGGGCGATTGCGCTTGAGGCGGAAGCAGCCCCTTCTCCGCGAGATTTTCCGGTCAGCATGTTATAGGTGCTTTCCGTTCGATCCCAATTATTATTTCTGTCCATCGCATAAAATCTTCCTGTTACGGATGCGATCTTTCCAACGGCGAACTTGCCAATCGCATCTTCTAGTCGGTTGATAAAAATAGGAGAGCGTTGTTTTCCGGTATCTCGCCCATCGGTGAACATGTGGATATACACGCGCTCATGCATGCCTTGCTGTGCACATGTTTCTAGAAGGGCTATAAGGTGCCTCAAGTGCGAATGAACGCCGCCATCGGAAACCATTCCCATAAGATGAAGGTTTGAATGATTTTTTTGGACGTGTTCTATCGCATTTAAGAAGACGGGGTTGGTATAAAACGTTTTATCCTGGATTGCTTTATCTATTTTAGGGAGTACTTGATACATGACCCTGCCCGCGCCGATATTGCGGTGTCCGGTTTCAGAATTCCCAACTTCGCCCCAGGGCAATCCTACTTCTACTCCGGAAGCAGATATTGCCGCGCTCGGATAATTTTTTATATACTCGTCCATCGTCGGCGTGTGTGCAGTTGCGATTGCGTTTCCTTCTTTTGCAAGACTAATACCCCAGCCGTCCAGAATAATTACGACTAACGGTTTTGGAGGAGCTTGAAATCGCATGAATTGTATTATAGCACGCGCGCCTTTTAGCTTTGATGTAGCGGGAGCTGGGATTGCACCAGCGATCTCCTGGTTATGAGCCAGGCGAGATACTACTTCTCCATCCCGCGATAAACACTGTGCAGGGACTATACCAGAAAATTATTTTTTTTGCCAGTGTGTTGTCAATAAACTGTAACAATTTACTTTTCTAAACTATTGCGGCAAGAGCTTGTCAGGGCAATAGTGGAACTACGGCCACAGGGGAGTTTTCAGCAGATATGATGCACACAAAATCATATAGCTCGTAAACGTACTTTTTGTGAGTCCTAAGAAGCATCCGGCCTCTTCGCCACTTGGCGAATAGAGAAACCGGCTTAACAACCCGCCAATTCGGCGGGTTGTCCTATTATAAATACTCTGTATAATGGCCTGTATTGGTGACGTAGCTCAGTCGGTTAGAGCGTGGGACTCATAAGCCCGAGGTCGGAGGTTCGATTCCTCCCGTCACCACAATAAAAAGGCTATATAGCAAAAAATATCCAATCAATCATACAAATACTTGACTTTTTATAAAAAAAAGAGTATTATATCATTGTTTCGTGAGGACTGAGAGGTCTTTTACAACATGGTGCGAAGCAGGTGAGCCCGCTATTGGCGGTGTCAGTGATCTTTTTCGCTGGTCGCCAGTACCGGGCTTACCAAAGTGGTAAGTCTTTGAAGTAAAAAACGGAGGTGTGGCATGTTTGTTGTTATTCAGTTTGTTCATCCATCGTTGAGAAGCGCCGTCATAGTACCGGTTCAAAAAGGGCGACTCCCTGAGTCGGTATGGGCTGCTCCGCGCATCAACTTCGACATTCTGGGTTTGTTTTCTCAATGGTATGACGCAGCATCCGCTGCTGTCACAGCTCGTCTTGTGTATCGCACAGTAGCCGAGTAAATTCTGTGTTTTGCTGAACATTAAAATCGAGCGGTCTTTATCATTTTGATACTGACCGCTTTTCTCTTGGATTCGCAACAACGCGTTGTGGATCAAAGTGGAAAAATAATACAAAGGGTTTGCGATGTCGTTTCATTGTTTGCTTGATAACGTTCAGGCGGGCGAGATGCTGCGAGACGTTTCTCAGTGGGAAACGTCAGTCGTGTGTCTATCTTTTGCACTCGAGTTTTGGGCTATGGGCACAAAACACGGAGTAGGCACTACAGAGAAAGCACAAGAAAAGCTTCAGAAAGTGTTTGTGCTGATGGAGCTTTCCAGCCGACTGGATCTGATGGCGAGAAACCATTTTGGCTTTTTGCCAACTAAGAATCGAGTTTGGCGGGGCAAGGAGGCGCGCCACGGTAATTTCGTCGGAGCTCTGGCGACGGTTCTTTGTCAGAAGTTTCAGCTTGGTACATTTGAAGAGTTGTTTCGAGCTCATCTGAAAATTGTCGGGCTTTGAGGAGGTTCTTTGATCATTGTAAGCAGTCGGCGCCCTTGGGTGTCGACTGTTTTTCTTTACTTTTACCCTATAGTTTTGTATTGTAGGAAAACATATATTGGGCCTGAAGTGTAACGGTTTTGCATGTCTCCCTGTCACGGAGAAGGCAGCGGGTTCGACTCCCGTCAGGCCCGCCTGTATAATAGATAGTATGACAGTTCGTTTATTCGGCATTGGCACTTTTGCCACATTCTTGTTCTCAACTGGTATTTTAGCGCTCATAATAAGCTGGGTTGACCCAACCAGTAATGCCAGCGCGCTTGCGATTATATTGTTTTTTCTCGCATTGTTTTTGTCGATCGCGTCATTGTTTTCATTGTTGGGGTACGGAGCTAGAGCGCTTGTTATTCAGGGTCAGCATCCGGCGCACCGTGTTCGGCCATCGCTTCGCCAAGGGTTATTTTTTGGCATATTTGTGGATATTCTCCTATTCTTACAACTAGAGAGAATTCTGGCATGGTGGGTGGCAGGGATTATTATTCTTTTATTTGCAGTAGTTGAAATGGTATTTATTTCATATGACAAACATGGAGCAACAACTCGAGGAACTATCGAAGAAAGCTAATGGCGAACTCTCAAGTTGCGAAGATGCACAGGCTCTTGAGGCGTGGCGTGTTGCGTATATTGGAAGAAGCGGGGCCGTATCGGAATTATTGCGAGGAATAAAGGATTTATCTGACGAAGATAAAAGAGTAATAGGGAAGAATGGAAATGCATTGCGACGAGAACTGGAAGAAAGGTATCAAGAAAAATTACATGTGTTAGAAAAAGCGTCGTCGGGCCGAGGCGTACAAGCTACAAGCTATGATCTAGAGGCTGGGGTAGGCCACCTGCATCCTCTTACGCTGACAATGAGCCGCGTGCACGAAATTTTCGCATCGTTAGGATTTATAATTGCAGATGGTCCGGAAGTTGAAGAAGCAAAGTTTAATTTTGATTTATTAAATATTCCAGCAGAGCATCCTGCTCGCGGAGAAGGGGATACGTTCATGGTCGATCCGCTTTCCGTGAACGGTGCTGAGGGTTTGGTGTTGCGCACGCAGACATCGCCTATGCAAATTCGCAGCGTTGAGGCAATGCGCTTGCATCCGCCGTTTTCCGTCATTGCGCCTGGGCGGGTATTTCGAAAAGAAAAAGTGGATGCGACACATGAATCCACGTTCTATCAGTTCGAAGGATTGTCAGTGAGTGAAACGACAAGTATCGCGGATTTTAAATTCATTATAGAAACGTTTTTTTCTACATTTTTTAATGCGGAAGTTACTATTCGACTTCGTCCGTCATATTTCCCATTCGTAGAACCGGGGTTTGAAGTAGATATGAGCTGCCCGTTCTGTAAAACGGGATGCAAGGTTTGCAAGTATTCAAAATGGATTGAAGTCATGGGCGCCGGCATGGTGCATCCGAATGTGCTCAAGAATATGAATATCGATCCGGAAAAGTATCAGGGGTTTGCATTCGGCGGGGCTATTGATCGCCTTGCGATGATCCAATACGGCATCAATGATATTCGCTTATTCTGGAGCGGGGATGTTCGGTTTTTAAGGCAATTTTCTTAATATGAAACTTTCTACCAATTGGATTAAAGAATTAGTGCCCGGTTTGCAATTGTCTGGGTTAGAAATTGCGGAGCTTTTGACGAACCATAGTTTTGAAACTGTTGTTGAGCATCAGTATGTAATTGATCCAGCTATTACTGTTGCGCAGATTCTGAAACTAGAACAGCATCCGAATGCAGATCGATTGCGGCTTGCCACAATTACCGATGGGGAGAATGAAATTCGCGTGGTGTGCGGCGCTCCGAATATTTCAGAAGGGGATGTTGTTCCGTATTCTCCGCCTGGCACCAAAGTATATGACGAAGATGGAAAACTGTTTGAATTATCTGTTGCGAAAATTCGAGGCGTCGAAAGTCCGGGGATGTTGAATTCTGCGCGAGAGCTTGGGTTGTCGAACGACCATGGCGGTATTTTCTTGCTTCCTAAAGATACTCCGCTCGGAACAAAATTATCTGAATATATTGCAGGCGATACGCTGCTTGAAGCAGATATTTTGCCTGATCGTGCGCATGACTGTTTGTCCCATATCGGAGTTGCAAGAGAGGTTGCCGCTCTTACAAAGCTTTCTGTTCAAGAGCCAGAAACGATGGAACTCCCCGAAGCGTCTGAGCAGGTTGATGGCTGGAATGTGCGGATAGAAAATCCGGCAAGCGCATCCCGTGTTATGGGGATTGTATTCGAGGGTGCACAAGAAGGTGCGGAAACGCCGATTGTTATGCAAGCACGGTTACTTTCTCTTGGCGCTCGGCCCATTAACCCGATAGTCGATTGTACGAACTATGTCATGTTTGAATATGGCCAACCATCGCACGCATACGATCAGGCAAAATTGCAGGGTAAGAACATTGCGGTAACAGAAACGAAAAGCGAAGTATTATTCTCGGCACTTAACGGAAAACTATATCAGCCGGCACATGGCGACCTGCTTATTGAGTGCGAAGGCGAAACTATCGGCCTTGCAGGTATTGTCGGGGGGACGAGTTCGCAGGTTGATAACGCCACCAACAATATATTTTTAGAAGTTGCTACGTTTAATGCGTTCGCAATTCAGCAGGCAAGCGCGCATATCGGCCTTCGAACAGAAGCTGCAAGCAGATTCTCAAAAGGCATTAGCCCTGTTGTTGCCGGTGTTGCTTCGTCTCGATTAGCGCAGCTTATAATATCGCTTACGGGCGCGCAGATGCGCGGCGTAATCGATACAAATCCTGAGATGCAAACGCCGAAACCCATTATGTTCCGCCCGGCACGCGTGTCTGCATATGCTGGAACTGAAATTTCCGCGGACATTTCAGAAGATATTTTAATGCGGTTAGGATTTTCAATTGAAAAAGCCTCTGAAGATCAGTGGGAGATTATTGCTCCTGCGCAGCGCCTTGATATTCTAGGCGAACATGATCTTATAGATGAAGTAGTTCGCGTGCACGGCTTGTCTGTAATTGCAGAATCAGACATCGCAATGCAAGCGCCTGCTGTCGCCGTGTCTGACGAAGTTTACTGGATGCATCAGGTTCGAGAAAAGCTTGTGGAGCTTGGGTTTACGGAAACATACAGCTATTCATTTGAAGATGAAGTATTTGCAACGTTGGTGAATTCGGAAATTCATCCTCATGTGGAGCTACTTAATCCAATGGCTCCGGAGTTGAAAAAGCTTCGCTACTCTATGCTTCCGGGATTGCTATCTGCCATGATTACAAGTCGAGATGAAATGCATCGAGATAAAAATGGAGTTGAGCGCGCACTGTTTGAAATCGGGCGCGTATACCATGTCGGAGATACTGGGGTGGTGCCAGGCGTTATCGAGCGAAAAGTCATTGCTGGTATTTCTGTTGGCAGCGAAGATAGGTTGCAAGAAGTAATGGATGCATTTGTTGCTCAATATAATCTCGCGCCGCTTGATGTTCGTGAAGTTGAAAAGCCGTTCGGGAAGTGCCTGCAATATTCGTACGCAGGAGAATTTTTCGGAATCGGATACGTGTTTAGTGCCGAGCTGCTTAAGAAAATGAAATATCGCATGCCCGTTGTTGCGTTCGAAGTAAGCGTTGCTGCGCTTATGAAGCACGCACCAGATGTCGAAATTCCTGTCCGTTCGTTGCAAGAAGTACGTGATAATTTCAAAATGCCGAATCAATTTATGGAACTTCCAAAATTTCCATCTGTATTTCGAGATATTTCTATTCTTGTACCGAGTGATACGGGAGTAGATGCCGTTGAATCTGCAATTGATCAAGTTGGCGGGGAGTTGGTTGTTGATGTGGATGTATTCGATGAATTTTCTCAGGATGGGGACGATACGAAAAGCTTGGCGTTTCATGTCGAGTATCGATCGCCAGATAGAACGCTCACCGATAAGGAGATTTCCGAAATCCACAAAAAGATAGAACATGCGCTAAAGCATCAGTTTTCTGCGGAAATTCGCTAAAAATACCCCCTGGCGCCCATCCTCCTTTTCTGCTACTGTTCTTAAGTATCTATGGCAAAGAAATCAGCATCTGCATCATATAACGCATCAGCAATTACCGTCCTGGAAGGGTTGGAACCGGTCCGAAAGCGTCCGGGAATGTATATCGGAGGGACGGGCTTAGACGGTCTGCACCACTTAATCTGGGAAGTCGTAGACAACTGTATCGACGAAGCTATGGGCGGTCACGCAACGCATGTTATCGTGCGCTTGTTGCCTGATAATGTCATTTCCGTAAAAGACGACGGTCGAGGTATTCCGGTTGAAAAGCATGAGAAGACGAAAAAATCTACGCTCGAAACGGTATTAACCGTATTGCATGCGGGAGGAAAGTTCGGCGGAGAAGGGTATAAAGTATCTGGAGGATTGCACGGCGTGGGTGTGTCCGTAGTGAACGCATTGTCTGAATGGCTGGAAGCGGAAGTAGAGCGCGATGGCGGAAGGTTCGTACAAAAATTCAAGCGCGGCGCAGCTCAAGGGGATGTGAAAAAGTTGGCTAAGTCCGATCTTACTGGAACGACGATTACATTTAAGGCAGATAAGGAAATTTTCCAAACAATTGAATATAACTGGAATAAAATTCTTCAGCATTTGCGCCAGCAGGCATACTTGACTCCTGGGGTTCGCATTTCTATTTCAGATGAACGCGAAGCGGGCAAGGTAAAGTCGTACACGTTTTATTTCGAGGGCGGAATTGCGTCGTACGTTCAGCAATTGAACCTAGGGAAAGATGTTAAGAATGAAGAGATTTTTTACGCAAAGCGCGAGTATGAAGAGGATCGCATGGTGGAAGTGGCGATGCAATATACCGATGCGTATACCGACCAGATTTTAACATTCGCAAACAACATTCATACCATTGAGGGCGGCACACATTTAACAGGGTTTCGAACGGCGCTCACTCGATTAATTAATGATTACGCGCGCAAGAATAGTTTCTTAAAAGAAAAAGATGACAATCTTACGAACGACGACGTATCCGAAGGGCTCACCGCAATTATTTCCGTAAAGCTTCGCGAACCGCAGTTTGAAGGGCAGACAAAAGGAAAGTTAGGCACGCAAGAGATGCGAGGCTACGTGAATCAGATGATGATGGAAGCATTCGCCATGTATCTAGAAGAGCATCCTCAAGATGCGCGCAATATCATGGCCAAGGTTACGCTTGCCGCAAAGGCTCGCATGGCTGCGCGCGCAGCTCGCGATACTGTGCTTCGCAAAGGAGCTCTCGATGGATTCGCATTGCCGGGCAAATTGGCAGACTGTTCTGAAAAGGATGCGGCAAAAAGCGAAATTTACATTGTAGAGGGAGACTCTGCTGGAGGTTCTGCAAAGAGCGGACGAGATAGAAAATTCCAGGCAATCTTGCCACTTCGTGGAAAAATTTTGAACGTAGAACGCGCTCGATTAGATAAAATGCTTCAGAACAACGAAGTGAAGGCGCTGATTATCGCCATGGGCGCTGGTATTGGAGAGGACATGGACGTTAGCAAGCTTCGCTACCACAGAATCATTATCGCAACGGACGCCGATGTAGACGGATCTCATATCCGAACGCTTCTTCTTACATTCTTCTTCAGATACTTCCAAGCAGTTATCGAAGGCGGATACTTATACATCGCGCAGCCGCCACTCTATAAAATTCAAAAAGGAAAGCAGGAACACTTCGTATATACCGACCAAGAAAAAGAAAAAACATTGAAAAAGATGGGAGTGACAGAAGAAGACGCCGGTTCAGAGGTAAAAATTCAGCGATATAAAGGATTGGGGGAAATGAATCCTCGCGAATTGTGGGATACTACGATGGACCCGGCGAATCGTATTTTGAAGCAAGTAACCATCGCGGATGTAGCCGAAGCTGATCGCATGTTCGACGTATTGATGGGAAGCGATGTTGCTCCTCGCAAAAAGTGGATTCAAACGCACGCAAAGACAGTAGAAAATTTGGACATATAAATTTGCGTTTTTCGCTTTTCTGTTGCATACAGAGGAGTGCTGTTGTGCTGTTTTGATTGATCGGAGTGTACGTTTTCAAGGAGAGAGGGTTATGTTCGCTGCAGATTATTACGGTGCTCCGCATCAGAATGTGCTGAACGCAATCGGCAGTCTTGCGAGCAATTGGGGACGAGGTGCCTACGGGGGCGATGAGCTGACTCGCGTTGCGCAACATGCGGTGCGGGAAAGGTTTGGACTTTGCGACGATGCAGGAGTCTTCTTTGTTCCGACTGGAACAGCGGGAAACTTGCTTGCAACCGCCACGCTCGTTCCGCATCCGTGGCAAGCTCTTATGTGTGTAGAAAATGCGCACATGACGAAGTATGAAGCAGGCGGTCCGGAAAGCCGAGGGCACAAGATTATTCCATTGCCCCATAAGCATGGAAAAATTGATATTCTTCGCGCGCGAGGGATCGTGCATGCAATGCGGCAAGATACGCACCAAGTGAATCCCGGAATGCTTGCAGTCGCAAATGCTACAGAGCTCGGGACTGCATATAAACAGAAAGAGTTGTACGCATTCGGGCAGTTCGCAACGGATTGCAATATTCGACTCCACATGGATGGGTCTCGGCTTGGGTACGCCATGATGGCGACTGAGTTGCCTGAAATATTCAGGAGCTATGGATTCGACACCCTGATGCTCGGGCTTACCAAAGTCGGGGCGCTGGATGTGGACGTTCTGATCGTGGCGGACCCGGTACTTGCTCGAACGGTTGCGGTGTACTATCACAAGCAATGTGGATACACGCGAGCCCGGATGCAGGGGGCCGCGGTTCAGGTGAGCGCAATGCTGCAAGATGATCTGTGGTTGAAGAATGCCTCTCGTGCGAACCAAATGGCCGTATATCTACGGGATACGCTCTGGAAGAGGCTGCGCGTGGATGCAGCATACCCGGTAGAAACAAATGCATTGTTTGTCAAAGTTCCGCCCAAGGTTGCGCAGGCGCTTAAAGAAGGCGGCTGGGCATATATCTGGACAGATCCGTGGGAAAACGACGACGGGTGTGTGGTTCGGTTTATGACATCGTGGGCGACGACAGACGAGCATGTCGATGAGCTGCGTGCGTTTCTCGAGCAAGAGATGTTTCATAAGTAGTAGTTTTTTGGTCGAACCGCCGGCATACGGATGCATGGCGGTTTTTTCTTTAAAAAATCGTATGGTATTTGTTCTGCGCACCTGCTAGGGTGTAAGTATGTACTCATCTTATTTACGTTTCAAAAAGTTTATTTCCGCGTTGACAATCGCATTATTTGCTGTTGTTAATCCATTACTTTCGTTTGTTCCTGCAGCGCATGCAAGCGAAGGTGACGTAACAGATTCTATAGTATCTACTCCTGTTGATGCTCCAGTAGATCAGCCGAGCGATATCGCGACGCCTTCTGACGCACCTGCACCGAGCGATACTCCTGCTCCGTCCGATACTCCAACTCCTACGGATACGCCCGTAGCTTCAGATACGAGTGCGCCGGTAGATCCAACTCCTGTTCCGGAAACAACGCCAGCACCAACAACTTCTTCTGATCCCGTGAATACAGATGATGGTGTATGGCAGATGCTCGCGAACGGCAAAGCATTAACGCGAGATGCGGTAAATATGAGTACTACATATGTTGCTCCGCAAAATTCGAAAGTTACGGTTCATTTTACTCAGCTTCCAGAAACACCAGGAAATCTTACAATTCAAGAAATTAAATTATCTGCTGATCAGCAGAAGCAATTAGGTGCGCTCTCTGATACCGCATACGACATTTCTTCCAACATGGAAAATGGAACTTTTAAATATGACTTAACACTTCCGAATCCGACTGGAAACAAAGATGCAACGGTAAAGTACTCAGAAACAGTTAGCGATTTACCAAGTGCGCAAAACGTTACGCAGAAAACATCCGTAGATACAGATGAAAATACTATTACCATTACGGGATTGAACCATTTTACGATTTTTACTCTTGTTGGTCATTATGCGCTCGATGGATCTGGTACTGATACCGGAACAGCTGCAAATGATGGAACGGTAAATGGAACAACGGACAATGGTTCGGGTGCTACGCTTCAATTCTCGAATACCGACAGCAAGCATTTTAATGGAACAAGTGACTATATTCGAGTAGAGCGAACTGGCCATCCAGAGTTGGACCCAAGCGAAGTAACACTGTCTCTTTGGGCAAAGCTTGACGCTCTGAATGAAAACTATTCAAAGACAATTGCAGGTCGTGCAGGCGGAAGTAACGGATTAACCTATGGATTGAAGTTTTTGGATGGGTCTTCGAATAACGCGATTCAGGCGCAAGTACGGACACAATCATCGGGAAGTATTACTCTTACCTATGAAATTTCTCCACTAGATCTCGCATGGCATCAATATGCTGTTTCTTACGGAATATCAGATGGTGGAAATGTGAAGTTGTATGTAGATGGTGTTGTTAAAGCGTCTCAAAATAATATTGGAGCTGTGTTGGATTACAGAACAGCATTTTCTGATGATGACCTCTTTATTGGTAGAGATGGTCTTGGTAATTATTATAAGGGCTCGGTAGATGATGTTCGAATGTATAATGGTCAGCTTGCTGATTCGCAAGTGGCAGTTCTTGCCGCAGGCTATGAAGACATAACTGCTCCAGACGTTCCCACTCTCGATTCGCCTGCGAGCCCCTCAATTATTCAGCCTTCTGCAGCGACGCTAAAGTGGAACACGGTGACAGACCCAAGTTCTCCGGTTACATATAAATACGAATCTTCGTATTCAAGTACAGTTGGTGCAAACAATGCATTTACTTCGCCTATATATGGACCGGTAGTTAAAACGACGAATGAGATTGACGCAACGCATTCACCTGACCACTTATACTATTGGCAAGTGCAAGCTTGTGATGCTAGAGGAAACTGCAGCGATTGGTCTGGCCCATGGCAGGTAACGATTGATGGTACAAAGCCTGTAATTGCTTCTCATTCCGATATTACAACAGAAGCAACGTCGGCTCTTGGCGCATCTGCAACGTTCACTTTGCCTACTGCAACAGACGCTGTTGATGGAACGGATACGGTAACATGTGATAAAAATTCTGGGGATACTTTTCCAATTGGAACAACGCAAGTTAATTGCGATGCAACTGATACTGCTGGCAATCATGCATTGCAAACGCACTTTAATATAGTCGTTCAGGACACAATTTCACCAACAACTCCGACTACGCCAACAGTTGCAACTTCTCCAACGAATAACAACAAACCAACATGGAGTTGGTCACCTGCGCCAACTGACGCAGTAGGGGTAGATCATTACGTTTTGTACTGGGGAACAGCGGCAGGATCTGAAACGTATTCTCAAGCAGTTTCAGGCACCAGTTATACGCTCACTGCGCCACAAGCTCTTGCGGACGGGACGTGGTATGCAAAAGTGAAGGCATTTGACGCTGCGGGCAACTTTAGTACAAGCGGTAACGGATCAGTAGTGATTGATACTATTGCTCCAACTGCACCAAATCCGATTTCTCCTGCTGACGGATTTGCGGCAAAGCCGGTAGCAATTAGTCAGACATGGGATCACATTTCAGACGCAGTTCAGTATCAGTACCAGAGCTGTTACTCCGATCCCGGCACAGGTGTTGTATGCTCTGGAGCAAATTTAAAATCCCAATCGTATTACACTGGAACTACGAAGAATATTGGAAGCGGACAACCGGATAGTCATTTCTGGTGGCATGTCCGAGCAAAAGATGCTGCGGGGAATTGGAGTCCGTATGGGCAGGCGTTTGAGCTATATATTGACGGAACAGCACCAGTAACCACCGATTCTGGAACGGATACTGATTGGCACAAGGATAACGTAACAGTAACTCTCGCATGTGCGGATAGTTTAAGTGGTTGCGCTACGACGTACTGGAGTATCGATAGCACTCCGACAATCGCTACTCATGACGGCACAGGTAGCTCAGTAGTGGTATCGACAACAGGTATTCACACGATTCAATACTTCTCTGTTGATCATGCTGACAATGCAGAAGCTGTGAAGACTGCTGCAAATCAGGTACAGATTGATAAGGTAACGCCAGCAATGCCGTCATTCATCGGATCTATTGTTTCCCCAACTAATAATCCTGTAGTTTCTTGGACATGGGGCGCTATTACTGACGCAGATTCTGGACTTCAGCATTATCAGTATATGTTGCGAGATGCAGCTTCGACTATAATCGATTCTGGATTCACAACTCTTACGACATATTCGCACACGTTTTCAGTGAATGGAGTGTATACGTTCTTCCTACGAGCGATTGATAATGCGGGGAATAAAGGAGCGGGCGCAACATCCTCAGTGACGTTAGACGTAAGCGCTCCTGATAATCCGTCTGCAGATAATGCGGGAGGAAACTACGCATCCCCAGTAACTGTTGCGCTAACGAGTAACGATCCAACAGTGAATGGAGTAAGTTCAAATCCGACAACTATCCGTTACACGACCGACGGCACAAATCCTGATGCAAGCAGTACGCTGTATGCTGGATCAATTACAATCAATCAAGATACTACGCTAAAAGCAATTGCGTATGATGCGGTCGGAAATGCTTCAGGAGTTATGACAGAAGTGTATTATGTTGCTCCAGTAATCACTGATGTAACTTCTTCTGCGAATAGCAACCCAGCATCAGAGCGCGTTATTCATTGGGCAACAAATATCAACTCAGATTCACGCGTCGTATTTGGAACAACCTCAGTTTCAGACACTGACGCAACAACAGCAGGGTCTCCAAGCTATGGATATGGCCAGTCATCTGATCACCTGGACATTAGTCCAAATGGCGTAGTGACGCACACGGTAACAATTACAGGATTGAATTCATTCACGACGTACTTTTACCGCGTAATTTCTGCAGAAACGTTAGCAACACTGAGTGCTGAATACTCATTCGGAACAGAGGCTACCGATGGCAACCCAGGACCAAATGGCGATTCTGGAAGCTCTTCCGGATCATCTGATAATTCTGGGTCTTCAACAGGTAAAGTATTAGGCGCTACTACAAAGGCATCGCCTACACCAACTCCTGCTGTAATCTCTGGTACATCGGTAGATCTTGAATCTACGAATCCAGCAGCTAGTAAAGGTTCAAATGGGTCAGGATCTGGTACAGGTTCTCCTGAAGCGTCAGCATCCCCAAGCCCTTCTGTGAGCCCGTCTCCTGAAGCGTCACCGGAAATAAGTCCTACGCCAAGCCCGACTCCGCAAAGCGAGAATGGTAAGGCATTCCAGTGGTCGTGGTGGTGGCTAGTATTGCTTGCAATCATCGCAGGAGGAATCTGGTACTGGAGAAGAAACAACACGAACAACGACGTTACTCCGTAAAGATACTAAATACATATCGCTCCATTTCCCGCCTATTGGCGGGAAAGTGCTATATAAAGGCTCTTTTATTATTAAATATTGACAAAATAGTAATATAAGAGTATAATGGCACTATTCAGTGATTCTAGTTCTTTTGAAGAATCAATAGAGCAGTCGACATTCGTTTGTTGACTACGCGTGATAAGGATCTTTTGGAGGGATGATTGTTATGGAGCCTCTTTTGGTCGCGTTTTTAGTTGTGGTGATCTTGGCGATTGGTCTCGTCTTCCTGATGGGGAACGAGGTTCCGATCCGGCAAAACTGGGTGGGATGTACTAATAACACCTCAGAGACCCACGACTTTAGTCGGCCCCGCTTGCGCATCAGGGACCTGCTTTAGGCGAGTCCGCAGACTTCATTGCTCGGTGCTGTTTTTACACAGTGCCGGGCGATTTTTATTTACCTGTGCAAAAGCGGATCGACGGGGCATACGAGGTGGATTCCGGTTTGCACTTTTTCCCTCTATCCTATACAGTATTGACAACGGCCCAGATAGGGCTGTTTTAAGAACAGCAAAGTTTCATGGCTAAAATAGACCCAGTTTCATTTATTAAAGAGGCTCGCGAGGAACTGCTTAAAGTTACCTGGCCGTCTCGAGAAACGACTATTCGATACACTGTCGTAGTTATCATCGGATGTATTGCAATCGGAGCAATGGTGGGTGCTATGGACTTTATCTTAACTCGGGCATTACAAGCAGTTATTATTAAATAATTTTATTACTCATGGACCAAGAAGGGGAGCAAAAAACAGACGGGCGATCATGGTACGTACTTCATACCTACTCTGGGTACGAGGATAACGTGGCTCGCAACTTGCGCCAGCGCATCGAATCGATGGGCATGGACGACAAGATTTTCCAAGTTATTGTCCCTCGCGAGAAAAAGATCCGCGTGCGAAACGGAAAGCGCAAAACGATTGATGAGCGCCTATTCCCAGGCTATGTAATGGTTGAAATGATCGTTACAGAAGATTCTTGGTACGTTGTGCGCAACACGCCAAACGTAACAGGATTCGTAGGTTCTGGAGTTACTCCAACGCCTGTGGCGAAAGAGGAAATCGACCGATTGCTCTCTCGTATGGGCGATGATGAGCCGAAGTACAAGATCGACGTGGTTGAAGGGGACTCTGTACGCATTATGGATGGTCCGTTCAAGGAGTTCGAAGGCAAGATTTCTGACGTAAACGATTCTAAGGGTACGGTTAAGGTATTAGTGAACGTATTCGGTCGAGAAACGCCAGTAGAGCTTGACTTTTTACAGATTAAGAAGGAAGGTTAATTATCACATCATATGAAAGAAATTCTCACAGTATTTAAATTGCAAGGCCCAGGAGGAAAAATTACTCCTGCTCCACCCGTTGGACCAGCATTGGGCCAGCACGGATTGAACATCCAAGATTTCGTTACTCGATTTAACGACATGACAAAAGAGATGATGGGCGATGTTATTCCGGTTGAAATTACCGTATATGCTGATCGCACGTTTGATTTGAAGTTGAAGACTCCGCCAGCATCAGAACTTATTAAAAAGGCCGCAAAGATTACGAGCGGATCCTCTACGCCAAATACGGCAAAGGTTGGAAAGATTACAAAAGCACAGGTTCGAGAAATTGCAGAAAAGAAGATGGAAGATTTATCAGCGCGCGATGTTGAATCCGCAATGACCATGATCGAAGGCACTGCCCGATCAATGGGAGTAACCGTTGAATAACCTATGAGAAGCAAAGCCTACAAAGCAGTAAAGGAAAAAACGTCTGAAACACCAATTGATATTGTTTCTGCGCTTGCGTTCCTAAAAGAGCACACGAGGAAGTCATTCGATGAAACGATTGAAATCCACATGGCGCTCGGCGTTGATGCAAGCAAGCAAGAGCAAGCCGTTCGCGGGAGCGTAGTGCTGCCAAGCGGAACTCCAAAGCAAAAGCGAGTGATGGTTGTGTCTGCTGATGCAAAGAAGCAAGAAGATGCAAAGAAGGCAGGAGCAGCTGTAGTTGGCGGAGAAGAACTAATCGCAAGCATGGAAAAGAATGGTATTGCAGATATTGACGTTGTAATCGCAACTCCTGACATGATGGTAAAGCTTGCGAAGATTGCGCGAGTGCTTGGTCCGAAAGGTCTTATGCCGAATCCAAAGACTGGAACAGTTACGGCAGATGTTGTTGGGGCAGTAAAAGAGCTTGCAGCTGGAAAAGTTGTGTTTAAGATGGATCAGCAGGGCAATATGCACGGAGCAATCGGCAAGGCGAGCTGGGATGCGGATAAGACGGCGGCAAACGTTGTTGCATTTATCGAAGCGGTGAAGGCAATGCGCCCGGCAACGCAGCGCGGAGAATTCCTTCGCAAGATTGTGCTCAAGACGAGCATGAGCCCAGCAGTTCGAGTATCTCTCTAAGCTACATATACGGAACATGGCCGGTATCTTGATCAGTTTTGATGGCCTAGATTCATCGGGAAAAGCCACCCAGGCGGGTGTGCTTTTTTCGCATTTGGAGCACCGAGGTGCGCTTGTGAAGCGATTTGAATCCCCGGATTACACAACACCATCTGGAAAAGAATTAAAATTGCGCTTGCAGGGTAAACTTGGCGATTGGGCGCATACGCCATGGCAAGAAAAGATGGGATACTTTGCTCAAAACAGAACAGAGCACAAGCAGGAAGTGCAAGATATTTTAAACCAAAACGGTATTATTATTTACGACCGTTATGTGCCGAGTAGTATCGCGTTTATGGTTGAAGAGGCTCATGCTGCAGGTGAGGATAGGATTGCGATCCATAAGGCAGTACGTGAGCTTGAGTGCGACGTAAACGGTATGCCAAGAGAGCACATGTCGCTCTTTTTCGATATTCCTCCAAAAGTGGCAATTGAAATGCTGGAAGGAAGAAAGGCGAACGCGGGTGATGAAAACGAAGTGACGGATCATATTTCTGTGCAAGAGGCCCTGCACGCAGAATATGTGCAGATGTGCAAAGAGTATCCTGAAACGATGATGCATGTGGTATGCATGAGCGGGGATGCGCTACGAAGCATTGATGACATAGCTCGAGAGGTGAGGACTCGACTTGCACAAACATTTCCCGAACACGTACAATTCTTTGCATGAATCCATTTATTGTCCTAGAAGCATTAGACGCAGGAGGGAGTCAGACGCAGACAGATTTGCTATCTGCTCGATTAAAAAAAGAGGGGTACGTTCCGCATCAATATCATTTTCCGCAAGAAGATAGGGCCACTGGGAGAATGATTTATGATAAGTTTTTGTTGTTCAAAAATAAATATCCATTTTCTCGCCGAGAACAAGCGTTGCTCTATATTCAAGATTTCTTTTCAAAACAAGAAGAATTTTTAGAAGTTATTTCAAGTACAAAAGAAAAGGCGATATTGGTTTCCGATCGCTATGCCACGAGCACGATGGCATACCAGACGATAGGATTACCAGGAGCAAAGCGCAAAGAAATGATGAATTGGGTTACGTGGCTGTGCTACAAAAATACGCCAGCATTACCGAAGCCAGATATTGTATTGTTTTTAGATACACCGGTTGAAGTTTCTTTGCAGCGTTTGGCAAAGAAAAAGAAAGACTTTTTTGAAACAAAAGAAAAGCTTACTGCAATCCGAAATAGCTATTTGAAGATTGCTAAAGAGCAGAAGTGGGTTGTGTTTAATAGTGTTGATGAGAATGGTGAACAAAAAACTCGCGAAGCATTGCACGAAGAGATTTGGACAGCGGTACAAAAGCGGTTGACGAAATAGCCAGTTTACGCAAAAATCAAGGCTGGTCTTTCTAATTGAAAGGGGGTGCCATGAAGCAACCTGAAAAGAATAACGGATCTTTTACGGATTTCGAGAGTGGGTTGATGATAGGCTTTTGCTTGCTGTGCCTTCTTTCCCTGGAGATTGCCATTTCGATTGTTGAGCAGGTGGGGCGATATTTTTGTGGGGGGTAGTCAGTATGGAGGATGACAAGGATGATTGGATCTGCGCGTTATTTGCGAACGTCAGCCAAGAGAGCCTGGAATTCTGGGGCTTTGGTGGAAATTTCGTTATTTGTTTTGCCGTCGTTGTTCGGGTTGGATACGTGTCTGTGACCGGATGCTGTCCGTGGTTATTTTAACGAGAAGCAAAAACTCGCACGAGGTCCAAGTGGATCTTCTGCGAGTTATTTTTTTACTTATTATCGTCCGCTGCTGCCGAAACCTTTTGCTCCGCGTTCGGATTCCTCCAAATTCTCAACTTCTGTAATCTCTGTAGGTTCAAATTTTTGTACTACGGCTTGGATAATTTTATCGCCTGATTTTATTTCAAATGGTTCGTTCGTAGAATTCCATAAAATTACTTTCCACTCTCCGCGGTATCCAGAATCGATGACGCCTGCGAATCGATGGATACCTTTCGACCCTAATCCGGAACGGTCCCAAAGCAATGCCACATATCCTGTTGGGATTGCGCATGCAATACCTGTGGTGAACATGTGGCGTTCGTCAGGTTGTAGTGTGTATGTTTCGTTCGTAAAAATATCTATCCCCGCATCTTCAGCATTGCCTTTAGCAGGAAGCGTCGCGTCCGGAGATAATTTTTGTACGTGAAATGGGATCATAACGATTCTTTGGAAATAGCAGAATCTGTTGTTCCTGTCTTGCTGTGGTACTTTGCGGTCGGCTTCGATGTGTACGGCTGTTCTGCTGGGGAAGAAAGCGGCTCGAAAATAAGCTGGCAGATGCGCATTTTGGGATAGAGCAAAATAGGTGCCATTCCGATATTGCGAAGCTCGAGCGTAATTGTTCCGCGCCACCCTGCATCAATATGGCCTGCGGTGGAGTGGATAACGAGCCCGAGTCGTCCGAGGCTGCTTCTGCCTTCTACGCGAGCTGCTAGAGCATCGCCCCATTCTACCCATTCTAATGTGGAGGCTAATACGAATTCGTTCGGGTGAATAACATATGGCTCTTTTTTGCTAATCGTAATTTCTTCTGTCATGCCCTCTGTGGTTTTGCTATCGAACGGGTCGACAAACGCCTGTTTTCGGTGTTTAAAAAATCGGAATGTATAGCCAAGGCGCAGGTCGAGGCTGGATGATCCTAATTGTTCTTTTAAATTTGGTTTTGGGTTGACGATTATTTCTTTTTTCTTCAATGCTTGTTTGATGTCTCGGTCTGATAAAATCATAGTACTTAAAACGGTATCCGATAGGCTTTACGGTGTAAAGCACGAGTTTCCCGCAATAAAGCCGGTCGTCCAGCACAGCTGAAGGCTATATCCTCCCGATGGGCGGTTGATGTTTAGGACATCACCGACGATGTAGAGGTTCGGAAATAATTTTGATTGCATTGTTTTAAAATTCACTTCATCTAATGTAACTCCGCCGCTCGTGATGACTGCTTTATTGAGGCCCAGCAAATGCGATACGTGCATTGGCAATGCTTTTATGAGTTGTACTAATGCTTTGCGTTGTTCTTTAGAAACGTCATTACAATTTTTTTCAATATCGATACCTGCAAGTTTGTGTGCGGCACGTAGTACTGAAGCGGGGAGTAGAGTAGTCGTGATATTTTTTACTCGTTTTTTTGCTTGTTCTAAATAGATAGCTTGCAGCGCCTCATCGATTTCTTTGTGATTCATTGCGGGAAGAAGATCGAGCAGCAGCATTACTTCTCCGTATTGCAACAATTCTCGCACTGAATTGCTTAAGTTCAATACTAATGGCCCTGTGACCCCAAAATGGGTGAATAGCATATTACCCGTTCTTGTTTCTCTCTTCGTATCATTCTGCAAAACTGATAGCTTTACATTTTGCAGGCTCACGCCTTGCAACTTCTTCGCCCAATTATCTGAAAGGGCTATTGGTACGAGTGACGGTGCAGTGCTGATTACCTTGTGCCCGATTTCAGAAAGCCATGTAAATCCGTCGCCCGTTGATCCTGTTTCCGGGTGCGATTTTCCGCCGGTAGCTAAAATATATGAAGCCGCAGACAGCACCGTGCCGTTTTGTAATTTCACCCCAGAAATATGTTTTTCAGCATCTAGAGCGAATCCTGTAACAGGAGAGTTTGCTTGAATAGTCACGTTATATTTTTTCATTTCCGCAACCAATACGTCCCATACAGATTGTGCGCTATTGCTGACAGGGAATTCTCGTCGTTCGTTCTCTGTTTTTGTTTCCATGCCTCGGTCATGAAAAAAGGCGAGAGAGCTCGTTACATTCCATTGTGTGAACGAGGTAAATAAATACTTCATACTTTCAGGGAGCTTTTTGAGGAAAAGCTTATTATCCGGCTGGTTATTGGTTACGTTGCATCGTCCGCCTCCGGTAATAAGCAGCTTTTTGCCCAAGCTGTCATTTTTTTCAAGTAGCAGCACGCGTGCTCCTTTTGAAGCAGCTTTCCCTGCAGCCATCATGCCTGCAGGCCCTCCTCCTATTACGATAACGTCGTATTCCATAGATAACAGGCTATCCTAGCACTATACCCGATTTTGAGCCATACTAATGCTATGAAATTAGAAGCAGTTATCGGCCTTGAAATTCACGTACAGCTCAAAACGAAAAGCAAGATGTTTTGCTCCTGTGCGAACGTATTAGGGGATGCTGAGCCAAATACATCTATTTGCCCGATTTGTATGGGCTACCCGGGCACGTTGCCGGTGCCAAATGCCCAGGCAATACAGTGGATTCAAAAAGCGGGGGTAGCGCTCGGGTGTGAGCTTGCACAAGATAGTAAGTTTGATCGCAAGAGCTACTTCTACCCGGATTTGCCAAAAGGATACCAGATTAGCCAGTTCGATAAGCCGTTTTGTGGCAAGGGTTCTTTTCCTCTTATGGTGAATGGAGAAGAGAGGGTAATCGGCATTACAAGGATCCACTTAGAGGAAGATGCTGCAAAGAATACGCATTCAAAAAACGGCAAAAGTACATTGGTCGATTATAATCGAGGAGGCACTCCATTGATGGAAATTGTAACGGAGCCGGATTTTCAATCTCCTGAAGAAGCAAAAATTTTCTTGCAAGAATTACAGCGCGCAATGCGAGCGCTTGGCATATCGGACGCAGATATGGAAAAAGGGCAGATGCGTTGCGATGCCAACATATCGATGAGGATTGTTGGAGAAACAAAACTTTCTCCGAAGACAGAAATTAAAAACGTGAATTCATTCAAGTTTGTTGAAAAGGCATTGTTGTATGAGATTGATCGTCAGGCGAAATTATGGGAAGCAGGCGAGGTGCCAGGTCATGCAACGCGCGGGTGGAATAGTGAAACAGGAAAGACAGAAGCTCAGCGGACGAAGGAAGAAGCCGCAGATTACCGGTATTTCCCAGAGCCGGATATTCCGCCATTTCATTTTACTATTGAGCAATTAGGAGAAATTAAGGCAAGCATTCCAGAGATGCCGTGGCAGGGTCGTGCGCGCTTCATGCGCGAATACGGAACAAGCGAGGCGAATGCAAATCTGCTCCTAGGTGATGAAGAGCTTGCGCATCTGTATGAAGATACGGCATCTGAAATTGCACAGGCAGATTTGGATAGAACGGATATTATTGCCGAAGAACAAGACGATTTAATGAAGCTTGCTGCGAATATTATATTAAACGACGTGCGTGCGGTACGCATGGAAACAAAAAACGAGCCATTGCGCATTACGGCAGAGAATTTATCTGAATTAGTTGTGCTGATTCATCAAGGAAAAATCGGAAGCAATGCCGTTCGGCCGGTGCTTATTGAAATGCAAAAAACGGGCGGCGACCCTGATCCGATTATTGAAAAGTTAGGCGTAGCTCAAATGAGCGATACGAATCAATTAGATGAAGTGATTGCTCATGTTATTTCTGAAAATCCGGATGTAGTGGAAAAAATTAAAGCAGGGAAGGAAGCCGGTCTGCAATACCTGATGGGGCAAGTAATGGCGAAAACGAAAGGTTCTGCAAACCCAGGGGTAGTAATTGGGTTATTGAAAAAGGCTATATCTTCGTAATAGGTTGACAAAATACGTATTTTGCACTATGATGGGCTGTTCTTTTGTTGTGTCAAAATACGGCAAAAGAAAGTAATTTCTGCACTTTAGGCAACAAGGGAGAAGATAATGTCCGCATTTACTCGCAGTCCGTTTCAGGAGTTTCTTTCAGGCTTCCACCCAGGCGATAAAGAGGTGCGAATTCATGTGAAAAGGAACACATGGTCTAAGCTGTGGCACGATGGAACAGAGACTGAGGAGGTGCCAAATTCGGTGCCCTTCGGACCTAGCGGGCTCAACCCTCATGGCGGCATCGATGTCCCCGGTATGCATGTATGGATTATGGACGTGTTCAACCCATTGTTCGAGGCAGGCTCTCGGCTGTTCCTGTGTCTGCGCGAGCTTCGCATCGAAGGCACTGATACGGTTATCCCAATTGATCAGGATCTGGATGAGCACAGTACTTGGCATGATCTCGTGTCTCAATGCTCTCGGCATCCGAACGATGGGTATGTCATGATCTACGACGTTTGTGATACGTAGGCCTTGTCGGCGTTTCTGTCAGCTTAATCCCCAAAAGCAATGATGCTTACGGGGATTTTTTTATATATATGTAATAAAAAAACCGGCTTTGCGTAAAGCCGGCTGGATTGTTGGGATTTTTTGAGTTTATTGTTCAAGCTCCCAGGCAATTCGGACTTCTGATGGTTGCAAGTGGTTAATAACAGTAATTAGCGATATCGGCTTGTGTCCTGTGCACCCAGAAAAAAATTTACAGGTATGCGCGATGAGCGGATATGCGATTGTTGTATAGCCGCAGTTAGATAGCGCGCTACCAGGTAGTGCTCGTTCGTAGCGGATGCCTATGACGACGCGAGTATCTTTTAGAGTAATTCGTACTGCCTGATCGTAAGGAAGCTTTGATAACGATAAAACTTTTGCATGAACCGCATCCGCAACTTCTCGGAGGACGTGTTCGTGAATGATGCCGAGCATGGCGCCGCTCCTTTGAAAGTGCAATTGTTCAACCCTGTAAGGAGTATGGGGTATTCTTTCATGTTCGTAAACCGTACGCTTGTACGGTAAAATAATCAGATGACACAACAGGAGGCTTTGGTAATCTTGAAAACAGGCGCGAATGTATTCTTAACAGGAGAGCCGGGCGCCGGAAAGACGCATACTATCAATGAATATGTTTCGTATTTGAAAAAGAGCGGTGTCGATGTCGCCATCACTGCGTCTACGGGCATCGCTGCCACGCATATCGGGGGAATGACGATTCACTCATGGAGCGGAATAGGCATTAAAAGTAGTTTGAGTAAGTATGATATTGACGCTATTGCTTCGCGCGAATATATCGTAAAGCGCATGAATCGATCTCGTGTGCTTATTATTGACGAGGTTTCTATGCTTTCCGCGGGCATGATTACTATGGTCGATGCGGTGTGCAAGGCAGTGAAAAACTCCGAAGAACCATTTGGTGGGTTGCAGATTATTTTTGTTGGAGATTTTTTTCAATTGCCGCCCGTCAGCCGTTCTGCGCAGGCAAGTCAGTTTGCCTACGATTCGCTTGCTTGGCAGCAGGCCAATCCTATCATCTGCTACCTTGCGGAACAGCATCGGCAAGATGATGCGCCGTTTTTGGAATTGTTATCTGCTATTCGCAGCAATACGTTTGATGAATTTCATGTTGAGCGCTTAGAAGCAAGGAGGGTAGAAGCGCACGCAGCTCCTGAGAACATTCCAAAATTATTTTCTCACAATGCAGATGTCGACAAGGTGAATGCGGATATTCTTGCAAGCATTCCCGGGCAGGCAAAAGATTTTCATATGTATGCAAAAGGCGCAAAAAATGTAGTCGAAAGCTTGAAGAAGGGGTGCTTATCTCCGGAAGTATTATCACTGAAAGTCGGCGCAACGGTTATGTTTACAAAAAATAATCCGAAAGAACATTTCGTAAACGGAACGCTCGGCGTGGTTAAAGAATTCAGCAAGACAGATGGCCATCCTGTAGTAGTTACGAAAGAAGGGAAGAAAGTTGATGTTGAAAGCATGGACTGGAGCGTCGAAGAGAACGGTCGAGTAGTAGCGAGCGTCACGCAATTGCCGCTTCGACTAGCGTGGGCGATTACGGTCCACAAAAGCCAGGGTATCAGCCTCGATTCCGCAGTGGTCGACTTGCGCCAGGTGTTCGAATTCGGCCAAGGGTATGTGGCGCTTTCACGGGTAAAGCGATTATCCGGATTGCACCTGCTCGGGTGGAATCAGAGGGCGTTTGAAGTGCACCCCAGTGTGCTTGAAAAAGATGCTGAATTTCGCGATAGCTCTCAAATTGCTGAAAATATGTTTAACGAAATGGATAGGGAAGAATTGCGCACCATGCACGACAACTTTATAAAAGTTATGGGAGGAGTATAGTATGCAGCAATGTTTTGTATATATTTTGCGATGTTCGGATAATACGCTGTATACCGGATGGACGACGGATATTGGAAAGCGTGTAGAGGCTCACAATGCAGGCAAGGGTGCAAGATATACACGAGCCCGGCTGCCCGTAACGCTGGTGCATTCCGAAAGTTTTACAACGAAAGAATTAGCGATGAAGCGAGAGTATGAGATTAAGCAGTTGAGCAGGCTCGAAAAAGCACGATTGATAACGAAGAAATAAAAATCCTCGCGTGGTTTCCGCGAGGATGTTGAAGGTTTGCTTGTTGGTTGTTACGGCTGGGCGATTCCCGCCGGATGTATTCGCAGTTGTTCAACGAATCGATTCACGCGTTCTTGAAAATTTTCCCATGGACATCGTGTAAATTCTTTATTGAATAACGTGTCGAACATCCGCCTCACTTTCTCCGGTTTCATCATTGCGCAGTAGCGAACCCAAAGACGAAATCGAAGCGAGCGATTTGTTGCAGCGCATAGTGCTATATCGGCATATCGATGCAGGGATTCGCGATCGATGCCGCTTTCATGTTCTGCGCTCGTGATCGTCTGGTCGAATTTTTCGAGAATGATTTTCGCGCACGCATCGAGCCATTTTTTTGCGACGTTTTCTGAAGCGCATGTGGCGAACATTTGAACGCCTTGATCTTTGACTGTGACCCACGCGCATGGCCAGTCTTCGCTATGTTCTGGCAAGCCTTGTTCGGCCAAGTCGATAAACGCCTTGTTTGCAAACACGACCCGCGGCCGTTCTGCTGAAGTCGGGAATGGAATGGTGGCGTTGAACATCGTGATGCTTTTGTTTTGCACGAAGCCGGCAAGTTCGTCTGGGTGGTGATGTATTGGCAACCCTTTGATTACCGGGACATGGAAGAACCCGTCTTCTGTGTACTTGAGCACGGGCAGTGAAGTTCCGCACTCAACAAGTGGTTCGCCGTTTAAGCCAATGATTTCCATAGCATTCTGACGTGATTCGGTATGAACCCTTTGATCGATGCCGAGGACTGGGTTCGTCATTTGTGTCATACGCAAGTCTCCGTTGTAAAGAACCAAAAACTGTTCCGCGAATGCCTATTCGCAGAACTAGTAATATCATAATATGCCTAAAAAAGCAAGGGTCGTTATATGCAAATCCAGCCGATATCTTTTCTGCGATTCCACCACGACATTTGCCGATGCGCATAGCGAAGAGTTGCCTGGGACATGAGTGCGATTACCTCTTCTTCTGGAAGTTCGCCATCTGCGAGCATGAGTGCTTGCTTGTAGTTTATTGTTTTCAGGAGCGGAGAGGTCGGATACTTTTTGCGTAACGTTACGGCTTCATCGGCAAGGCCTTGAGAAATCATGTCGCGTGAACGGCGCTCGATGTTTTTTTGCATACTATCCCAATCTGGAAAAATGCCGATGCGCGTTGAATCGTATTGCGATTGCGCTTTGCGCAAATCTGAAAACTTTTCTCCAGTTGCTCGGATCACTTCCAGTGCGCGAATTATTCGGCGCGTATTGTGCGGTTCTATAAAATTGCACGATGCCGGATCTTGCTCTTGTAATTGCTTATACAACACTTCGGGAGATTCTTGTTCCAGCTTTTCTCGGTATTCTTGGTCCGGTTGTATATTAGGAATATCGTATCCGTCTAAAAGAGCATCGATGTAGAGCATTGTTCCTCCGGCGATAATTGGAGTCTGATTGTTGCATGCAATAATTTCTAACACTTGCTGCGCGTCTTTTAGCCAATCTGAAAGCGTATACGCCGCATCTATGCGGGTAATATTCAATAAATAATGCGGAACGGAATCTATGATGTCTGGTGTTACGGCGCTATGAGGCGTATCTAGGAATGCATCGATAGGCTTTGCAGTGCCGATATTCATGCCAGCATAGGCTTGCCTCGAATCTGCTGAAATAATGGCTCCATTAAGTTGTTTTGCAAGGTTGATAGCATAGGCAGTTTTACCAGAAGCAGTTGGGCCGACAATGGTATATACGTGGTTCATCTTATATACTATAAGGATGATAAAGGGGATTGTATACTTGGCAGTTGCGTTGAGCGCCATTGGAATATATATGGGCGCTCTCCAGGTTACGTTTCATCCGGAAAAATTAGGAAATATCTCAGCGATTACGCAGGGAGTGGGGAGTTGGCAAGATGCTGTTGCAAAACTTCAATATTATGGAATTCTTGGAAAGAGAAGCGTTGAGAGATCTTTCGCAAGTTCCGTAGATGCGAAATTCAGTTTGGACATTACATACCTTAAAGCAGATGCGAGCAGCTTAGGTAAAGCATTGGATGCAAACGCGGGTGTGAACATTATCGTAGTAAAAGCGAAATTGTTATCAGATACGCTGAATCGAACAAAAGATGAAATGAAGGACGTATCAAAAGATGGTATTGCAAAAAATCGAGACGATGCATTGAGGGCGTTTGCGGATGCGCAGATACAGCTCGACCGATTAAAAGCAGTTGCGAATACGTATAAACAGGCGCAAGACCAGCTGGAACAATTGGCAAAATAGGGATATAACGAAAGAAGGGTCGTATTCTTACGTTAGCTGGAGAGGGAATCGCCATGCAATTATCTCTTGATGCGAGGATAACACAGCGCCCTAGTCTTGCTCTTTCGATACAGCGATTTATGGGTATTATGAATGTCGGCCAAAGTGCGGGCCACCCCACGAAGCGCGCATGCAATTGCGGAGGAAATATCGTTGAGTTTAAACCTCGGTTACGCCTATCGTCATCGGTGGTCTATAAGTGCGACAATCCCGCTTGCGACTTCTGTGTTGGCATGATGTGAGTTATAAAAAGCGTTGCAGCCGCCCGGCAGGGAAGCCGGGTTTTTTTATGCTATACTTTTACTATGAAGAAATTGCAGGGAATCGTCATAAGCGCAGTTGGGGCTGTTCTCGTTGTGGCCGTTATTATGTATGCAATTATTGCTCCAAAGGCAGTTGTGCATGCTCCGAGCGTCGATAATCGAGAAACGGCGCTGCCGGGCAATACGGAACAAATTCTGCCGGTAGGGGCTACTGATGATTCTGTTGCCATTAAAAGTACGCCTGTAATATCTACAGCCCCTTCCATGCAGTTTGTCGGGCCTCGGGACAATATTCCGAAAGATGCTCCGGGCGCATATGGATTTTGGTCATTTGCAATTCCTGTGAGCAATGTTATTTCTCGTTCAGGTCAGCCACTGCTATCTGAGTTCAAGTGGCTCAAAGATAATGGTTGGAAGGGCGATGTGGATTTGCGTCATGATGGGGAATATAACGATCCCTCCGCAGATGATTCAAAGTTGCCCGGTTTTAACGAGCTTGGCTTTAACTATTTGCATCTAGATATTTTAGACGGCCATGCCCCGACAGATGACCAGGCTCAACAGTTTTTAGCGTTCGTGACAAATCCTGTAAATCAGCCGGTGCACGTACATTGCAGGGGCGGATATGGCCGAGCAGGCACGATGACCGTATTGTATCGCTACGCAGTGCAAGGATGGCCGTTAGATAAGGCAGTTGCGGAATCGCGGTTATTCCACGGAGGAATTGCCGATGCACAATTAAAATGGCTCACGAGTTACGCCGAAACGCACCCGGCAGGAAGCTACAAGTAAATTATACGTTCGGATTTAGCAGGGTTTGTATCTTCTCAACTGCATCTGCAACTGATGTAGTTTCTTCAGTAATCGATTCGGACTTTAGTGAAACTGTTTTATCTGCCATTTCTTTTTTACCAAGAATGATTGCAATCGGAATTCGCTGTTCTTTTGATGCATGAATTTTCTTTCCGATTCGTTCGTCTCGAACGTCTACGAATACGCGGGCACCTGCTTGCTTGAGCGCTTGAGCAACTTCTTGTGCGTAGTCGTTCACGTCTTCAGTAATCGGCAGCACAGCAACTTGCACTGGTGCAAGCCATACCGGCAAGTGGCCGTTAGTATGTTCGAGTAATACTCCAATAAACCGTTCATATGAACCGAGAATAGCGCGATGAATCATGACTGGTCGCTGTTTTGAGCCGTCTTCCGCGGTGTATTCCAATTCGAATCGGTTAGGCACGTTAAAATCAAGCTGAGCTGTTGCGAGCTGCCATGAACGTCCAAGACTATCTGTTGCAGTGAAATCAATCTTAGGGCCATAGAATGCAGCTTCACCCTCAGCTTTTTCGGGAGAAGGAAGGCCGTTTGCAATTACTGCTTCCTCAAGTATTTTTTCAGCAGCATTCCAAACATCATCAGATCCAAGATATTTTTCCGGAGTTTTTGGATCACGAAGGGAAAGTCGGGCAGTAAGCGTGAAATCAAACGCGGAATAAAATGTGGCAATACTTTTTAGAATACGGGAAAGTTCCTCTGAAACTTGATCTGGTCGGCAAAAAATATGACCATCATCTTGAGTGATTGCTCGTACGCGAGATAAACCTAATAGCTCACCAGCTTGTTCGTCTCGGTATACAGTCGTATTTTCAGAGTACCGCATCGGCAAATCGCGATAGCTTCGCAAGCGACTTGCATAAATCTGTGTGTGATGTGGGCAATTCATCGGCTTCATAACGAATTCGGTATCAGCATGGCCTGTAACATAAAAAAGATCGTCTTTGAATTTATCCCAATGGCCGGACGTCTTATATAGCCCCGGTTTCGTGATATGCGGAATCCATACTTGTTCGTACCCTAGTGGCTCTAAAATAGACCATAAAAAGTTCTCCAATTGCTTTCGGATAACAGTGCCTTTTGGAGTAAATAGGGGAAGGCCGGATCCTACGTGCTCGGAAAACGTAAATAAATCCATTTCCTGACCGATTTTTCGATGATCGGGAATGTTTTGTTCTGGTTCGTTCATAGCCTTATTTGTACTATATGTTGGTTTAATGCGCCACTTCTACGTTAATTTGGCTGAGATTCGATGGGGTAGAGGAGACCCAGAACGGCCAGAATTTGATATCGACGCTCCCGATGCTCGGAAACGATGTGAAGTGGTCGTTGAGCTCTTGTTTTGATAATCCTGCCAAATTATTCTCAGATAATTCTGTTGAACCGATTTTTTTCGCGTATGTTCCGGTAAGAGTTGCGGATACTTTTGCCTGGCCCGTTGCCCAATCGGTTTGAGAGATTTTTAGGGAAAACGATGCCGGGTCGTACGAGAGAAATTCCTCATCTGGCGCAACGTCTGCCCTCAGCGCCAGCGTCATAAGGCTCACAATATCGTGAGAATCTACGATAAATTCTTTTGCTTGCACTGTTGCGCTTGCAGTGTAGCTAACGGCGTGGCTACCAGCTTGCACAGACGCATCGTTGCTTTCCGTGTTTACGGATAATAAATCTTGGCGAATTTCAGCGCCGCCCGCTTGTTGTTTTATTTTGTCGAGTGCTTGCGCTGTCGCATCATCTAATGCCGACTTTTTAGCATTATCGATGTCTTGCTGAGAGATGGTCTGTGCGCCTACTTGGCCTCCAGAAAATTGAGACGTGCTTACCGCATATACCACTTTTTGAAGTCCGGGAGAAAATTTATCTATTAAAAATTTCCCCGGAGCTACGTCGCCTGATGATCCTGTCTGTTCCGCAGTTATGGATGCATCGACGGTCCCTTGAGGAGGAATGATGACGGGGTTATCGGTAAGAAACATTGTTCCGTTTGGTTCGTATCGCAAGTGCGTATGAGGCAGTAGCCGCTGTTCTGTGTCCTGATTATTCGTAAACGTCACCGTTCCTTTCGAATTGCCTTGCGTAATATCTCCCCCTGATTGTTGGACTGTTTTTTGCGCAGTTCCTTCTTGCGTTATTATTTTTGCAGGAAGCGCATAGTGAATATAGTCAGGGGTAGTACTTTTTGAAGACAGAAGGATATCTTTTGAAACGTTTCGCTGAGTGATTTTTGGATGAACGGTAATTGTTGCATGAGGAAGCGTCGTACCAAGTACGATAACAATTCCCCCAAGCACGCACAGCGTTATGAGTGCAAAGACACTTCGTTTCGGTAAAAAAACTTGAATAGCCATAGTGTTACGTTGGAATGCGAATTGATTGCCTGCCAATAATGTCGGCAATTGCTGAAACCGTATCATCGCTAAGGGTAATGCGATAGGGGGTAGAGATGGTGGCCACGGAGCCCCCGCGAGGAATGTGCAGTGTGACGGGAATGCCGTTCGCGTCAACCTGCTTTTCTGAAAGTACGACGCGCAATTTTTCTAAGTCATCTCGTGACACTGAAGAGGAAAGAGAAAGTGTTACGGTCGGTCGTCGTTTTTCGCTTTGAGGGATTGCGGGCTCCGCTGCTGCAGATTCTTTCGTAAGCGGGCGCACTTTATTCGCCAGCACTTTCGCTTCACCATCCTTATCTGAGAGCGTTCCATCGACGATAATTTTTGCGCCATCTATCCAGAGAGACCCAGTTTCTTCGAGCAGTTTAGGAAATACTAATATTTCCGCCGCGTGCGATAAGTCTTCTATCGTAACGAACAGCATGGGCTTCCCACTCTTGGTAATAATCTTTTTCATGCGAGAAATGATCCCTGCAATCCTAATGGTTGCGCCGTCTCGCCCGGTCGTAACGGATGCGACAGGAGATGCGATTCGATCCATGATAGATACGTATTCTCGCAACGGGTGTTCGGAAATATATAACCCAAGCAATTCTTTTTCCCAGCCTAAGCGCTCATCTTGCGTGCTTGGTGTTGCTTGCTGTAGCGTAATCTTTGGTTCTGGAAGAGGCTTGCTCGATGTTCCAAATAAATTCTTTTGTCCGGCGTCTGTTTTTCTGTGCAGTGCGCGATTAAAATCAAGTAGCGCGTCTGCATTTGCAAGCACTTCATTGCGATCGGTGAATAAGTCGAATCCGCCTGCTTTCGCCAAGCTTTCAACTGTTTTTTTATTGAAATCTTTCGCATTTATTCTTCTAAATACGTCGAATAAATCCTTGAATGGTCCGCGGGCAGTTCGCTCCTCAATGAGCGCCGTCATTGCGTGGGTTCCTACGTTTTTTACGGCAGATAATCCGAATCTGATTGCCTGCGCATCGTCTTTTATTTTTACAACGGAGAAGTCCACTTCGCTTTCATTCACGTCAGGAGGGAGGACGGGAATGTTGAGCGTGATTGCGTCGGCTACTTCAATTGCTTGCCGGTCGGTATTTCCTTGATCGGATGTTAGTAGTGCGGCCATAAATTCTGCAGGGTAGTGCGCTTTAAGGTACGCCGTGTGATATGCAATCATGGCGTAGCATGCGGCATGCGCGCGGTTAAATCCATATCGGGCGAAGGGTTCAATGAAATCCCATACAGCCTGGGCTGTTTTTTGATCAACGCCCTGGGTTTTAATTGCTCCTGCAATAAATTTCTCTCGTTGTTCGTCCAGTAATTCTTTAATCTTTTTACCTACTGCTTTGCGCAAGATGTCCGCTTCAGCATAGGAGAAGCCAGAGAATTGTCGGGCAATCATGAGCACCTGGTCCTGCGTTACGATAACGCCGTACGTTTTTTCCAGAATTGGTCTCAGCGTAGGGTGCAGGTATGTAATTTTTTTTCGTCCGTGTTTCGCGGCGATGAAATCAGGAATAGAATCCATCGGTCCTGGGCGATAGAGAGCAACCATAGAGATAATATCCTCGAATTCAGAAGGTTTTAATTCTTTTAAGTAGCGTCTCATGCCAGAGGATTCTAACTGGAACACTCCGATCGTTTTTGCTTGTTGGAGAAGTTCGTACGTTGCGGTGTCTTTTACGGAAAGAGTATCCAAGTTAATTTCTACGCCGTGCAGTTTTTTAATAATTTCTAATGCTTTTTGCAAAATTGTTAAGTTCTTGAGGCCCAAGAAGTCCATTTTCAAAAGCCCCAGTGCTTCCACTGCTCCCATCGCATATTGCGTCACGGTGTCTTTTGAGCCGTCTGATGTGCTCGATAGCTGCAAGGGGACATATTCCGTTAATGGCTTGTCGGTAATTACCACGGCAGCAGCGTGGGTGCTGGCGTGCCTACATACGCCCTCAAGTTTTTTTGCCATGTCGATTAATTTTTTCGCTTGCGGATCTTTGGTATACAAATCTTTTAATTCGCCGTCTTGCGACAATGCTTCTTCGAAGTTTGTAAATTGAGGAATAGCTTTTGCAACCTGGTCGCAGAATGAATACGGCATTGCCATTGCGCGGCCAGCATCGCGTACCGCAGCGCGTGCGGCCATTGTTCCGAATGTAATAATCTGTGATACGTGCTCTGCCCCATATTTTTCTCGCACATAATCAATGACCTCGCCACGGCGATCGTCCGCAAAGTCCAAGTCGATGTCGGGCATGCTTACGCGTTCCGGGTTCAAGAATCGCTCGAACAATAATTCGTATTGAATTGGGTCGACGTTGGTAATATTGGTAAGGTAGGCAACGAAGCTTCCTGCAGCGCTTCCTCTTCCTGGGCCAACGAAAATACCTCTGCTTTTTGCTTCCATCACAAAATCGGAAACGATCAAGAAGTACGCAGAGAACCCTGTCTGGGAAATAACCCCTAATTCATAATCGAGGCGTTCAAGAGCGCCTTCTGGAATTTTTTTGTCATATCTTGTCTTGAGTCCTTTTTCACATAATTCGCGCAGTGCTTGATCGGGTGTTTTTTCTTTTGGAAGAGGGAAGCGAGGGAGCTGATTTTTGTAGAATTCGAATGTTACATCACACATGTCTGCAATTTTCTGCGTATTATCCACCGCTTCAGGATGTTCTTTCCATGCCTCCTTTAATTCTTCGGGGCTTTTGAGCGAGTAGTCTTCGTCCGTCATACTCATTCTATCTGTTTCGTCTACTGTTCTGCCTGTCTGTACGCAAATAAGCACGTCTTGTGCGGCAGCGTCTTCGGGGTGAATGTAGTGCGAGTCGGATGTTGCAACTAATCCCACGTTATATTTTTTTGCGAGCTTGATTAATTCCGCATTTAACTTGAGCTGATCTGGAATATTCGGATGGTCTTGCACTTCCAAATAAAAATGTTCTTTGCCAAATAATTCCAAGTGCCACTTAATTAAATTCTCCGCATCTTCCATGCGATTACCCAT
This sequence comes from Candidatus Anderseniibacteriota bacterium, assembly GCA_021414205.1. Classification (GTDB taxonomy): domain Bacteria; phylum Patescibacteriota; class Andersenbacteria; order UBA10190; family UBA10190; genus HO2-45-11b. Next base: position 229,744 of record JAIOOW010000003.1, read on the forward strand.
GATTGCTCGGGAGATATCGCCGTTCAAGCATCCGGATAATACGACCAAGCCCTCATGATGTTGTTCTAGTAATTCGTAATCAATCCTCGGTTTGTAGTAGTAGCCTTCGAGGAACGCTTTTGTTGAAAGCTGTATCAAGTTTTTATAGCCAGTATTGTTTGAGGCGATGAGGGATATGTGCCTTGGGTTGGCATCCATTTTTCCGCGCTTGTTGTGCCTGCCGTTCGGCGCTAAGTATCCTTCCATGCCGATAATTGGTTTAACTCCAGTGCCTTGCGCTGCCTGCACAAATTCTATAGCAGAATACATGGAGCCATGGTCCGTAATAGCAAGGCTATTCATGCCTAATTCTTTTGTGCGAGCAACTAATGCATTAACTTTACCCAATCCGTCAAGCAACGAGTAGTGAGAGTGGACGTGCAAGTGAGTAAAGTCGTTCATGGCCTTCAAGTATACCGCGCAGGAGGTAAAAGAATAAAGATGATTTTAAAAGAAAAGGCACGCTTCGAATTGCTTCGATGCGTGCCACTAAGCGTGCGCTTGTTGTAACTAGGCGGGTACCACGTCGATCGCCTCGTATTGCGGAATGTGTATAATTGCAAACTCGCGAATAACGTCTCCAAGTGTTTTGAACCAGGCTTCCCGTACCTGCTGATCGCAATCAGCAGGGGATTCCACCTTTGCGGTAATTTCTGATCCCCTGGCGGAGTCTCTGGGAATTTCAACAGTAATGTCATCCAAGGTAAGTCCGATTTTTGGGTGGATTTGGACAGTTCCACACAGTTCCTCCGCAAGGCGATCGAGGGGGATACCCTGGGGAATCCCCGTAACAGTTATCTTCATTTCCACAGTCTGGTACTCCTGAAAAGGGCGGGTGGTTCAACTAAAACAGCAGCTCAATCAACGAAGAATTATTATATATAAATCAGGAAAAAACAAGAAGGCATATGGTATGATGTGGTATATGAGCATGCATCGGGTCGTAAAAAAGACGCTATATGCTGGAGGGTTCGGACTTTTTGTATGCTTGATATTGTTTTTGATTATTTCTCCGTTTTTACCGAAAAAACAAAACACTGGCCCGGTTGTGACTCCGGAGCCGCTGCAGGCAATTGCTGTTGAAAACATCGTTGCAATTCCGCATATTGATGAGCCGGGCCCAACTGGAAAAACAGTCGACGTGGTTGCACGGCTTCGCAATAATAATCCGCGCGCAGGGACGGGCGATTACCCGGTGACGTTTCAACTAAAAGATTCTTCGGGCTCCGTCATTCAATCAGTGACGCAGCATGAGTATGTGCTGCCAGGGGCGATCGGATATGTTGCCGCGCTTGATATACAGGTTCCGCCAGGCACGACGTATGATCACGCCGAAGTGGTGACGCCGAAAGACGTGCAGCTTATGACGATTCCCGACTCAGCGCCCACACCTCAATTCAGCGTGTTTCTGCAGGATAGAACATTGATAGCTTCCGGCAATTTTCCATACGAACAGCAGACGGGAATTGTGACGAATACGTCGTCGTTTGATTGGCATGTCGTAGACGTCGTAGCAGTTGCGCTTGATGATAATGGGGCAATTATAGGGGTTGGTAAAAGTACAGTAGGCAAATTGCTGGTCGGCGAGCAGCGTCAGTTTACGCTGCAATGGCCTCGTCCGAATGCAAAAACAAACAGGGTGATTGCCATCGCCACTACGAACATGTTTAATGATTCCAATTTTGTAAATATCATTGGCGATCCGAACGCATTGCGGTAAAACAAATACATGAGGTTTTCTGACGTATTGCGTTCAGCTGATTGGGTTATTGTAGGGTGCGTAGCACTGCTCGCCAGCATCGGGCTTGCCATGCTTGCTTCTGCCACGGATTCTGGGCAAGCGCTATCGCCGTTATTGTATCGTCAGGCAATTGCTCTTGCCCTTGGCTTTCTTGTGCTGATAGTAACAATGAGGATCCCGTATCATACGTGGAAGCGTTTTGCTCCGCTGTTATTCGGAGTCGGGGTCGTAAGCCAGATCGGGTTGGCGATTGCCGGGCGAGCTATTCGAGGAACTGTGAGTCGAGTGGATATTTTGGGATTCCAGATTCAGCCATCCGAATTCGTAAAAGTTGCGCTAGTACTCGTGCTCGCGCTAGTACTTTCTAAGTATGGAAGGCTCGGGTGGAGGCAAATCGGGATTACGTTCGGCATTATTGCCATACCTGTTTTCTTGGTATTGCGAGAGCCGGACTTGGGGATGGCAGCCGTTATGATGAGCGCCTGGATTGGAATGCTGATCGTATTCGGGCTGCCGTTTCGCACCTTTGTGGCTATTTGTTTAATAGGGAGTTTAGCATTTGCCGGGGCGTGGAATGGGCTATTGTTTGATTATCAGAAAAAAAGAATTTTAACGTTTCTGCATCCGACTGCTGACCCGCTTTCAACGGGCTATAACGTAACGCAATCTATCATTGCATTAGGTTCCGGGCAATTATTTGGCAGAGGATTAGGGCATGGTCCGCAATCGCAGCTAAAGTTTCTTCCCGAACAGCATACTGATTTTATTTTAGCCAGCGTAGGGGAGGAGTTAGGCTTTGTCGGGATCGCATTAATATGTGCGCTCTACGGCATATTGCTATGGCGAGTGATTATTATCATTCGAAGCGTAGACGATCCATTTGCCCAATTAGTGGGAACCGGGGCGTTTTTCCTTTTAATAACGGGTTTTACCGTAAATGCAGGAATGAATATGGGATTACTGCCCGTAACCGGAATTCCGTTGCCGTTTATCAGTTATGGAGGGTCTAACTTATTAACATCCTGTTTTTTACTGGGACTAGTCGAGTCGTTAAAGATTCATAGTAGATTTACCCAGCAAGCTCCTCGAGAATTGAGCTCATTTATTTAAAATCGAACACCATTTGTGTTCGGAAAACGTACGAAATCGGATTGACATGAAGCGTTTTTTGGACTATGATAAAGAACATACAAGCACCCTATGGAACTCGACGAAAACGTACATTTTATATCTCGATGCCCCTTTTGTAGCGCAGAATACGATCTGGATGGCGCGCGGGTAATCGGAGAAGAGGAGGACGCTACGGTAGTGTATGTTACCTGCTCAAAATGCGAGAGTTCTATCGTTGCAATGGTTGCCATGACTGGCCTTGGAATTGTGAGCTTAGGGCTAGTTACAGACATGACAGCAGAGGATACTAAGAAGTTTTTCGGGGCTAAAGAGGTTTCTGGCGACGAGCTTCTTTCTATGTACGAAATCTTAAAAGAAGATCAAAACGCCCTACGGGCATTGACGAAAAAATAAGGGTAGGCTACGCTGATAACTCATATGGCTGACAAGTTTACTATTGCTGCCCAATCACGAGATTCCCACATCGGGGAGCTTCGTCGTGCTGGCAACGTTCCTGCAGTGCTATACGGCCACGGGATCGAAGCGCAGAGCATTTCTATTGAAATGCGGGAATTTATGAAACTTTTGCCAAAAGCAGGGTACACGACGATTATCAACTTGAAATTAGACGATAAGAAAGAGCATCCGGTATTTATCCGAGACGTTCAATTCCATCCAGTCAAGAGCACTGTGATGCATGTTGATTTTTACCAAGTACGAATGGATGAAAAGGTTACTGCAAAGGTCCCTCTTAAATTCGTTGGAGAAGCTCCTGCTGTGAAAGATATGGCTGGTACGCTTGTACGAAGCATGGACGAACTTGAAGTGGAAGCGCTTCCAATCGACTTGCCTCACGAACTTGAAGTTGATATTTCTACGATTAAAGACTTCGATACGCAATTACATGTTTCAAATATCATATTGCCAAAGGGTGTAGTTGCTCTTGCAGAAGCAGACGAAGTAATTGCGCTTGTGCAGCCACCACGATCTGAAGCTGAAATGGATTCTCTGTCTGAGGAAGTGAAGGAAGACGTAGAAGCAGTTGAGGGCGTGAAGAAGGAAGAGCCTGTTGAAGGTGAGGCTGCTGAAGGAGCAGAAGCAAAGCCGGAAGAAAAGAAATAATAAAAAAGGAGAGTAATTACTCTCCTTTTTTATTTGCTGTGATAATCTCTCCGCCAACTGTTTCTATGATTGCGGGGACGTTGTTTTCTTGGGAGTATCTGAGTATTTGATTTACAAACTGAAGTCCGTCTTCGCCACCATCTAATGCAATGCGAGGCTCAAATAAAAGCCCTCGAGTATCTTGGGTAGAATCTCCAGCTGCCAGTTCTTCAGTGGGGATATAAGGCGGATTACTGACGATCAAGTCTACGTTTCTATTCAAAATAGGGGAGAGCATGTCGCCCTGCAAAAATTCTATTCTGTCTGCAACGCCATGCTTTTCTGCATTTTGCTGTGCGATTTTTAAGGCGGCGGGGGATATATCCGTAGCGATGATATGAATATTTGGAAGCTCTAGCGCGAGTGTTGTTGCGATAATTCCAGACCCAGTGCATATATCGGCAATAAGAATTTCTTGGGTAATATCAAAATTATTTTTTATATAATCCAATGCCGTATCTATCGAAGCTTCTGTGTCCGGGCGGGGGACGAGGACATTAGGGGTAACGATAAACGTCCGTCCGTAAAAATCAGCATGACCTAAAATATATGCCAACGGCATGCCTGTTTTGCGCTTTTCCGCCATTTCTAGAATGGTTTGGAGATTTTGCTCAGTAATAACATCTTCGCCGTGGGCGAGTAGGTAACTGGCGTCGTCTTTTGTAAGGATATGCAAAAGAATACGCTGCGCATCCAGTTCGGGCGCATCGGAAATAGTTCGCAGGGATGCTGCGACGTTCTGTTGTGCTTCGTGAATGGTCATCCTACCGCGGCTAATCGTAATTCTCGATCGGCGTTGCGGATATCGGTGAAAATTGGATCCAGCGCCCCTTCCATAATAAGTTCGATACCGCTCCAGGATTGTTTAATTCTGTGGTCCGTAATTCGGTCTTGCGGGAAGTTGTATGTGCGGATTTTTTCAGAACGATCTGCCGTTCCAATTTGCGCCTTGCGGGCAGATGCTTCTTTAGCATGGATTTCCTCTTCTCGTTTTGCCATAAGGCGAGCGCGCAAAAGGCTCATCGCCATTTCGCGATTTTTATGCTGACTTCGTTCATCTTGGCACGCCACTACCGTATTGGTCGGGATGTGGGTAATGCGGATTGCGGAGCTCGTTTTATTAACGTGCTGGCCTCCGGCACCACTCGCTCGATAGGTGTCGATACGCAAATCTTCAGGTTTAATTTCCATATCCACTTCTTCTGCTCTTGGCAGAATGGCCACGGTAATGGTTGATGTATGTACACGACCCATCTTTTCTGTAGTCGGGATTCGCTGTACGCGGTGTACGCCGCTTTCAAATTTTAAGTGGCCATAGACCTCGTCTCCTGAAATTTCGACAATTGCTTCTTTGATTCCGCCGTGCTCTCCTTCGGATTTGCTAATAGTGGATACTTTCCACCCCTTCACTTCTGCATAGCGAATATATGCGCGAAGGAGCTCCCCGGCAAAGAGACCCGCCTCATCTCCGCCTGCACCAGCTCTAATTTCCATGATAACGTCGCGGCTGTTTCGCGGATCTTCCGGAATGAGTAATTCTTCTAATTTTTTTTCTAATTCAGCTTTTTTAGTAGTTAACGTATTCACGTCGTCTTGGGCGAGCGCTTTCATTTCTTCGTCTGCATCAGGGGAATTCGCCAATTCAGTGCTTGCTTGCAGTTCGTCCGTAACATTTTTCAATTCTTGTCCAGCCTCAAGGACCTCTCGCGTATGGCGAAGTTTATGAGAAAGCTCTTTTATGATGCTGGACTGCTTCATGACAGCCGGGTCGCTCATCTTTTGGGTAAGAGAGTCGATTTCGTCTTGCAATGCCTTTTCCGATGGAATATTCATAGGCGCCCGCATGCGGGCCGAGATCTACTTAGAAAGCTTTACTTCAGCGTCTTTCTTGGTAGTCTTTTTCGGAGCTTTCTTTGCTTTTGCCTCTTTTTTCTGTGCTTTGAGGGTATCGGTTTCTTCCAGTCGCTTCTTGAACTTATCAACACGGCCGGCAACGTCTACGAGCTTCTGCTTGCCTGTGTAGAATGGGTGGCAGTTAGAGCATACTTCAACGGAAATAGCTTCTTGAGTTGAGCCAGTTACAAAAGTGTTGCCACATGCGCAGGTGACAGTTACATCGGTAAAATAGGTTGGGTGGATATCGGTTTTCATAGGATTTCATGAGTATAGGGTTTTCACTTGATTTTTGCAAGCATTTCTTCTATCATGTACTTTATGTCTACTAAATTACAAGATTCACCAGTTCAATCACTCGTTCCTGACGTTGTTGCAATGTTGGAAGCCGGCGTGCATTTTGGGCACGAAAAGAGCAAGAGAAACCCTCGAATGGAGAAGTTTATCTATATGCACCGCAATAAGGTGGCGATTATCGACCTAAACTTCACTCGCGATGGATTGCAAAAAGCTGTTGCTTTTGTGAATGAAATCATGAAAAAGCCGAATGCGGAGATCCTGTTTGTAGGAACAAAGCGCCAAGCTCGGTCAATCGTGAAGAAGTATGCCGAAGAGGCCGGGATGCCGTATGTAACGCGCAGATGGCTTGGAGGAACACTTACGAACTTTACTACAATTCTAAAGAGCATCGAAAAGCTTCAGGAATTAAAGCGAACAGGCGAAGATAAGTCTCTAATCCGTCTTACGAAGAAAGAACGGGCAGTTCGACAAAAAGAGATTGAACGACTGGAAAGCGTGCTTGAAGGCATGAAGAACGTACGATCTCTCCCAGCTGCGATTTTCGTAGCAGGGGCTCACGACGAACGCATTGCTGTTGCAGAAGCGCTTCGAGTAGGAATTCCTGTTATCGGTATTACAGATACGAACGCTGATCCAGCAACAGTAACAGTACCAATCCCAGCAAACGATGACGCAATTCGATCATTAGAATTAATCACAAGCGTGATTTCTAAAGCGATTGTATCTGCGAGAGCATCAAAATAATTTAAGTAGTTTAGTTTTAGAAAGGAACAAAAAATATGGCAATTACAATGGAACAAATAAAAGATTTACGTACTCGAACGGGTGCGGGTGTTGTTGATGCAAAAGAGGCTCTTACTTCGAGCAACGGCGACATGGAAAAGGCAATTTTGTGGCTTCGCGAAAAAGGCAAAGCTACTGTTGCAAAGAAGTCTGCTCGAGAAACTCACGAAGGGGTAGTAGCTACTTATGTACACGGCAACAAGAAAATGGCAGTACTCTTGGCGTTGCTCTGCGAGACTGACTTTGTGGCTCGAAATGAAAAATTCCAAGAATTAGCACAGAATATCGCAATGCATGTGGCAGCTTCTGATCCGCTTGTTGTAAAGCCAGAAGAGGTTTCTGACGCAGATGTGGAAGCAGAAAAAGTATTTGCTCAAGCTCAGCTAGAAAAAGAGGGCAAGCCTGCAGAAATGATCGAGAAGATCCTTGCTGGAAAAATGAAGAAATTTCGCGAAGAGCGAGCGCTTCTTACACAGGCATATGTGAAGGATCCGAAAATGACGATTGAGCAGCTTCTTGCAGGGGCTGTTGCCGAAATGGGGGAAAATATCTCTATTCAAGAGTTCAAAAAGATCTCCATATAATAAAATCGTACAAAAATAGCATGAAGGCCCCTTGGCGAGGGGCTTTTTGCTTGGTAGGATAAGCAGTAACTTCCATGCTTTACGATATCTTACCGCCATTATTACTGTTGTTCTCGTTCGGGGGTATTATTGTCCTTATTGCGCGGGCTATGATGAAAGTGCGAGCGCGAGAGGTTCATGAAGAAATTCAGGCACATGTTGAATCCGATGCCCCTGTCCATGCGGAAACTGTGATTGGTCCGAATAAGGGTAATGTCCATGTTGCAAAGAATCGATTATTGCATGTTGGCGCTCTGCTTGGAGCTGGTATTGCAAAAATCGGCCCTGCCACAAAATCATTTATTGCATCATATAAAGCATCTGCGTTGGCGAAAAAAGAGCAGAAAGCTATTGCGAAAAAACCTCAAAAATTTGCAGCTCCTGTGCCAGCCAAGCAGACGGTTAATGACGTGAAGGAAAAAATAGCATCGGGTATGAAGGGGATTCAAATTCCGGAGGTAAGTATCCATGAAAAAATTGAACAGTTTAGCGAAAAGGGGAAACAGGGATTCTCTTTTCTTCGCAACACTGTTGCGTCAAGAATTCCTCATGTAAAAAAGGGTATGCAAGCAGTTCGGGATCAGGTTGTTTCAAGTATGCCGGTCAGAAAACAAGCTGTTGCGACTGGCGCTGTGCCAACGCCTATTATTCGCCTTGTCCATCAAGAGTCTGTAAGCGAACCAAAGCGTGGAATTATGTCGCAAATGATGCAGCGCCCGAAAGAGGAGACCGTGCTTGAGAAGGCAGAGCGGATGATTAGCGAAAATAATTTTGATTCTGCAGAAGACTTGCTTGTTCCGTATATTATGAAGCATGCAACAGACACAAAGGCATATATGCTATTAGGGCGCTCAGCAATGGGAAAGGGTTCTTGGGATGAAGCCGTTGAAATATTCCAACAGGTATTGAAGATGAGTAACGAAGAGGTGGAGGCTCAGGCATTGCTTGGGCACTGCGCGCTGCAGGCCGGGAAATTTACGATGGCAATGCAAGCACTGCAGAGAGCGCGAGATAATGATCCGGAAAACATCAGCATTCGAGAAGATTTGTTATTTATTGCGCGAAGAATGGATAATAAGGTTGTAGTACGAGGGGTTTTGGAAGAATTGGAAGCGTTGAAACAGAAAAGCTAAAGATTTGTTCCGGGGCGGATATGGGGAATGTTCCAGAAGAGCAATCGGTAGTGCTGAGTATATGCATACCTACATACAATAGGCCAAATCAATTGCGAAGGCTTTTGCAAAGCATTCGCGCTCAATACGATAATAGAATAGAAGTTGTGATTGGTGACGATGGCAATGCCGAGGATACGAAGAAAGTATTGCAGGAATTTTCCGACATCCGCATCGTATATTTTATTAATGAGCCGAGGAAAGGCTTTGCGCAAAACCTTCTTGCAGTTTCTTGGAAGGCAGTGGGGGAATATATATGGTGGATAAGCGATGATGACCAGGTAGCTGAAGGAGCGCTAGGCAGAGTATTTGAACATCTTAAGATGCACCCGCCGATTCTTTGGGTGAATGCGGAATCGGGAATTAATCCAGGTGGTGAGTTTAAAAAAAATGCGACTGATGGATATCTGCCCTCGAAGGACGCCGGATTGGAGGAAATTGGTACGCTTCTTACGTTCATATCTTCCATCATATTTCAGAAAGAGAAATTACTTGCGCTCAATCAGGATGAGCTTCGGCAATTTGAACATTCTTCATTTGTGAACTTTGCTATAGTGGCAATGATTATGCTGACATGCGGACCCATATATTGTATTGCGAAGCCGTGCGTAATTGCGCATTGGGATTTCGCCAGCGACCCTTGGAAGAATAAGTTCCGAACGTTTGGAATCGATTTTCTAGACGTGATGAATCACTTTAAGGATAGATTCTCTTCGCGTGCATATCGAGCGATTGTCGGTTCCATGTTCTCGTTTTCTTGGAGGGTTGCGCTTGGGGAAAGGTTTCGCAGTGGAAATTCTTTGCATCAGTTTATGATGCCGATGATACGGCGCTATTGGTCCTACCCTGAAATACTATTGGCCGTACCTTTGTTTCTTATGCCTCGGTTCGGTATTGTTTTGTTATATCGTTTATATGGCCGGCTACAGTAAGCATATTCGCATATACGGGGTCTGGGGAATTTTGGTAGTGGTATTTGTCGCTGCATTCTTTCCGATAAGCGTGCTACGCGTTCAGGACGCTCCAAAAGAAGACGAAAAGTATGTTCGTCGTATATATGATAATCACACAGTCGGACAAGTCTTTCGTCATGACTATTACAGCATCAGCAAGCTTGCCGTATTGGTTCGAGCAGATGCTCCTCATAGTGCGACGCTGATTGCACGAAATGGTGAGGGGAAAGAGGTGGGAAGGGAGAATATAGACCTCACTACCGAGGATCAATGGGTTGAATTTACGTTTAAAAAATCTTTGAAGAAAGGTACGGATACCATATTCTTTTCGACGATATCCGGAACGCGCATGAGGCAGTCAATTCTTATGCGATACCAGATAGACTCTGACTTATACTCCGAGGGCAACATGGTTGTTGATGGCAAAGATTCCTATGGGGATATAGCATTTCAAGTTACTGAAACATCGCCAGCATGGAGGGCTCTGCTTGTATGGGGGCAAGTGAATGGAACCAGTGCACAGCGCGCCGCACTATTTTTAGTGGAAGGAGCGATATGTGCCGCAGCGGTATTTGGATTATTGCAGATACGCTTTAGGGCGCATAGGCAATTTCGCAGATATATTCCAAGCGTTGCACTATTCGTATGCACAGTGTTTATGTGCGCACCCTATGCGCACCTACTGAATGGTGTGTTCGGAGGAGACGCGTTTAATTATATGGATAAAGCGTTTGCACTGATACACGGCCAGGATCCGTTTGCGGCAGATGCGAGGAAGGGTCCATTTTTCTCGCTTCTCCTTATTCCCGGACTCTTTTTACCAGACCCTCTTGTTTGGTCGCGGTGGGTCGGCATTGTTGCGGCGGGGCTCGTTGCCGGCTTGGTTCCGCTCGTTGCGCGCAGAATGGGTATTGGGTGGCCTGTTGCCACCATGGCTGGCGTTTTTGTTGCGGAAAATAGTTTTTTACTATTCGAAGCTCCGGACGCGCTGGCAATGACCACGTTTACGTTCTTGATTCTGCTGTGCGTGTACTCCTTCTTGAGTATAAAGAAAAATGGCAAATTTCTTTGGGTATTGGCTATTGCGTCTGGTTTAACTATGCTGACGCGGTTTGAGGGCGCATTAGTGGGGGCGATATTATTGCCCGCGGCGTGGATTCGGTATCGAATTTCTTGGAGAAATATATTATGGCCGATTGTAGTTGCCATACTCATTATGGCATTGCCGTTATCGTCGTATATTATTTCCGGCAAATCCGGCATTCGAACGGCTCAGGATATTCAAAACGATGACGGCTTATTTTTGGTTCACTCGATTCATGACAAGCAGCTCGAGTTGAATATTCAGCGATCGTACGAATTTTTTACAAACGTATTTATTGAAAAGGGGACGAATATGAATATTGCGTTGTATTTGGTAGCAGGGGTATTGATCGGCATTCTTCTTGTGCTTACTCGACGCTATATGCCGCGTATTTCTTCTCAAGTACTGGGCGCTATCGGAATATGCTCTGCGGTAGTATTCTTGTTTGCCCTTGCAATGAATAATGAAGTGAATAAGTACATGCTCGTTGCGCTGCTGTACATGCTGACGGGCATCGGAATTGCATTCTTTGTACAAAAAAAACCGATAGAAGGCATCGCTATTCTGTTTGCAATTGCGTCGCAAGTTGCAGTAATTATTTGGATTTTACCGAAGACGAGATATTTCTTGCCAACAATACCGTTTTTATATCTATTTCTTGCGTATGGAATTTATTCGCTTGCAAGAAGTAAGAAGAGGATAGTTCAGTTTGTAGTTCTCGTTATATTAAGTACTGCAGGCATATATTTCTACCAAGACGAGCAGAAATATTTGGAAAAAGATGTTGAAGCATATAATAACAAAGCATTTGAAACGGACGTATTGGTAAAGGCTTTGATCGATTTACGATCAAGTAAGCAATCAGTTGCTGTAGAAAGTTTGGACGATTTGGCAGTTCGTATGTATGTGGCACCCGAAAAATTATTTTATATTCAGTTGAATCAAACTTCGGATATCGCGCAGCAGGAGTTGCAGTTTATCCAAGGTAATCACATCCACTTTTTATTGAAGCGTGAAGATTCTGACGACTGGCAAATAGCGCAGAAAAATCCGGAACTATTTAGTGATCCAAAAATCTACACGACGAAAAACGGTGATGCAAAAGTCTTAGTATATACAGTAAAATAGGTTTGCAAAAAGGAAGTGTTCGTTGTATATAACAAGTGGTTGTTATGGTGCACATTTAAGTAGATTTCAGGAGGGCATTCTCATGTATGAACGATTCACTGATCGCGCGCTCAAGGTGATGCAGTTGGCCAATGAAGAAGCTCAGCGGTTCAATCACGAGTATATTGGTACTGAGCACATTCTCCTCGGTATTATACGGGAGGGAGGCGGTATCGCTTTTGTGATTCTCGGCGGGTTTGGGGTTGATTTGCAAAAGGTTCGGCTCGAAGTTGAAAAACTTGTTCAGTCGGCATCAGAAGATATGGCTACGATTGGAAGGCTTCCCCAAACTCCGCGTGCAAAGAGGGTTATTGAGTTTGCGATGGAAGAGGCTAGGGGATTTGATCACAAGCACATTGGCACTGAGCATTTACTGCTTGGGCTCATTCGCGAAGCAGAGGGTGTGGGAGGGCAAGCGTTGCTTAACCTTGGTCTGGAGCTCGACGTGGTTCGGCAATGTGTTCTTCAAGCAATTGCTTATGGTGAGCATGGTACTGTATCGTCTCCGATACCATTTAGCGCTCGCATTATGTGTTGCAAGATATTGTTCGAGTTTGACGAATTGATAAGTGAGCTCGACACAGAGGTGTTTCGTTCTGCTAGGCGTGAATGGATCACTGACAACGATGTTCAGTTACGTTGGGCGAAACACGAGGATTTTCAGCCGGCCGTTAAAGTTCATCGCGACACTCTTTTGAGGCTGAGGAATGATACGGCAAAGGCTATTGGTTTTGGTCCGCGAGAGGCGCACAGTTTCTTTCCTCGGGACTATGCGGTAACGCCAATGGGGTATCTATTGCCTCTGAAACCCATGTGAAATTTGAAGGTTGCTTGGTGATCCAGGCAACCTTTTTAATATCGCTATAAAATAGCTGATATACTTACAAGGTGATTCTTCATCTTAGGAATATTTGGCTTTGGATAGCAGGGGTTATTATTGCGGTCGCGGGCATTATATTATTTTTATTCTATGCGCCGTATTTAGGGGCTGTTTCGTATTTGCACCAGGGATTTTATATAGCATCACCGGATGTTCTGGTGGCAGGAGTCGTTAACACCATCACCTGGTCGGTAAGTGATACGAATGCGACAAAGTACCCTACGGAAAAAGTAGAGGTTTGCCGCGGAGCTCTGCCCGATCAGGGCTGTGTTTTAATTGCGGATGTTGTAAAAAATAATCGCAGTGCCCAAGCAATGGTTCCAATCACGATTCCTCGAGGGGTGGCATACTTGCGCATGACGGCGCGCGACGCTGCTGGGCAGCTCGTTTTAGGCGCTTCTTCTGCAAAAATGATTACTGTTGTGTCGTCGACTACAGTAGGGGCTGGCGATACGGTGCAGGCACTTTGGAAAAGAGATACAAGATATTCCGCGGTAAAAATAGAATTTTGTATTGCATCTAGTCCGACTGCAAAATGTATTACTCTTGCGTCGAAGATTGCAAATTCAGGAAGTGCAAAAATTACCGTACCGAAGGGTATCGTAAAGTCTGATGGATACATTGTGGTGCATAATCGTACGCTTGGTGGACTTCTCGTTTCTGGAAGTTCCCAATATGGATCAGCAAAAATTCTGCAAACGGCAAAACCAATCGCTGCTACTGCAAGTTCTAGCGACGGAGGTTCTGGTGGTGGAGGAGGGTCTAACGATGGCGGCGGATCGAATGATCAAGGGCCTATAGATACTCCCGTAGTGACTGCGGAACCAACTCCAACGCCTGGGCCAACAGATAGCCCCGTACCTACGGACACGCCGAACCCTACAGAAACACCAACTCCTACCCCGAGCCAGACAGTCGAGCCGACCGTAACGCCAGAGATGAGCCCAACGCCAACAGCGGAACCGACATCTACGCCTACGCCGACCGTATCTCCAACAACAACGCCCACTAGTACTCCGACAATGAGCCCGAGCCCTACGCCGAGCCCAACGCCATTTATAAGTTCGATTGCATGTAACGGCATAAACGTAAAAGATTACGGAGTGCTTGGTGACGGAAAGGCAGATGATACGGAAGCGATTAAAAAATCATTAAATGCTCCGGGCACCACTCTTTGTTTTCCTGCTGGGATTTACAGGATATCTGCTGAACTGAATTTGAGCGCACATCCAACTGTTATTAGTGACGCTGGCGCAATTATTGAGCAAACGTGTTCTACGTGCATTAGCTTCACGTTTTCGGGTCCATATGAAGTATTTATACGCGGTATGAAATTCTTAGGCGGAAGGAATCAGATTGCATTTACGAATGACGGAAGTAAAAATTCTTCGTTACATATTATAGACTCTGAATTTCAGGCTTCGACTGGATATGCGGTTGCTGGCACTTCGGGGAATGTATTACCCGGAACTTTAAAGATTGAGCGTTCAAAGTTTGTGAATGGTAGAAAGGTTCTGCGTAATTCGTTTGCGTCTGCAACGGTGCAGGACACCTGGGTATCAGTAGGAAACAAGAATTTTGATACAGATTCTGCAGCATTTTGGAATATATCCGGAGCATCGCTTGTATTTGATAATATGATGGGCACGCCGGCAATGGGCGAATCAACGGATCGCTTAAGTGCTGTTCGATGGGTGGATAATTATGGAATATTTCAGGCTCTACAAAGTAGGTTTGGAGGGGAAGCAGGGGGTATGCCGATTGTGTATCAGTATGCTGGGGGAAGCACAGGGGTTACGATTCGGGATTCTCAAATATCTTCTGGTCCGGGATTACAGAAAGATTCCGCGGTAATTGTGACAAAAAGCGCAGTGCCGGATACCGTAGCTATCTCGGGAGCGAATTTCTTAATTGAAGCTCCATATATTCTTGCTCAGGCTTTTGACATTGCAAAGTATGTGGTAGGACATTCTGGGCTGCATATTAACCTTGATGCAAACATGGCGTATCCGAGTTCCCCAGATATTCCGTCTGTGCTTGAGAAGTTTACTATAAGAAAGAAATAGAAAATATGACTACTAAATACATTGCAATATACGCAGGGCTCGCAGTAATAATCGTAGCAAGTGTTAGTTTGTTATTTAGCCCATTTCGGCACTATCTCGGACTCACAACGTTTACTGCAAAGGATAAAAGTGGCCCATGTCAAAATGCTATTAACGTGAAAGATTACGGTGCAAAGGGTGACGGCTCCGCGGATGATACAAAGGCTATTGCTGATGCATCTACGGCAAGCAAGACGTCCGTGCGAGCATCTGGAGCTATTAATGCATATATTGGTTCTTCTGACCCAATATGCTTTCCAGCAGGAGATTATAAAATTTCAAACGAGCTTGCATTGAAGGCGTATGCAAATATTTATGGCGAAGGAGACGTAAGGATTACTCAGTCATGCGCTTCCTGTAATATTTTTGTATTCCGTGGCGGGTATACGATTACGCTTCGTAATATACATTTCATTGGTGGAAAAAATCAGATATTTTTTGAAAATAACAATACCGATACTACTACGGTAGCAATTGAGAATAGCCAGTTTGAGTCAGCGAATGATTATGCCATCTATACAAATGGAACATCGGATGGGCATTTGTCCGCAGAAATTTCAATCTATGCTTCAAAATTTATTAATTCCAGAAAAGTAATGAGGAACGTAGCGGATCACGTTATCATGCGCGACAGTTCGATTGTAGTAAGTAAAAATAATTTTGATGCAAATTCCGGCGCAATTTGGAACCGAGAATCAAGCTCGATATTTTTCAATAATGTTACGGCAACCGCAAACTTGAACGGAGTGTCTCAGGTAAGATGGGTAGATAATAACGGAAACTTTTTCGTGGACAAGAGCATCTTTGCAGGAGAGAATGGCGGGATTCCAATTGTGTATCAATTTGGCGCGCCGATAACGGCATATCCGTTTATGGGAAAATCCGTTGTTATTCGAAACTCTAAAATTTCCGCAGGTTCAGATACGGTTATCGTGTTAAAAGAAGCAGTGCCGCAATTAGTACTCATGCAGGGGAATACCTATTCCGCAACGCATCATGTATTTTCAGATGCGGCTAGCCTGGCAGGGTATATAGATGCTGTAAATAAAGTGATGCCGTTATCGTTAAAGACTCAAGCATTTAATATTCAAGTTGAAGATGTGTCGCAAGCAAATGTGCCTGCCGCTCTGCAAAGTTTTGTAAGGAAATAAAAAACCTAGTGATTGTTCTATAATTAACGCCCCGCAACGGAAACCAATTACAGAGGCCAATCACTAGGCCGTATGCTTTCCCGACACTCTTGCGACTTTCGGACGAGCCCGTAGGTGATGGAGAGCCGATCACCAGCCAGTAGGGGGAATTCAATCTGACTGTGTGGGCCTATGCATTTTCTGGGAAATGCACCTGTATACGTCTGCTTCGCAAGAGTGCCGGGGTAAGTTTCAAAGAACAAATCTGATATCTCTTATTTTATGCTTCATATGGGAAAGTACAATATTTGATAAAAATAGAGAAATATCGTATATAGGATGAGGAATTAGCACAGCACATTTCACGTTTGAAAGGCAATATAATGTATGAACGCTTCACTGATCGCGCTAGAAAAGTGATGAAGCTTGCTGAAGAAGAGGCTCGTCGGATGCGGCATGATGCTGTTTGCCCGGAGCACGTTCTGATTGGGATTATTAAAGAGCGGCACGGACATGCTGGCAATGTGTTGCGCGATCTGGGGGTTACGTTGGAAGATCTCCAGGCTGATGTTGAAAGAGTGCTGCCTGCTTCTGGTGACCACGAGATAACAGAGATAATACCCTTGACGCCAATTGTAGAGCAACTCATTGCATATGCATGGGAAGAAGCAGAGCTTCTTGCTCATACGTATATCGGGACTGAGCACTTGCTATTGGGGCTGATTCGTGGACATCATGGTGCATCGTATGTATTGCGTGAGCGTGACTTGCCGGAAGAAAAGATTCGCGCACAAGTGAGAATTGCTCTCGGGTGCGACGAGGCCCCTGCTTCTTCCGAATGATATTAAATGATGTATCCGCTCGAACGATGTTTCGAGCGGTTTTTATTTTGTGTCCAAAAGGTGAGAATTAATTGGAACCGAATAGTAGAAGAAATATCACGGTTTGCAGGCATTTACCTGCGTTCTACACTTAGGGCGCAGAATATATAAGGAATTTTAAGCGTGGGCTGGAAAAATTTGGAACCATTCACTAACTCCTCATTTAGCCTCACGAATATGAATTTCTGTTGTTGGCACTAGGGGAGGACATTAACGAGTAACTTCGATATAGACAGGCCCAACATACAAGCATAGGCTGATATTGATATGCACAAGCTAATTATCTACCTGGATCAAAATTTCATTAGCGATATTGCTAAGCAGTCTTTAGAAGACAAAAAAGATAAAGTAAAACCTCTTTTAAAGGACTTCTTTGAAGTCATAAAAAGTGGCGTAGATAACGAACAATTTGTATCTCCTGACAGCTGGATTCACAAAATAGAAACAGCAGCAGAGAATGATCCAGAATTGCAGGAAGCGATACATAGCTATCAAGGCTATTTAGGGCAAATATCTTTTACGTTACCCCAGGAAATTCAAAAGACTCAATTCGAGAAAGCAGTCCTGAGCTATTTTAATATTCAGCCTGTCGACAAGGAAGATTGGAAAGAAGCTTTTAGGGAAAACCCTGATAAGCGGATGGAAAACTATAAGATCGATATACTCATGGATATTGGCAATTCCCTTGCCGTAAGCGCAGCAACTATACAGAATTTACAAAAAATTCGTGAAAGTGGAGTAAGTGAGAAGGTCCAATACAAAGCGGAAATTGAAGCTAGTAGAAAACACTATAAAGAGTTAATACGCAGGGATTTCTTGCCCATACTCGAACAGTACAGTATTAGTATCGAACAAGCAGAGGAATTTATTGATTCTAATGAATTCACTCAGATACCTAATATTGATATCTTCTGTCACCTTTGGAGTAGATGCCTTGCCGATAAAGGTCGCAAGACGGGGGTAGAAGGTGATTACAATGATATCCAGTTACTCTCGACATATCTTCCCTATTGCGATCTCCTTGCCACAGACAACTACATGAAGACGATGGTTAAGGAATTTAAAATAGATCAGCAATATAGCTGCCAAGTTATATCAATGAAAGAAGGTGAATTAAATGAAGCTATTGATTTTCTAGAGCAGGAACAAATAGAAAGACCCCCAGCTAACCAGAGTTTATTTTCTGTTTTATGCACCAAGGCTAATGAAATACAGGCTTACTCTGTAGAATTCTTACGAAAGCTCAGTTTAGCATCAAACAAATTTCACAGAACGGGAAAGTACTGGAATAAAGAAGTGTATACTGAGGTTTTTCTCGAGTTCTCAGGCAAAGAGAATATTGATCGAGCAGACCCAAAAACTGTTTTAGAAGCAGGGCCAGCTGTTATTAGTCCTAGCCAGTGGACAGAGCTGCAAATTTTTAATTCTGGTTTTAAGAGTATTGAAAACACTACGGACAAAACTCCTTCAGAACTCATAGAAACTATACCCACACACCTCCTTGGACCAGCTACTGCGATTTTACCCGAGGGTTCGGTCTTTGACGAAGACTTGCGTGAGCACGACAGTGATCTTTTTTATGATATTGAGGACGCTGTAGAAAATAAACGAAGTAAAACAAAAAAGTATTCTATCGATATTATTCACAATGATTAGAACTGAGTTACAAAATTATCTTGAAGGATTAGAAACAAGCAAGGACATGCTTGACGAGGTTGAAATTGGCCAAGAAATTAGTAAAATCCTTAAACCAAAAAATGAAAAACTTACAAACGAAGAAGAAATTGCAGAGTATATAGCATTTCACTTCCTACCAAAATATCCCGATACTCAAACTAGCTGGGGTACTTATTATGGGCCGTTATACATATTGCCAAACGAGAAGGGTCAATACTCTGAGTTTCCTAGTATACAGGGTGTGAATACAAAGACTCTTGAGTATTGGGAAAATAGAGCAAATCAATCTCAGAATCCATTATTGGTAGGCCGGTACGCAGACCTTGTTTTTGATTTGAGCGCCAAGATAAACAGTAGCGAAAATATTAAGTATCAAATGGCACGGAAAGTTATTGATTCCACAATTACCATTTGCGAACAAGGGTTAGCCGATAGCTTAGATTCCAAACAAAAGCTTGAGCGTGCTCTTTCTTTATCGAAACAGATCAATGATAAAGATAGAATTAATAAGATTAAAGAAACAATTATTAATACTGAAAGAAGACTTGCAGAAGATACCAAACCAGGAACTTGGGGCTATTCGTTTGAATGGTTAGTACTTCACCGTGACCCCAAAGTAGTCCTGAGCGAGGAGGAGGAAAAAATGATAATCAGCAGCCTAGCGGAGAGACTAGAAAGGCTAACCAACACAGAAAGCTCTGATCCCTGGAAAGTAGAATGTGCGGTAAACCTTCTTGCAGACTTTTATGCCTTAAAAAAAGATGAAGCCTCTTTAAATGACGCTTTGAGCAAATTAGAACAATCTTTTAGATCTAATAGTCGTGCAAACTCAGATGGTCTGTTGCTAGTTAATTACCTGGAAAGACTAAGAGAAGTGTATTCTCGATATTTACAATTTCAGTTCGCGAAAGATGCAATGGACAGAATAACTGCTGAATTGAGTAATGTAGGCAGTAAGGCAAACTTTGACATGAAGGAAATCTCGGCCGAAGTGAAAGTAAAACAAGAGGACATAGACAGATTTCTGTTCTCAATTTTTGGAGATGATAAAGATAACAAAAAAGAAATTGAAGAAGTTGTCAGCAGATTAGTAGTCAGTTTTGTTCCAAAAAAAGATGAATTAGAGAAGCAATTTAACGACCCGAATAAACAATTTATCTTTCGACAACTAGGATCAAATATGATCGTTTCCGATAAAGATGGTTTCCCTATAGCGAAGTTTGGCCCCGTGAGTGAAGATTATGATAGCCATTTAGGACAGTATTTTTCTGAAAACCTACATTTTCAATCAGTCTTTTTGAATTTGTCCTTTGTTGAGCTTAGGAAAAAGTATACTCCTGAATCTTTATATGAGTTCATGGGATCCTCAGCACTCTTCCTGCCAGAGGACAAGGATTACATATTAAAAATATTAAACGCGTTCTGGAATAAAGATTTTCTATATAGCGGTGCTTTAATGGTACCCCTAATCGAAGACACAGTTAGAAACGTCTTTAGGATAAATAAATTGTCATTTATAAAACCTAACAGTAATGCTGGCTATGATGTTCTTCCCTTATATGACCTATTAAACCATGGTGTCATTAAAGCAATATTTGGAAGTCTCGGTGAAAACATTGAGTACTACTTTAAATCCCTGCTGACTTCAAGAATAGGTTGGAACTTGAGAAATAATTTTGCGCATGGGATAAACAAGAACTATTTCGCTAGTCCGAACGTATCGAATAGGCTCTTGCACGTATTGCTTTGTCTTTCTCTCATTAGAAAAAATAAATGACGAGGACTTTATAAGCCAGATGACCGAAGTAAAAGGTAAGATCAAGGCATTGGAATTATTACAATCGGAATATTAGTCAGAACAGGATGATTTTGAAGAACTTATCACAATTGCTTTTGATGCACTTAAAAATCCGCTCAAGAGTTGGAATGATCTAAAAGATACAAGAAAAAAAGTGCGGTTCGAACACTTTGTGTATCCTGGTGGCTTAGAATATGATGGAAAATCCTTGTCGAATCACGGAATTTCGCTTCTTGTGTGTTTATTTGCTACTGTTTCCGCTCAAAGGTAAAAAGTCGAACAAGCAATTATAGGAAAGTCCGGGGAATAGGAGTTGAACCTATCTAGAGGGATTTACAGTCCCTTGCATAGCCGATCTGCCATCCCCGGTGGAGCCAGCTGTCGGAATCGAACCGACGATCTTCTGTTTACAAAACAGTTGCTCTACCACTGAGCTAAGCTGGCATATATACAAAACTGGCATCTGCCAGCGTTTCGTATACTATGAATATATGACAGAAAAACAAGAAATAATCAACCGTTTGCAGCACAATTTGGCTGAAATCATCACACCGGAGGAATTTGAGGGGCTTATTACTAGAATTGAATCTGGCGAAAAAGTGACCCATTATATTGGGTTTGAAATCTCCGGATATGTCCATATCGGGCAGGGGATTATGTCTGCGCTGGTGATAAAAGACCTCCAAGCGCTTGGGGTGCAGTGCACTATTTGGTTGGCAGATTGGCATACGGCCATTAATCATAAGTTAGATGGCTCAAAAGAAACGGCCGCGAAGATTGGTACAGGATATTTTACGGAAGCGATAAAAGCGTGCCTGATGGCCGTTGGCGCTGATATGGAAAAAGTAGAATTTCGATTGGCTAGTGAGTGGTATGCAAAAGATGCTATGGGATACTGGAATACCGTCATGAGCGTAGCGCAGAACACGACACTGGCGCGCATTCAGCGAAGCATCAGTATTATGGGGAAAGAGGCAGGCGAAGATGTGGAAATGGCAACGCTGTTTTATCCTGTAATGCAGGTGGCAGATATTTTTTATCAAGACATTGCAATTGCGCATTCCAGTATGGATCAGCGCAAGGCGCACGTAGTGATGCGAGATACGGCAAGTAAGGTAATGCCGAATAAGCCGAAGCCTGTAGCGCTGCATCATGCATTAATAGATAGTCTGACGGGCGATAATAAAATGAGCAAATCAAAACCGGATTCTGCTGTATTTGTTCATGATGATGCTGAAAGTATTTCTGTAAAAATTAAAAAAGCATTCTGCGAAGAAAGAAATATTGAAAAGAATCCGATTTTAAACTGGACGAAGAATATTTTATTCTGGTCCCGCACGGCGCCATTTACTATTGAGCGAGAAGAAAAATTTGGTGGAAATGTTTCGCTTGCTTCGTATGAAGAACTAGAAAAAGCATTTGCAGCAGGTGGTGTGCATCCAATGGATTTGAAAGCTGCCGTTGCTAAAGAAATTATCGCGCTTCTGAAGCCGGCTCGCGATCATTTTGCGAAACCGGAAATTGCCGAGATGAAAAAAGAATTAGACGATGTCATCACTAAGCGAGGATAATAAAAAGGATATTGCGCAAGCGGAGCTAGAAAAACTCTCTGTAAAAATTGGCCAACGCTATACTCACTATAAAGGCGGGGAATATGAAGTGATTGCGCTGGCACTCAAAGAAGATACGTTAGAGCCGCTAGTTATTTACCAGGCACTTGGCCATGGCGGAACGGTGTGGGCGCGGACGTGGGGTGATTGGAATGCGGATGTGCAGTGGGAGGGGAAAGCGGTGAAACGGTTTGCATTGCTATAAATTTTCCATAACCGAATCTCGACATATTTAATGGAAAGCGGTACTGTAAACGGTCCGCGCACAATTTCGTGACGCGGTGTTCATTTGATCTGTAAGAAGAAGGGCTCGACATGTTTCAGTCTTATGAAGACGTTCCGTCGTTGCGGCAGAGGATTTGTGATGGTAACTTTTTGGCGCCTGATTACAAGGGGCACTGCATTACCAGGATTCCGGAGCTCGTTTCCATTCTCTTCGGCTTGGAGAGCAGAAGTCATCAGGACTTGTTCATGAGGGATGATGTGATCTTGAAGCTGAATGGCAATCCGCAAAATATCGTGCTGTTGACTATCGATGCCATCGGATACGATGCATGGAATCGATGTCGTAGGGATGTGGGGTTTATGAGGCGCGTTGTTGAGTGCGGCAATGTGATACCGCTTACGTCGGTATTTCCTTCTGAGACCGCGGCGGCGCTCACGACGATTAACACAGGGCTCACCCCTCGAGAGCATGGGCTATTGAGTATGTTGATGTATTCAGACGAGCTTGCTCGGCCGATTCAGACGCTTCGATTCTGTCCCAGTGAAGGGTATGGGGCTGATCAGCCTGACTATTTTGCGAACCAGAGCGTTGATCCGAGCGTGCTTTTTTCTAAGCGTTCGGTGTGGGACGATTGGAAGAGCAAGGGCATCGATACCTACCGAGTTGTGCCTACTGGATTTGTGAATAGTTCATATACGTGCCTGACACAGCCTAGTAGTTCGCCGGTTTCGTACGATTCATATGCAGAGCTTGCGGTGAATTTGGCGAGGGTGGTGAACGATTCGACAAGGCGAACGTTCGTGCATGCATATGTTCCCAATTTGGATATGTGCGCACATAGGTATGGTCCATATAGCGATCAGTGGGATATCGAGCTGAGAATGCTCATGCTCGCGCTGGAGCGATGTGTTGAGATGATTGATCGAGAGCAGGCCAAGAACACAGTGTTTTTGGTTGCGGGAGATCACGGACATGTAAATCTTGATCCTCTGGGGTGCGTGATGATTAACGACTTCGTGAATGTTGACGAAGTATGTGCGACAACGCAAACCGGGAGCGTGATTTATCCTTGGGGGAGTCCTCGTTGCATGTTTATGAGAATCCGTAACGAATGTTTCGAGAGCGTTTTTAATGCTCTGAGTGCCGCATTGCAAGGCGTTGCGATGGTGGAATTTTCTCGTCAAGGTTCTTACCTGTTGGGGCCATGGGGCGATCATCCCAAGCTGGAGAATCGTTTCGGTGATATCTTTATTGTTCCTTTTAATGACCGGACAGTCTGGTACAGGAGAAAGGATAAAGCTTTTGTCCAGAAGTTTGGCGGACACGGAGGCTTAACTCCAGGAGAAATGCTAACGGTGCTCGGATTCGCAAACATGTCGGATTTGAAAGTGTGAACTGAGAAAGTGGCAAGTGGCTGCGTGGATTTTCTGCGCAGCCCTTTTTTATTTTTGCTAGAAGTGAGCCAGCAGTGGGAATCGGACCCACGGTCTCGTCATTACCAATGACGTGCTTTACCACTAAGCTATGCTGGCGATGGATGAAGTGTATGGTAGGCTGATTGTATGTTCAAGTTTCTTGTACGGCTGTTTATTGTACTTATAGTTATTGGGGTAATTATCGGTGGTATTTTCTACGGGGTGCGCAGTATTAATGGAAAACATTCTGCGAAAACGCCGGAAGTATTGGGGGCAAGTCAGGTGGTCCCGGCGTTGCAAGCACTGCTTGTGCAAAGCGACGAAAAGAGCGGGCAAAAGCGAGTGCTTTCGTGCACGGAAAAGGGGTGCTCGGTGATTTCTGCGCCATCGTCATCTGATGAAAATGCATTGTCTGATGGGAGTTCGTGGTATCGATATTCTGAAAGCAAAGATAAGAATAGCGATTCAATTACGACGTTGGAAAAAGTGAGCAAAGACGGAACTGTTGAAAAAATATCTGAGCAAAATGCGCTGGTGAAACCGCGCGGGCTTACGATGAGCCAGGACGGTGCGAAGGTGGCATATTTTTTGGACAATGTTCACGACAATCAAGGACTTACGGAATTATGGGTATATGACAATACTCAAGGCGGAGCAAAGGTGGTTGCGGAGAATCTTGTACAAAAACAAATCGCATCTCGTGTGCGCTGGAATGCATCCTCGCGCGTCGCATGGTTTTTGCAAGATGGAGCAACGCGCCAATTTATTGCAGTGCCGGTGCAAGATAAAGCAGCGCCATCAGCGCGCTTTGCAAACGTGGATTGGAATACGTATTCGCAAAATGCGGATACCGGAGTAATGGATGTAAACGACAAAGCGAATCTCGTGGCGTTTACGGAGCCAACATTTTTTGGATTCTCCCAGCTCACTATCGCGCAAGATAGCGGAGGAATAACGAAGCATTCCATAAAAGGGAATGTGGCGTTTGTTCGATGGATGGAAAACGATGCATTGTTATATGCGGTGCAGGATGGGCAAAATCTTGCGTTCTGGATTGCTAATAGCACAGGCGAGCGCCCTGTTGCGCGCATGCTCGGGCAATTTCGATCAGCGCATTCCTCCGGGTCTTCAGACTTGGCTGCGTTCGTAGCAGATCCGCATCCGGGAGAAAGTCATGTGTATGTGCTTCAAATCTCTACCGGTTTTGTGAGAGACGAAACGATCATCCCGAATTTTTCAGGAAATACGTATGTAGTGCAGGCAAATGAGGCGCAAGCTGAGCAAGATAAGGCGGTAGCGGGAATTTCCGGGCAATTACGCGACGAGGAGCTGCTCGCCTTTGTGAATGATCATCTCAAAGACATGACGGGCGATTCCCAGGCAAAGGCAGAGCGGATGCTGACTACGGATAGCAAGAATACGATCTATGTAGACTACACAAGCGGAAATACGACAGAGAGGAGAATCTTGGTAGTTATCCAAGACGCAGTTCACCCCCAGTGGACCGTGCTCGCTCGCTATATCCCGATAGCGGGGCAATGGAAGCGGGATCAGGAGGCTCAGAATGCAGATCCTACCCCTAAGAGGCTGTATGAATACGAGACATCTGTTTCAGAGTGGATTTTAAAGGAAACCTACTAGCAACTCTTGCAAAAAATAGGCTTTCTGGTATCATATCGACTATGTCACAAGATTTCTTAATCCGCCTCCAATGCGTCGACTGTAAGTCGTTTAATTATCATACCCGCCGAAATTTGAAACGGCAGGATTCTATTAAGCTAGAACGCCTTAAGCACTGCAAAAAGTGCCGAAAACACACTCTTCACAAAGAGAAGCCGAAGAAATAAAAAACCGCCCGTAGGGGCGGTTTTTATATGCAGGGGTGGAAGGAATCGAACCCTCGTTGGTCGCTTTGGAGGCGAATGTCTTACCACTAGACGACACCCCTATGGATGTTCATTGTACTGATATCCTGCTTGCTGTATAGTCTTCGCCTTACACTCTCGGATTTATCTGCGTAATGCTAATGAGGTCGGCGTGCACTAAAATACGGTGGCTGATAGACCACAATGGCCAACATGCCATAATCGACATGGTCGGGTACAGATGGTCGGATGGCACGGTGTAGCCGTTTGTCGGCACGATAGTTTCTGATTTGTATACCCTGTACGTGTATCGAGTACCTTTCCAATCTATGAGCATAGTATCTCCAGGCTTGATTTCATTGATACGGGTAAATGCGAATCTGTATTTGCCTTGCCATGGATATCCGGAGCTATGAGCTGCCACGAAGACATTACCCAGTGCACCCGGTTCAACACCATTAGGATAGAGCGATGCTCCATTTTGGAGTGATGCAATCACGTCGGCGTCAGATAGCGATTTACTTTCAACGAGCGGAACGCTTACATCGATCGATGGAATGCGAATAAAATTTTGCCCTGCTTCAGCAGGATTGAAAGGGGGATTAAGAGGGAGCTTTGGGTATGGATGAAGAACAAGGTTGGGCGCAGAAGTCGGAGTTGGAGCAGGTACAGAGACCGTTTCTTGCGTTTGCTGGGTCGGTTGCTGCTGCGGAATAACAAGGTTGCCAAATGCAGGAACGTACGAGATAAGAAGAAGAATAAGGCCGTAGAAAAAAGTCAGCGCAAACACGAATGTAGCAATAAATGTCACAACAGGATGTTTCATAATGTTTTTTATTATAGCATAAATATGTAAAAAAAGCAAAAACCGCCTTGTTGGGCGGTTTTTGTTTTGTAGGACCAAAAAGACTTATATGTCTTGTGGTTTTACAGTTGTTCGCTTGTTTCCTTTGGATCGCATAACAGCATCGTCTAATACCATCATGATTTTCTTATTGATAGCCTCAGGAAGGTCACCGGACATCTTTGCGTCCTTTTCTTTTAGATATGCTCGCACCTTGCTTGCAACAACGAGTAATTCGCTCATAGATACCCACCTCCTTTACCGAAATGCATAAGATGTAATCTTTTCCACATCCATCAAAGTCTACCATTTATGCAAGAAACAGGGCAAATGCGAGCAAAATGACTAATGATGCATGCCCGATCATGATCGGGTGCTGGATCTCTATGCGAACAAAAATCGCAATAAGTAGCAATACGGCAATCGCGATAAAAATTGTGCCGATAAATTCGCGACTGATGCGTGAAATAGTTGCGCCAAATACGGTGGCTGCTTGTGATGCCGGGTGAATGGTGAAGAGCGGTATTGCAGATATGACATCGGAATTTGATGCCACTGCAGAGTGCGCCGAGAATAATTGCCATGATCCGTCTGATGGAATCGCAAATTCTTCTGCATCAAACGAGGGAGATAAGATAATGCCAGAGATTGGGGGGATAGTTGATTGGTCTGTCGCAGGTTCAACTGAAGGCGTTGGGCTAGGAGTAGGAGATGGTTCGTTCGATGGCGAAGGCGCCGGGGTCGTTGTGGGGGTAAGTTTTGGCGGAAGTGCCTTTGCTTGCAGAAGTGCCGAAGGCGGAGGAGTGGGTTCTATAGTTGGTGCAGGCGTAGGTGCGGCTGCCGCTGCGAGTGGTTTCCCGAACATGTGCACCACGATAATTGATGTGGACCCATTAAAGCTACCAGACTCTACTGCAACTCCCGTTTCGGTATAGTCTGTGCGGAGCATATTTTCTTTGTGCTTTGGACTGGCAAGCCACCCAGCAACCACATCTTCTGCTGAGGTGAAATCCATAGCCAGATTTTCACCTGCTATTTCATAGGAATATCCGGATTGTTCCATCCAGTGCCATGGAGAAACCCCCGTCGGCGAGAAATGCGCAAAGTACTGATATTTAAACATGTCTTGCGCCTTTAACTCTGCTGCATGCGTAAGCGCGCCGTTTACTGCAAGATCTTTGAGCCCTACTTTTTCTCGTTCCGCATTCGTAAGCTGGATAATTCTATTCGTTGTAATAGTAGAGAGCGTCGCTTCGCTTGGAGTAAGCGCGATAATACTGATTGCAGCTATTTTTGCAGTAATTAGTAAGAGGGATATTGCTGTAAGAGACTTATGCCGCAAGGCAAGGGGATGGTGATTATTATCCGGATGCGGAATAAAACATACCTTAGCGTGGTGAAGGCCACGCGCCAAAGTGGCATTGCTCATATGAGGTAGTGTATCGTATAAATAATCCTATGAATATCGTTATCGTGGCAGGGGGCGGGGGAACAAGGCTTTGGCCTCTCTCTAAGAAGGCGTTGCCGAAGCAATTCCTAGATTTGGGAACGGGGAAAACTCTTATAGAGCATACGTTCGATAGAGCATTGCAATTAACTGATGCAAGTAATATTTACGTTGCTACTACCGAAGAACATGTGGCTAAGACAAAAGAGGTATTGCCAATGCTTTCTCCTAATCACATTTTCACAGAACCGGAGCGCCGAGAAACTGGCCCCGCGCTTGCAGCAACGGCGATCCAGCTGGTTGGATTAGGAAAAGGGGATGAGCCAGTTTTATTTTTGTGGGCTGATCATGTATTTACAGATGAGGCGTCTTTAGTAAGAGATTTGAATATCATGGGCGAGCTTGTTGCGAAAGATTCAAACAGAATCGTTATTATGGGTCATGTGCCAGTGAGTCCGGAAACAGGATACGGTTATATGAAGATGGGCGAAAAAGTAGAAGGATATGACCATGTGCACAAGATAGATGAATTCAAGGAAAAGCCCGACTTGGAAACGGCGGAGGGTTATGTTGCGGCTCAAACATATTTCTGGAATATGGGATACATATGCGTGACGCCGAATTTCTTTTTGCAAGAACTTGCCGTGCATACGCCGGAGCTTGTGAGCGGAGTGAGAAAATTTGCAGAGGCGCTTGCAGGTCATGATGAGCAGCAAGCAAAAAATGCCTATCATGAACTCCCAAAAATCGCGATCGACTATGCGCTCAATGAAAAAACAAAGCATATTATTGCAGTAACAGGCGATTACGGATGGAGCGACGTAGGAAGTTGGGCAGTGGTGAAGGAATTATTTGGCGTGGATGGCGACCATGTGCCAAAAGGGCATCATGTGCATGTGGATAGCGATAATAATTATATTTATAATGCTACAGACAAAGCTGTATCGCTCATTGGTATTCATAATACGGTAGTAGTGGTGACGGATAATGCGATTTTAATTTCGGATACTGCAAGTTCTCAGAAAGTAAAAGATGTAGTGAAGAAAATTGAAGAGAATGGGAAGGATGAATATTTATGATTAGTATCACTAACCCGAAGAAGTTCAGTATTATCGTATTTCTTGTAGTTATTATTTTGGGCGCAATTGCATTTAGATACGTGTGGGGTGCGGGAGTGATGTTGAAAACGGGCGATATAGAAATTCGACAAGGAGAACCTGCTTCTCAAATATGGCGCGACCTGGTGAATGACGGATACTCTGACCGCACGATTCCGTGGAAGTGGTACGGCCGTTCCGGAAGCGCGGAGAAGATTCAGGCAGGCATATACCATGTAGAAAAAGGCGAAAAAATAAAACCGGTTATTACCAGATTCATCACCGGCGATGTATCGGATAGTGAAGTGTCTATTACATTCCCAGAAGGATTTACGCTGCAGCAGATTGGGCAGCGTCTTGAGCAGCACGGAATTGGTACAGCGAAAGATTTTGAGAAAGAAGCTATTGTAAAAAACTATTCGGACAAGTTCTCGTTTTTATCTCCACTTTCCCCGAATCGATCATTAGAGGGTTACCTATTCCCAGATACGTATCGAATTGCAAAAAGCGATACTGCGCATGATGTGATTATGAAAATGTTGGGCAATTTTGATGTAAAAGTTACGCAGGATATGCGTGATAGCGCAAAGTCACAGGGTAGAACGCTCGACCAAGTAGTTATTGTTGCAAGTATTATTGAAAAAGAAGTATTTCACACAGAAGATTTGCCACCTGTTGCGGGAATTTTTTGGAAACGATTAGATGAAAGTCTTGGGCTGTATGCAGACTCAACGATTCGATACGCACTTCAGAAAGGCGATGAATTAACTGTTACGGATTTGGCGACAGATTCCCCATACAACACGAGAAAGTATAAAGACTTACCACCAACGGCAATCGGCAATCCTGGGCTTATCGCTATTCAAGCAGCATTGAACCCGCAAAAAACAGATTACTATTACTACTTAACGACTCCAGATGGAACAACCGTGTTCGCCAAAACAAACGACCAGCATAACGCGAACAAAGTAAAATATTTGAAATAAGTTGCATTTTTAGGGGTTTTCTGGCAATCTACGTATTAGTCATCCAAAGACCAGGGGCGCCAATAAGACCTCTGCAGGATAATGTATTCTGGCTTCTACTGAGTACAATCTATCTGAAATTGGTGACTGTTAATCCAGGCTAATTATTTTATGCCACTTACAAGACAACAAAAAGAAACGCGCGTGGCGGAAGTAAGCGATGCAGTACAAGCTTCGGTTGGTACCGTATTTCTTGCGTACGATGCGCTCAATGTTGCGGATGTAAATGAGCTACGGGATAAGCTGTTTGAAACGGGCTGCACTATGAGAGTTGTTCCAAAACGACTTCTGAAGATTGCGCTCGCAGCAAAACAGTTCGGTTTTGACCCAATGGCGCACGAAGGCCAAATGGCAATCATTACCGGAAATGATCCTGTATCACCTGCAAAGGTGCTCTTTGAATTCGTGAAGGGGAAGGAAAATCTTCGACTTGTTGCCGGCATTCTTGAAGGGAAAGAAATTACCACTCAAGAAGTTACCGCGCTCGCGAAGTTGCCAAGCAAGGAGCAATTACTCGGCCAATTGGTTGGAGTGCTTGCAGGTCCAATGCGTGGTATGGCGCAAGTACTATCCGGAGTGCCTCGCGCAACCGTATATGTGCTGACAGCTATTAAAGATCAAAAAGACGGAAAGTAATTAATACGTAATTTATAACAATCCTATGGCAGACGAAAAAGAAGCAGTAGTAGTTCCTGAAAAGTTTCAGGCTATTGTAAAGCAAATCGAAGAAATGTCCGTGCTTGATTTATCAGAGCTCGTGCACGTTCTTGAGGAGAAGTTCGGAGTATCTGCAGCAGCACCAGCAATGATGATGGCAGCAGGTCCGGCAGCAGCAGCTGAAGAAGTTGCTACAAAATCTTCGTTCAACGTTGAAATTACTGATGCGGGAGCACAAAAGATTGCCGTGATCAAAGCAGTTCGAGAGCTTACACAAATGGGCTTGAAGGATGCGAAGGATCTCGTAGACAAAGCTCCAGTAGTTGTAAAGGAAAATGTTGCGAAAGAAGATGCTGAAGCAATGAAAGCAGCGCTTGAAGCAGCAGGAGCAAAGGTAGAACTTAAATAATTCTCACCTCGCTTTACAAATCACCCCGCTACGGCGGGGTTTTTTGTTGTATACTTTTCGTATGGGAAAGGAAACAATTTCAGAAAATACTCCGAGCGTGTTGCCAGATGATTATGCAGACGTTCGTCCGCTTACGGCTGTGCCTGATTCAACGTCAGAAATGCCCGTTTACACTGGCCCGGGAGTAGAGAATGGCGAAGAACAAAGTTCCGAATCGCCGAAAAATCTTTTCATGCAAGCATATGAAGCAGTTCGTACTACGGACAAGGTTTCTACTATTGTCGACAACGTAGCAATTTGGTGGAAGGGCAGGCATATCGATGCGATAGAAAAGGATATTCAGCGATTAGAGGCATTGGCCAGCACTCAGAGTGCGGAAGCTAGTCGGCACGAACAGCGTTTGCAGGCAAGCAATGACGCAGCTTTGGAATTAGGGAGAATCAAGAACGAACTTGGGGTAAATCAAGTTGATCATTCGCAAGCTGCTAATAGAGGTGATGAATATGCGGCAGTGAAAGCACGTGCAGAATCCCACGCAGCAACGGCAGAAAACATAAATAGGGAGCTTGCTAAAAAACGCGAATTGAAAGAGCAATTCGAACGCGATCGAGAGGGTGCTCGAGGGCGCGTGGCAGAGAGGTTTCAAAATAATATCAATGCGAATATTGAGGTTATCCGCAATATTGATAGCCAGGTAGATCAAATGCAGCAGAATCTTGGCGTAGCAGATAAAATCGTGGCAAGTCTGCAGGAAAAGCAAGAAGTGGCTCGGGCGTTTCTGAATAATCCAAGTACGTTGTCCGTAGACAAGCAGATGGCGAAATCGCTCGTTCAGGACCTTGAGGGAAGGATTCAAGATATGAAGAGCGCGATGCAAATTCAGCAAGAAAAGATTGCAGTGTGCGATCGTAAAAAATCGACTCTTGAAAATCAGAAATTAACATGGGAAGCAAGAATTGCAAAAAAACCAGAACAGGCGAAGGTGGGCAATGAAGAAGTGTCGGACACTGAAAAAGAGGAAAGCTTTGTTGCGGAAACTACGAAGCAGATTACTGAACGCGAAGATGCTCTGATGGGGGATGAGGCAGAAACTGCGACGATCGAGAAGGATCCTCGCGTTGTTATGATAGAGGAGCTGCGTGATTTGATTCATCAGCCTGAACTGGAAAGGTATGATAGCCCCGATTTTCAGGACGTGATTCTTGAAAATGGGACGCCGGAAGAGAAGGTGTTAGTGCGTACCTACGGGATGTTTACAAGAATGTTTAATTTTTTAGAATCTTCTTCGGGGCATAACCAAGAGAGTGAGGAGCTAGACCCTGTTTCTTTTGCTCGAGAATATGATGAAGTTATAGATGATTATATTGATAATCCTGAAATAGCATTATTATTTGATTCTGATAATCGCGAGAATATAGAAAAGGGGAATGGGACTCCGGAACAACAGTTTTTAGTAAAGCTTTTTATGTTTTTTGAGTACATATTTAGCTCAATGGATATTCGGACGGAATCCAAAAAATCAGATAAAAATCTTATATGATGACCGATCCTCAAATGCAATTAGCGGGAATTACGCAGGCGTTACAAGGTGCGGACGTGTATTTGCGCGGCGTTGATTCATTTCTCAAGCAAATTGATATGCGTTTACAGGCATCAGAGGCTGAGCGCGTCAAGAAGCAAGTAGAAAACGATATAGAAATTACAAATATTGTAAGTGGTATGCACGATACAGCTCGACAGTATTTCGTGCAGTGGGAACAGGTGAGGAGTTCTGAAAAATAATTTACGGCGCAGGCGAAGCTACTGTTCCATCGGTAAGGGATACATCTACAATATCCGTTCCATCTAATGCATACAGATGCGTTTCATCAGGAGATATAGTGATGTCTGACAATGACTTTGCCGTATCAATATACAGCTGCCGTACCAGGGCGCCTTTCTTTGTGAATATAACGACGCGTTTATTTATTGGATCAAGAACGTACAAATTTTGCATTGTATCTGTTGTGTAGATGCGAGTGGCGCTATCGAGCGCAGGGCTTACGGGGGCTTGGGTAAAGTCGGTAATTGCTCCTCGGAAGAATTTTGCGATCTTTCCGCCAGCAGATAGGGTGTATAGATTGCCATCTATTGCAAAGCTTTTAATGTCACCAGATTGCTGAGATGCATCTGTTATCCAGGGTGTTCCGCCGATAAATCCTTTTAATGTCTTGTTGTAGGCGAAGATATTTTTTTGAGTAGCATCGTAAATGTATAAACGATTGCCGAATACTGCTAAGTCCGTAATCTGCGGTTTTGCATTCGGGAATGCGATAGTTTGGCTGGTCAGCGAATTATCTTTTGTATCAAAGAGGGCGAGGCCAATCGGGTCAGTGTTAAATAGAATTGTTTTGTCTGCGGATTGCATTGTTCCGCTGGTAATAAATCCAATGCCAGATGTTGTTTGGTGTACGGGTGTTGCCTTACCGTCGGACGAAAGTTTGATAATTGTATTCGTATCTGGATTGGCAGTATAGATGGCGTTATCTACGAAGAATATTCGATTCGGAGACTTATTAGATGTTGCTGAAGCAACACTGCCAAGCACATGACTGTTTGTTGTCGTTGTTCGAAAAATTCGTTGAATTTTATCTTTTTGCGTTTGAATATCGTTCTTAAGAGTCTCAGTTTCTTGCACGTATATATGCTCGGTAGTTAATTGGTCTGCAATTTTTTGCGCATCATCCAGTAATCCGGTTGCTTGTGTTCTGTTGTCGTAAATTAATGCAGTATTTGCAGCATCGACTTTTGTTCTTGCTTCGTGAAGCTGTTCGCTCGCAGCTTGGATTGCTTGGTCTGATGCTTGCTTGTGCCTGAGAAGAACAATGCTGACACCTAGCGCAATCAGGAGAAGCACCGCAATTCCCGCAAATAATTTACTTGAACCAGGAAGCTTCTTAATATTTCCAACAGTTGATTTGAAAGAAAGCTTGGGAACTCGAAGCGTACTCGCCTTCTTGGTTGCTTCTTTAGACGCTTCTGCAACAGCCCTTCCGCCTTGCGCGGATCCGCGTTTAAGCATTGGCCAGATGCGTTTTTTGGTAGCATTTCCTACTGCTTTTAATAAAGAGGATACAAACACCAAGGCTTGCTGAAATGCTGATTTTTTTACCAAGAGCGGCGTGCGAGGCTGAATGGTCGATGCGTCCATCCCGACGGGCTGCGCTGATCGTTTTAATGGAACTTCTTGTTTCGCTGTTGCAATATATTGCGGTAGCAGCGTCACTACGGTCACAGAAAGAGGCGCCTTATGGTCCTGATCTAAATAGAGTTGCTCCAGGCGAGAAGCAATGGTCGATGCGGAATGTTCGAGAGAAAATCTGCCAACATCTACGGATCTGAATACGGAATCAAACGTTGAAGATGTAAAAAATAAGCTGTCTCGTGTCATTACGGTGCCGCTTGCCACTTGTGAGAATGTTTTAAGCGGATCTGTGATAGGGAAGTGGGACAGTCCTTGAGAAATGTTTGTAACCACGGATTTGCGCGCTAGGAATACTGCGCCGGCTCCTGCAACGCTTACATGGAGCTGGGACCCGGCAAGTACGCCTACGGCTACATGAAAATGTCCCATCCAGTCCCGCACTCCGGAATCTGCCGTATCGTGCAAAATTAAGTTTGCTTGGTGGAGTGCCATTTCGAAGCTTGTAGCTGAAGAGCGCGAAGGGTCGCGGTAATACTCTCTTTGGATCGCAGTAATAATAGAATCTAATAACGGCTTGCCTACGCCGTCTCGGTGTTCGATTTCTCCTGCAGCAAATAAGAATCCAAGACGCGTCTCAGCGTTTGTCGGTTCAAATAAATACGTTTCGCATACCATTGAGCTATCAGTGGAAAGAACGAGTTCCTCTGCCGAAGGCTGAATGACTTCTTGTTCCATGAAAAGAAGTATATCATTAGTTGTTGCATATTACAGGTGTGGCGCGTACACTTTATAGCAATTATATGGCACTGAAAACATTCCCGCTTGAAAAGATTTTTGGGTCCCGTACAAGGGTAAAGATTATTACCTTGTTTACGACAGGGGTAAAACGGCCGTATTTTGTGCGTGAAATAACTCGTACTGTCAATGAGCGCCTTAATGCAGTACGTCGAGAGCTTATGATTTTGGAAAAAATCGGCATGCTCACAACCTATGAGGATAAGCGTCGAAAGTATTATTTAGTGAATGAATCGTTCCCATTATACGACGAGCTTGCGTCTATCATGAAAAAAGTTGGTCCTGGCGTAGAGGATGCTCTCTTCAAGCATATCGATCGCGTTGGCGAAGTATTTTATGCGTGCGTGAGCGGATATTTTACCGGCAATCCCGGATCTCCTACAGACTTATTTATTATCGGGAATGTGGACGAGAAAAAACTAGAGCAATTTGCAAAGAGCATTGAAGCGCAGATCGATCGAGAAATCAGTTATACGCCAATGACGCTGAGCGAATATGAGTATAGGGTAAATTTCAACGACATGTTCCTGCGACAAATTTTTGGCGGTGCTCACAAAGAATTATTAAACATGCTCCCTCCGAATTTGCGCCCCGAAGAGGCGATGAATAAAAAATCTCGAAACGTAGTTCGAGATATCGCGTAAAGCATTTTCGCGCGATATGGCATCAGCGCACCCAAAAACCCCTCGGCTCATGGCTCTATCGCGCACGTTATTTGCGCTCTATGTTGTGTATTATGCCTTGGATTGGCATTTCGGATGGCTGTTGGGGAATCGGCTCAGTATTGTATGGCTGGGGTACCTAGTGGTTATTTATATTATTGCCGAGCTTATATATAGAGCATTCAAAAGGCGTGGGGTTGACCTGGTGTATGCATTTCCAATTTTGTTTATAGAAAGCCAGATCGATTTTGCTTCTATTATTTTTAGGAGTCAGGATAGTTTGAACACGATGATCATCAACCGTTTTGAGCATTTTATTATGTATTTGCTCGTTACATACGTGGTATCGCAATTCTTTTTCCGTTATTTACCAAGTAAGGTGTGGAGTGAACATCCGTACTATACGGCAATACTTATTTTATCTGTTGCGCAGACGATCGGTGTTATTAACGAAATTTTCGAACTTTTTATGGACGCGAATTTCGCAACCCATGCAATTGGCCCGCGTTTTGATACGAATTTGGATTTACTCATGAACTTTCTCGGCTCCAGCCTCTTCCTGTGCGTGCAACTGATTTTAATTGAAGCGAAAAAGGCGAGATCGTAAAACGTCGTGGTGTAACACGCTATATTTGACAAATATATAAAATAGGAGTATCGTAATCCCACTCGGTTTTTCTCGAATTTCCACTCCCGAACAAAGGATCCCGTCATGCGTCGCCCTACGAATGCTCTTTCACATCACGATTTCGTTCAGCTGAGTCAAACCTGCAAACCACATGAGATTATGGTTTGTTACCATTCAACTTTTGATTTTCCGGCTATCTTTGACCAGTACATTCCGGAACTCACGGAATACTGGCAAAGAGAAAGCCCCGAGTTAAAAGATTTCCCATCAATTGTTCACCTCAATGATGTTGTGACTTATCTAGGTGAAGGGGGAGCGGCCCCAGGCATGCTTCTGCGATACTGTCAGACAAGCTACTTTCGGTTCTTGTTCAGCAACTATAGTCTGGATATTAAGCTGTCTGATGGAACAACATTGCGCCAGCTTCTTGGGACTGATCAAGTGGGGGAAATGAAATTATCCCCAACTTGCATGGGGGCTTCGCGCAAAACGTTCTTGTTTCCAGATCTTGGGAACAGTCTCGGTATCACAATTTCGATCGCTACCGTTGATGAGCAATTCATCATCGCAAAACGAAGCGAGGCGTGTAAGAGTCTCGCTCGGGACAAGGGGAACTGGCTCTGCGCGGTTGGTACTCAGATCAAGCGTCATCAGCAACGTTTTCTCGGAGAAGATGGCGTCCCATATCCACACCTTTCCGCACAAGAAGGGCTGAAAGATGAAATGGGGCAAGCAATCGCAGCAACATGCGGACCATTGGTCTGTACGGGAATCGTGTATCGAAACGATTTCCAGCACTGCGAACTGTTGTACCAAACAGAAAGCTCGCTTCGAGGAGATGATCTGATCCGAATGTGGAAAGAAACAGAAGTGCCAGATCGACGAGAATTCGCCGAGATTCTATGCATGGATGTTCGTACGCCGGATCAACTTCTTGTACACCTCAGCGATCTTTCGAACGCTTGGTCGCCTCAACATGCAGCCGGAGCAATCCACTATCTTGCTTCAAAGTTTCCGGAAGCGATGTCGGGATTCGGACTCTCGTTCTGACTGATCAGCTAAACCAACGGATTACATTTCTTTTTGAAGTGTAATCCGTTTTTTCTTATAGATGTGCATAAATCGTGGGTTATGGCTATTGCGCAGTGGTACCTGGTGGGAGTAATGTGGATACACGTGGATAAATGTGGGGAAAAGTGGTGACCACCTGTGTATAACTAAATATATTATGTTTATAGGCGAATACAATCACTCGATAGATGAAAAGGGCAGAATGAATGTTCCTGCGAAGTTTCGTCGTGACTTGGCAAGCGGTGTGGTTGTTACTCGCGGGTTGGATCACTGCCTCTTTGTATACCCGAAATCTGAATGGGGAGTGATGGCGGAAAAATTATCCCGCTTACCGGTAAGCCAGAAAAAGAGCCGTGCATTTGCGCGCTTAATGTTGGCCGGTGCAATGGATGTTGAGCTAG
Organism: Candidatus Anderseniibacteriota bacterium; assembly: GCA_021414205.1. Taxonomy (GTDB): domain Bacteria; phylum Patescibacteriota; class Andersenbacteria; order UBA10190; family UBA10190; genus HO2-45-11b. The sequence goes on from JAIOOW010000003.1 coordinate 267,577, forward strand.
ACGGGCAAGGGCGTGTGATGCTGCCGGAATACTTGCGCAAATATGCAGACGTAAAAAAGCATGTTGTTGTTGCAGGGTTGTATAACCGACTTGAAATTTGGGATGAAGATGCTTGGCAAGAATACCGAACGAAGACGGAACTTGAAAGCGATGACATTGCAGAAAGTATGAGCGAACTTGATATATGAGCGAGCACATCCCTGTATTAGTAAAGGAGGTAGTAGATTTACTGGATCCAAAACCAGGCGATATTTTGTTGGATGGAACGCTCGGCCATGGAGGACATTCGCGTGCGTTCTTAGAAGCTGCTGGCGATGACAGCAAGGTTATCGGCATCGATGCAGACGAAGAGGCGCTTAAAGATGCTAAGGAGAACCTTAAAGAATTTGGCGATCGCGTAACGTATATTCGTGGAAATTTTTACGATGTTCCAGAAACGCGTGTCACGAAAGAACTATTTGATTTGGGTATTGGTAGTCATCAGATTGCAGATGAAGCTCGAGGATTTTCATTCTCTGCGGAGGGGGAGCTTGATATGCAATATGGGCCGCATGCCGACTTGCCGGATTCGAACATTCCATCATTGAACGATTTCGCGCGAAAAATAGGGCATTATCCGAATGCGCACGAACTGGTGAACGGGCTGGCGCCACTAGCATTATCTGATCTGATTCGAATATATGGTGAGGAGCGATATTCAGGTGTTATCGCAAATGCGATTGTGGCTGCTCGCCCGATCGATGGCGCAAAAAAGCTAGCGCAAATAATTGCAGATGCTGTTCCGAAAACATACGAACATGGGCGCATTCATCCGGCAACGAGAACGTTTCAAGCGTTGCGCATTGCAGTGAATCGTGAGCTTGAAGTGCTGGAAGCGGCATTGCCCAAAGCAGTAGAGATCTTAGAAGAAGGGGGCGTTCTTGCTGTTATTAGTTTCCATAGTCTTGAAGATAGGATTGTAAAAAATTATTTTCGCGAGCAGGCAAAATCCTGCGTGTGCCCGCCGGAGCAAATCGTATGTACATGCGATCATCCACCAACACTCGCAATTCTTACGAAGAAACCGATTACGGCAGGGGAAGGAGAAATTGAAAAAAATCCGCGTGCCAGATCGGCGAAACTAAGAGGGGCCCGGAGAATATAAGAGGAAACAGGCAAGTAAACAAACAACATTAACACACATATCAAACACAAAACCATATGACACAAACACGACAACAAGTTATAACACCTCGCGCATCCCGTACTTCTCGCAGTACGCGATCGTATCGCTTATCGAGTCAGCGCGGATCTATCGATCATGGTACGGCTGCTGCGATGTTTGGGATTGTGGCGGTGGTATTAGTGGGAATGTTTAGCTTTTTTTATCTGCAACAGGTAGTGCGCACGGCATCTCAAGGGGCAGATATCAACCAACTTGAATCGCAATTGTCGAGCTTGAAAGAACAGCAAAAGACCCTTGAATTAGATGGCGCACATTTACGGTCTTTGCAAACGATTCAAGATCAGACAGGTTCAATGAATTTGGTGCCGGCTGATTCTGTATCATATCTTGCTCCAACAGATGGACGCGTCGCAGTGCTCATAAAATAAATGGCCAATAAAACGCATGTACGCACTCAAATATTGATCGCAGGGGGATTTATTCTCCTTGCGATACTGATTGGACGATTAGCGGATCTTCAGCTGATTCAGCATTCTCATTTCATGGAAATTGCGGACGCTCAAAGAAAGCGTGCATCTGATTTGCAGCCTCATCGAGGAACAATCTATGTGCAAGACGGTAAGGGCGGGGATTTGTTCCCGATTGCAAGCAATAAGCAGGCCTGGATCGTGTATGCTGTTCCTCGGAACATGAAAGATCCGCGCAGCGTTGCTGACGCGTTGGCCCCTGCGCTGGTTCAGTACCATGAGCGTCAAGAGAAGCAGAAGCAGGACATTATTCAAAATACTGGGCAGAATGATTACCTGGCATTGCACCCGTCGCCTAGTCCAGAACCCGGTGCTGACCAGCCTAGCCCAAGCCCGTCCCCGGAGCCGGAAGATCAATTAATCTCTGATACTGCAAATCAGTTGTATGAAAAATTTGACCAGAAAACAGATCCGTATGAACCGCTCTTAAAGCCATACGAAGTGTTGGATGATGATTTTTTGGCATTTCTTAAAGACAAACAATTTCCCGGCATAGTTCTTGAGCAAGAAGAAGATCGTACGTATCCGGAGGGTACGCTATTTGCGCATGGAGTCGGGTATGTAGGATTGGACGGAGCAGCGTCTACGGGCAGATATGGTATTGAAGGATATTTCGATTCGATATTAAAAGGAGATTTAGGATTTTTGTCTGGTGAGCGCGGTGCTACCGGCGGAATTATCGGAGTTGCGAAAAATGAATTCAAGCCTGCTACGGATGGATCCGATGTTGTGTTAACGGTCGATCGGGTTGTGCAGGCATTTGCGGAAGAAGAGTTGAAGAACGGGGTTCAGAAGTATAGAGCGGACAGAGGCAGTATTCTTGTCATGAATCCGAAAACGGGGCAAGTGCTTGCCATGGCAACGTACCCCACATTTGATCCGAATATGTACTATGCGGTGCGAGACGCAAAAGTGGAAACCAACCCCATAGTTTCTGACAGCTTTGAACCTGGGTCTATTTTAAAGCCGGTTATTATGTCGGGGGCAATAAATGACAGTCTTGTAACGCCAGACACTACGATGGTCGATAACGGGCCTGTGCATATCGGCAAATATACAATTAATACGTTCGATGGAAAGCATCGCGGCGTGCAGACAATGACGAATATTCTTGAGCAATCCAATAACGTTGGGATGGTGTGGGTTGCGCAGAAGATGGGGTCTGAGCGCATGTACGATTATTTGAGGCGGTTTGGAATTGGAGAGAGGACGGGAGTTGAACTTGATGGTGAAACGCAGACGAACCTCCCTGAGCCACAAACGTGGGGAGAAACAAAGCAGGCTACGACAGGATTCGGGCAAGGAGTTGTTGTTACGCCCATTCAGGCATTAAATGCAATTGATGCTATAGCAAATAATGGTCAATTAATGCAACCTCATATCGTAGACAGTATTAAGTCGCCCGATGGAACAACGAAAACAATAGCTGCAACTCCTGTTCGTCAAGTTATTACCCCTGAAACGGCTTCGAAAGTATCTGCAATGATGGTAAGTGTTATCGAGAACGGAGTAGGGCGATCCGCGCGCATTCCGGGATACTATATGGCCGGCAAAACTGGAACGGCGCAGGTTGCGGATCCTGCAACCGGAAAATATTCTACGGAAAATAAGATTATTACGTTTGCGGGATTTGGTCCCGTTCCTGATCCGCAATTTTCTATCCTAATTAAATTGGATAATCCATACGGTCTTTCGTTTGCGTCGGGTACGTCTGCTCCGATGTTTAAGGATTTGGCATCGAAGCTGCTGACGTATTATCAGGTGCCTCCTTCGTACGATGCGTCTGCGCCGCAAAGTAAATTCCAAGTGCCGTAATATGCAAACGCTCTTTAATCGCATTGCATGGTTTCGAATGGAACAATATTTGTTGCGTCACAAATTGTGTCGAATTGCTATAGCGGGAACATATGGGAGGACGCTTGTGGCGCATATGGCGTATAACGCGATGCGACAACATCGGCATGTGAGATTGGGGTACGCGGTAGAAGATGTATCAGATATTCCGCTGGGCGTACTTGGACGCGATCACGAGACGGAGCATGGAAATATCATTACGTTTTTGACGGGCGTGTGGCAAAGAGAATTGCACGAGAAAGAGCCTGATACGATTATTACGGAATTGCCGGTATTGCAGCCTGGCTTTATCCCATATGCTGCGTCGAAAATTCTTCCGAATATAGTTGTAATGCATCATATTGTGACATTCGAAGAAGAATATCGCGATGCGCTCAAGTATCTTGCGCGCGATGTTGTCATTATTGCAAATGCGGATGATGAGGTCGTTATGGATGTAGTGCGGGAATCGGATCTGAAAATTATTACCTATGGCAGGAGTAAGGATGCGGATATTAGGATTGCGCGAACAGTGCGTGGGGATGCGCAAACGGGGATTTTTATTACTATTCATGCGCACGGCGTTGATCATGAATTATTTTTGCCAAACTTGTTTGTAAAAGAACATGTATCCGCGTTTGCATGCGCATTAGCATGTGCGTATGCCACGAAGATTCCAATTCCAGAGGCAATGCGCGGAATTCAACACATGGTACTTCCGGAGGGTGCTTTACGAAAGCGAGAGGGAGAGCGTGGCGAGACAATTATTTCTGAATATGTTGAATGTGTAGATCAGATGCTGGAATCCATGAAGTCATTCCAGGCATTGCCGCATGCTGGCAGAAAGATAGTTATGTTACAAGATATTGTGCCTATGGGCGCGCAAGACTGTGAGCGCATCGGCGAGCAGCTAACTAAGTCAGCTACGTTAATAGTCTTCATCGGGAAGGCCATGCGCCAGGTTCAAGATGTTGTGCATAGATCAGGCGAGAAGATAGACACCCACTGGTTTGCTACGCGCAGCGAGGCGGTGGCGTGGCTTAGTCCTCATATAACGGGTAGCGACATGATTCTGGACATATAGAGTAAAACCCTTTATAAACAATCCATGGCTCCATCGTCTAACGGCTAGGACATAGCCTTCTCAAGGCTAAGATAGGGGTTCGATTCCCCTTGGAGCTACACGTATGATAAAAGATCGGACGCTCGTATATGTCGTATTGATTGTTTGTATCTTTTTTGTAACCAAGTGGACATTTCAGGGTGCATATTTTTTAAAGGACTTGGTAATTAATACTATTCCGCTTGAGAATTTGTACGGACAGATACAACGTGCAGGGCAGTCGCCACTGTGGGCCCCTGAATTAGCAGGCGGATACCCGCTACTGGCAAGTGCGCAATTGGATTTTTGGTATCCGCCGCATATGATTCTTCGTCAGTTTTTACCTGGAGTGTGGACATTAAATATCTCTCTTCTTTTGCATGCATTACTCGCTGCAATAGGAACATTTCTCTTTTTAAAATATAACAAACTTACGAGCATTGCCGCAGGCATGGCAGCGGTGTTATTTCCGTTCGGAGCTACATTCGTTGGGAAGTATTCGTCGCTTAATTTAGTGTTGCCATTCATGTGGGCGCCGCTGCTTTTTCTTTTGCTGCAATTGTTTATGGAGCAAGGAAGACTCAAATATTTTACGATGTGGGTCGGCGCTACTGCGTTATGTATTCTCGTTGGGCATCCCCAAATGGCACTTTATGTATTAATGAGTGAAGTGTTATTTATAGGCTGTCTCACTGCGTATTCGTGGGATAGATGGAAAAGAGCAGTGGGAGCGCAGTTAGGAATTGTGCTGGCGATCGCCATGTGTTCGTTTTATCTGTTGCCGATCATTTATAATATACCAGATACGGATCGTGCCACAGGCACACTTCATGCAAATGCTGTCGGGATGTTTGATTATCAATTTACCCCCAAAGCTTTTTTGGGTTTGGTGTTACCGCATCCATTTGGGCATGATGGGGCGTATCGTGGGCCCACGAATGAAAGCGAACTTTCCTCTTACCTTGGGCCAATTGTCGTATTATTGGCATTCCTAGGAATATGCACTAGCAGGCGAAAATTTCCGGCGGTGTGGCTAGTATCCGTTGTTTTGATAGTTGTAGGGCTTACGCTTGCGATAGGTGGGTATTCGCCGGTATTTCGGTGGCTTGTTGCGCATGGATTCAACTATTTTAACGCTCCGAGTCGTTTCTTTTTTTATGTTGATATCGGGCTAGTTTTTTTTGCTGCTGCCGGATTAGATTTTTTCAGAAGTTTTGCAAAGCCATGGTTGGCGCTGGCAGCTGTATTGCCGGTCCTATGGGTTGGCTGGGGCTGGCATCAAGGCGTGCCGTGGGAATTTACTCAGGAGCCGGCAATGGTGCGATTGTTGCAAGGGCAGGGATTCGCGAGAATTTTTTCTGGAGATACTATTGCCGAGAATGCTCCTGATAATGATTTTGGTATTAAAGCATATAATTTGATTTGTGATACATGCGTGTATCGACAAACATTTGTGTCGCCATTTGATCGTATAAATGGTATTGCGATACAGGTTGCCAGCGTTCATATAGGCACTGGAACTTTGAAGCTTACACTATATGACGGCAGTGGTAAGAAACTTCGCGAAGCAATAATAGGAAATAAGGATCTTGTTGATAGTCAATGGAATACTGTTCCGTTTCAGGTAGTAGAACATGCGCAAGGTCAATCGTTTTATTTCGAAATCAGGTCTGATATGCCGCGTATTCAAGCTCCTCGACTTTTAATTCATACCAATCCAAATCAGCAGTATGATCCGAGCGGCAGATTGTATAATTGCATTAAAGCTGGATGCCTTGAAGTAAAAAACTATGATGCAGCTTTTAAAATTATTGCTTCTTCTCAAGCGGTTTCGTATTACGATGCACTCGCCCCGTATGTTTCAGCTGGCTTCGGTATAGGCACGATGCAATGGGCAGGATCATTACCGATAGGTGTAGTAAAAGAATATTTAAAACCGCTTGGTACCTGGGGAGATCCATGGGGCCCAGGAGCGCGAGCTATCATTAATAGATTTGCCACTACGCATTTTATTGGAATATTCCCGCCATACCGATATGCAGAAAGTTTAAATGGCACATCGTATATCTCTAGTGTGCCGATCGGTGATCAATTTTTACGGTTATATCGAAATGACGAAGCGTTTCCTCGTGTACAGTTTGTGCAAACAGTGAAAGCATTATCGGATACAACGGATCAAATAAATACGATTATGAAATTGCCAGCTACCGATCAAAAAACGGTAGTAGCTGACGTTCCTAGTGATGCAGTATTTTCTCTAAGCGGTAATGCGGCACATCTTATACAAGATGGGCGCACAAAAGTAATTATTCAAACACAGCAAGATAGTGATGGGTTTTTGGTATTGCGCGACTTATTGCTCAAAGACTGGACCGCGACAATAGACGGTCATCCCGCGCACATATATCGTGTGGACGGGCTGTTTCGAGGAATAGAAGTTTCCGCTGGGTCTCATGTTATTTCTTTTGAATATAAACCTCGATGGATTGGCCTTGCGGTGTGGTCATTAGGTATATCGCTAAGTATATTTTTGATCCTCGCGTGGATTTCAATAAAAAAGAAAACCGGACGGTGAGGTCCGGGGTTGGAATTGATTATGTTGTTTTTCTGGCAATTGAGAGGCTGTCGCTGTTTCTGAGGATCGTTACTTCGTCGCGAGTGATTATGATATAGCTGATGTGCGTTGCGTTTTCTTTGAGATCGCAATCGGCGGGGATTTCAGCATTCATTTCGTACATGAGCACAGAAGATTCATCAACAGTCGTTGTTAGGTCTGTGCCCCAATATGCGTATACTCGATAGGTTACGGTAGTTGCGGAGGTTCTTTGGCACAGAACCCACCCAATGCCCCCGCAATTAAGACACGCGCACTTTTTCGTAGCCACGGTCTCAGTTGATGCATTGGTAATCTGATGTTCGATATAAGAGTCTCTAGAGCGAACAAGGAGGAGGATTGTTGGCGGTCGTTCTCTGTCTGGGAGTTGTGGATAGAGCGATTCAAGTGGAGGGAATTCTGTTTGGGGAGTGAGGAGTGTCACGTCGCGATTCCTTTCTTTTTGTATGTAATTGGAGAGAACAATTTGAGCAAAAAAATAACCCACATATGTGGGTTATTTTTGAAACGATATTTGTTTCTTGCGTTTTTGCATCTGAATTATCATACACCTGCAATATAGAATGTCAAAACATACTACCTGCAGGTAATGGAAATATGGTTGCAAATAGCTTGCTGATATGGTACAGACATAGAGCGGAAAACTAGCAAAGGGCTAGGAATACGACAGCTCTTTTGGGAATACTGATAACGGAGATAGCTCAATGTCTAAGCAATCGGAATGCGAAGTTCGCGAACTGCGCCTAGGGGACTTGGTGCCGGGAAGTGGTTTTTTCGAAACTCTTACTCATCTGCGCAAGGATCCTAAGATTGATTACGATCGGATGATTGAAATCTTTCAAAAGCGGGCTGAGCACGGAGTCGTTACCTACGTCATCGTGGTTAACGAGAGGATTGTTTCAACTACTTCAATTGTGTTTGAGTATAAGTTCATCCACAATGGCGGGCTCATTGCTCACGTGGAGGATGTAGCTACGCGAGAAGGGGCCGAGTACGAAAAGCATGGCTATGCAAGCATGCTGCTCCAAAAAGCCATCGCTCTTGCGAAAGAGCGAGGAGCTTACAAGCTCATCCTTGATTGTAGCTGGACTAATGTGATCTTTTACGTCAAGCAAGGCTTACGGCCCATCGAAGTTTGTATGCGCATCGATCTCTGAGGATGCGACAAGCGCCCCCGCGCGTGAAAACATGCGGGGCTTTTTTATTTTTAAAATTTGTCAGATTTTATTTACACATAAAATTGAAAATACATGAAGAAAATATGAAGTAGTGCTATTATTATACAAACGCACTATATGCACACCGCGAATATCGAAGGAGGTGAGTGGATATGCTAAAGAAAATGGCTAACGTATTTGGCTGGGTACTCCTTACCATTGGAGTTTTGGGATTCGTTCCTGGAATTACAACTAACGGGCACTTACTGGGAATTTTCGATGTAAACACGCTACATAATCTCGTCCATCTCATTTCTGGACTTGCAGCGCTTTACCTTGCAAGCAAGGGAGAGGCTCAAGCTCAGCTCTTCTTCAAAGTGTTTGGAGTTGTATATGGATTAGTTGCGGTATTAGGGTTCTTCGGTGGCGACGCTCCGGTGCTTGGATTAATCTCCAACAACACTGCAGACACATGGCTTCATGTTGTCATCGCTGTTGTAGCGCTATGGCTTGGGTTCGGACCAAAGAAATCAGAATCAATGCAAGCTGCATAATAGAGCTTGGATACAAAACAGTCTCGCACCTCTCTGCGAGGCTGTTTTATTTCACTTGTGAGTGATGCATACAAAACGTACACTAGAAGAAACTAATCTTTTATATATCTACCTATGCCATTTACTCTTCCAAAACTTCCATACGAATTTAATGCGCTTGAGCCGCACATCGATGCAAAAACGATGGAGATCCATTACACGAAGCATCACCGGGCGTATACGGATAAATTAAATGCTGCTATAGAGTCGCACCCGGAATTAGCAGAAAAAAGTATAGAAGAATTATTGCAGAATCTTGATGCCGTTCCCGAAGATATTCGAAAGGCTGTACAAAATAACGGAGGAGGATTTTACAATCACGGATTATTTTGGGAGATGATGACTCCTGAGTATAAAGAACCAAGCGCAGAGTTTTCTGAAATAATGAACAATGCGTTCGGATCGCTAGAAGATTTTAAAACAAAATTTACCGAAGCTGCAACAACCCGATTTGGAAGCGGATGGGCGTGGTTAGTAAAAAACGCAGATGGGCAATTGGAAATTATGTCGACTGCTAATCAGGACTCGCCGATTTCAGAAGGGAAAAAAGTGCTATTAGGGTTGGATGTTTGGGAGCATGCGTATTATTTGAACTACCAAAACCGCAGACCGGATTATATTACTGCGTGGTGGAATGTTGTTAATTGGTCAGAAGTAGAAAAAAGATACAACGCTTAATTTAGTGTCGACAATATTTTCGTTGCCTTGGTAACGTCGTTTTGAATTGCGGAAATTAATTCTTCGCTTGATGCAAATTTTTGCACATCTCGAACCTTCTCTATAACAGTAAACGAGATTTTTTCACCGTATAAATTTCGCGGTTGAAAATGTATAATATGCAGTTCTACTGACGAAGATGCGCCTGGGAATGTTGGGCGCGGGCCTACGTGAAGTGCTCCCGCATAGAGGGTCGGGTCGCCTGCGATCATTGCCCGAGTCGCAAATACGCCTTCTTCTAACTCTACCGAACTATCATCGAGCGTAATATTCGCAGTAGGAAAGCCGAGGCCTGTTCCGCGCTGATCGCCCTTTTCAACAACTCCAGAATGCCATGTTCCAGTAAACATACAACATACGGTATAGTTATTCGTATGGATATACAAACATTACTAGCTGTTATTATTGCGCTTGGGGTCGGCGTGGCAATTATGTGGTTTATGAATAAGAAAAAAGAAGGTATTGACCCAATGCAGGTACAAATGCTGGAGCAGATGAATAGAATGCAGGAGCAGATTGACCGGCGCCTTGTGGAGCAAGTGCGAGCTACGAATGAAAGCAAAGACTTTATGGTAAGCAGATTAAGTTCTGCTGAGCGAACGGTTGCATCAGTAAGTGCAGGATTAGGGAAGTTGGAGCAGGCAACAGCAACTTTGCAAAAAACGAGCAATGAAATTGTGTCGTTTCAACATTTATTAAAAGCGCCCAAGATTCGCGGAAGTTTCGGAGAAGTATTATTAGGAAATTTATTAGCAGATGTATTGCCGGCTGATCGATATGAATTGCAGTATACGTATGCGGATAGCAGGGAAATTGCTGATGCTATTATCCGCTTGCAAGATGGATACATAGTGGCAGTGGATGCGAAATTTCCGTTTGCAAACTACGAAGCATTTATGAAGGAGCAGGATAAAGATTCGCGAGCGAGCCTGAGAAAAACATTTATTCGCGATGTGAAAAAGCATATTTCAGATATTTCTCAGAAATATATTTCTTCTCACGAAAAAACGCTTGATTATGCATTTATGTACATTCCAATAGAAGGTGTGTACTACGAAACAATGGTGCACGATGAAGACGGTGCGTCATTATGGGAATTCTGTTTAGCAAACAAAGTTGTTCCGGTATCACCCAATAGTTTCTTGGCATATTTGCAGACGGTGCTCGTTGGTCTTCGAGGCATGAAAATAGAGCAAAAGACGCAAGAAATTCTCCAGTACATCGGAACGCTTCGTCAGGATTTCGGCAAATTCTCAGAAGATTTTGTTACAGTAGGTAAGCACTTAAGCAATGCAAAGACCAAATATGACGATTCAAATAGGCGATTAGACAAGCTTTCGAATAGGTTTGAACAGATTGACGGCGGAGACGACGTGGTGAAGTTGAATTAGTGTATATTGGCTTAATAAAGAGTAATATAATCTATTTATATTGACAAAATTATAAAATAGGAGTATATTAATTGAGCACGGTAACTCCAGCTCATTTGAACACAAGGAAAGATTGGTTATGGCTACTGCAGTAATGACTCTTTGGGAAACGGCCCCAGTTGCTGAATTGAAAAGAAGAATTCGGGAGCTCATGGATGAAACGAAATCAGATGACGCGTTCCGAGACGCAATTATTCAGGAGTTTGGATACTCTGGAAAAAGATCGACTATCTTGATCGATGGAGAACGCTCGTCGAATGGATTCCCAACGACAATGAGCGTGATTTTGAGTCATGAACCTGAGCCAATCATTGTCAGCAAGTAAGCGTTGTTCATTCAACCCGCTAAGGCGTCGGCATAAAGGAATTCGCCGATTGCAATACATCACTTAGCGGCAAGCCAATCAGCCCACGTGGATTTTCACGGGGCTGTTTTTATTTACCAAATTGTTTCATACTAAAGGTAGTTTCAGGTTTCGAGGTTCTTTTTTTAGAACGGGAGGATGCCGTGTGGAAACTGATCACGTCTGTTGTCTCGCTTGTATCAATTGGAACGGGTGCGTCCGCGCTTATTGATGGCGCTTCCGTGCCGATGACGCACTTGGCATTGATGTTCGTGGAAGTGGTGATATTCGTTATGGGGGTATTCATTCACTTCTGCATGCCGCCGTCCAACCAAGTAGCGTGAAGCATGCGCGTTGCGCCGTACTACAACAAAAGCCGCTGAGGGTTTCCTCAACGGCTTTATTTTTATATTACGCCTTCTCTTCGTATCTCCTGATGACTCCTCGTACGATTCCTTGGATAGTCGGATTTTTTACGTAAATCGGTTTCATCTTTTTATTTGCAGGTTGCAGGCGGATTCTCGTCTTTTCTCGGTAGTATCGTTTTAATGTTGCGTTTTCATTATCAACAAGCGCCACAACAACGTCACCGTTCTTCGGATAAAAGTTTCGTTCGATTATAACGAAGTCGCCATTTAAAATACCGTCATCGATCATGGATTCGCCCTTCACGCGTAGCGCGTAGCAGTTTAAATTAGGAAGCAGTTCGAGCGGTACGGTAATAGATTCTCGCTCTTCGATTGCTTCAATTGGCGAGCCCGCTGCAATCATTCCAACTAACGGAATTTCAATGCCTTTTGTAAAAATATTGGACTTGTTTGTAAGTTCTACGGATCGCATTTCTCCGTTGCGGATCTTAAGGTATCCCTTATCTTTTAATTGCTGTACGTGTGCGTACGCAGTTGCGGGAGATTTAATTCCCATTGCCTTCATGATGTCTCGGTAGCTGGGTGCGTAGTTATGTGTTCCTAAAAATGCTCGAATCGCATCGAGTGCTTCGCTTTGTTTTTTGCTGAGGTCTGAAAGTGCCATACGAACAGTATACCAACAAACAGAAAAAAGCATGCATCACCTTTTCCACATATGATCTTGGAATTTTTTGAAAAGCAGGTAGTATTGTGCGTATGCGAGTGGTTCTAGATACCAATGTTCTTATCGACGGCTTTAATGACGATTTTTGCTCTGAGGCAAAGCTTATTGATGCTGTCACGGCAGGGGACCTCACGGCCATTGCTTCATCTAAAATGGTGAATGAATACCGCCTTATTTTGCGAAGGCTTATAGACGATCGGGAGTATCGGACAAAGCTGGAGAACTTTTTTGCGATGCTAGAAGATGTAGATCCGGAATACGTTGATGCCGTTATAGATGACGAAGAGGACTTAAAATTCCTGGAAGCGGCAATCGGCGGAGAGGCGGATGCAGTAGTGACATCTGACAAACATTTGCTCGATGTGGGGGAAGTTGATGGTGTTCGTGTTATTACGCCGGATGAGGCATGGAGGCGTGCGGAAGATGAAGCAGGCGGCGCGCAGGAATGGAACAGTCTTGTGCAAGGGTGGGGAATTAATTCTCACGATAAAGAGGCCTAGTGTGAACACTGCCACTATTTGGAAGGGGATTATTATGCTGGGGGCGCTTAGTCTTGTTCCGTGCTCTTCTTTTGCTGCACCGGCAACAGTGGATTATTCAAGTCAGATAGAAGAGAAGCAGCAGGAGATTGATGCGCTAAATAAGAAGATAGCGGACTTATCGAGTAAGCGTTCGCAAACTGCAAGCGAGGCAGATAAAATTGCGGTAACGCTTGAGCAATTAAAAGCTGACCTGCAGCGCGCCAATGCGCAGTTAGCAAAAACGCAAGTCACTATATCGAATGTAAAATCGCAAAGCTCTGATACGAGTGCAAAGGTGAGCGATTTAGAAAAACAGATCAATGCAAAAAAGGAAGAATTAGATGCATTAGTGCGTCAGCTCTATGAATTTGAACAAGTTCCGCTCGTTCAAGTATTTTTCGATTCGCAAAGCTTAAGCGACGTGTTAAGTCAGCGCGATGCGTATGCCTTGCTGCAGCAGCGTGCCGTTGGCTTGCTTGCCGACATGCATAGTAAGCAAGACGATCTGCAGCAGCAAAAAAGCGAGCTTGATAAGCAGGCGGATGATTTGACGCAACTCCAGCAGCTGCAAGATGCTCAGGCGCAAGATTTGGCAGACAAGAAGAGTGCGCAGAAGCAATTTTTGCAGCAAAAACAACAGCAGCAGGCGCAATACGAAAGCTTGCTCGCTGACGCGCAAGCTGCTCGGGATGAAATTAAGAGGCAGGTGTTTACTCTGCAGAACGGGAGTATAAAAATTTCATTAAATACGGCAAATGACATGGCAAAATTTGCAGGCAAGGTTACGGGGGTTCGGCCCGCACTTATTATTGCAGTATTGAAAGTGGAGTCTGGTGTTGGTTCGAATTTGGGTTCAGGATCATTCCCTACTAACATGCCGCTTATAAGGAATCAAGAAGCATTTTTACGCATTACGAAAAAGCTTGGAATTGATCCGTATAAAGCACCGCTATCTCGAGCGGGCGCTATGGGGCCTGCGCAGATTATGCCGACCACATGGGAGGGTATGGAGCCTCGAATCGAGCAGCTGATGAATAAGCAGCCGGTGAACCCATACGAGCTCGCTGATGCATTCGTTGCAACAGGAATCTTTCTAGCGGATCGGGGTGCTGCCGACCCGGCACAAGAAGCAGAAGCGTTGCAGAAATATGTGGGCGGAATCTACTGGCAAGGGCAATCGTGGTATAGTGACAAGGTCTTAGCGGTTGCACGTGAATATGAAAATCAAGGGTTATAACCTGAAAGGCGTATCAGTCGTATTGGCCAGCAGCATCCTACTGAATCTTGTTCTTTGGATTCTCGTGTTAACGACGTTCCCTAAAGGCGACCCATCCGCAATTTTGCATTACACCGCCGGGGTGGGGATTGATTTTGTCGGAAGTCCATGGCAAATTTTCGTATTGCCAAGCATCGGGCTTGCAATGCTTATTATTAACGTACTTCTCGGGCTATTCGTTCGGGCAGTAAGCGAAGTGGCGTTTTGGATATTTTGGACAAGTATGCCTATCCTTGAGGCTATGTTAATCGGGACGTATATCATATTACTTCGGTTTAATTCGTAACAATATGCAGCAGTTTGAAATTCAATTTGACGGTGTGGCGCTTCGGCGCAGGATGTGGGAAATTATTCCAGGGCTTTTGTCGTGGTCGACGTTAATAGGGCTTGGCTTACTAGCATTTGCTATTCCGTATTGGATTGCAATTTTTGTGATTGCGTACGACGTGTATTTGCTCGTGAGGATCGTATATATGTCGGTACATCTGTTGTATGCATATCGGAGATTAAACGAATATAAGCATGTTGATTGGATACGGAAGCTACAGGAAGAAAAAGCGGACATGGATTGGAATAAGATTCAGCACATTATCGTTATCCCTACGTACGATGAATCGTTGCATGTGTTGCGCACGTCTATTAGCGCGCTCGCGAAAACGGATTTCCCCCATGATCGCATGCACGTTGTGATCGGATTTGAAGATAGGGCAGGAGAGTCCGCAAAAAAACGAGCCGCGGCGCTGAAAAAGCAATTCGGAACAACATTTGGAACATTTATTACATCGTTCCATCCGGATGGAATTCCTGGGGAGAAGAAAGTAAAGAGCGCCAATGCTACGTGGGCAATTCAGCAAATGGAAGAGAGTTTAAAAAAGAAGCGTATAAAAGACGAATATATTCTTGTCAGTAATTTTGACAGCGACACTGTTGTGTCCGCAGAATATTTTTCATACCTAACGTACGCATTCCTGCATGCGGAGAATCCGTACCAGGCAAGTTATCAGCCTATTCCGGTATATAACAACAATTTATGGGATGCTCCGTCGTTTTCACGAGTTATTGCAATGGGGTCTACGTTCTGGCAGATGATCGAATCGACGCGTCCGGAGCGCTTGGTGACGTTTTCGAGCCATTCGATGACGCTTGTTGCGTTGAAGAAGGTTGGATACTGGCAGCGAGATGTTATTTCAGAAGACTCTCGTATCTTTTGGCAGTGCTTGCTGACGCATAACGGCAACTATAGGACTGTGCCCTTATATATCACTGTTTCCATGGACGCTGCACTTGCGCCGTCGTGGTGGAAAACATTAATGAATCAGTATAAGCAGAAGCGTCGCTGGGCATGGGGTATTGAGAATTTTCCATTTTTAATGGAAGGGTTTATTAAAAATAAAAAAATTCCTTTATCAACAAAATGGACATATACATGGCGAACGTTGGAAGGGCATTACTCGTGGGCTACTGCAGCAATCATTGTTGCGGTACTCGGTTGGATCCCGGTATTGTTCGGAAATCCAAGTTTTCATGAAACATTTTTGTCGTATAGCTTGCCGTTTATGACGCGCACACTGATGACGATAGCCATGTCCGGATTGATCATATCTGCAACGCTGACTATTTTATTGCTCCCGCATAAGCCGAAGCATTATGGGCCATGGAGGTATGCATTGATTATTTTGCAGTGGGCATTGGTTCCGCTTATTGCAACATTACTTTCTGCATTCCCCGCGCTCGATTCCGAAACCCGATTGATGTTGGGGCGAGATTTGAATTTTAACGTTATGCAAAAAACACGAAAGCGCGTGACTCGTAAGGGTATAGAAACAGTATGATATTTGATACGACAATTGTAACGCCTGGGCATGCAGTGCTTGGCGGGGTGTTGTTCTGCATAACTAATCTCGCGCTCTTTCTTTTTATCCGATCTAGGATTAAGAGCTTTTCCGTATATGGGATGCGCGGAACGTACTATGCAGGGTGGGTGCTTGCTACTGTCGTAAGCGTTGCTGCCGTATTTCAGCTCACGTCTTTTCGTATGGCGATAGGGTTATTGATTGCTGCGGCATGCATTATTGCATTCGGCACAATTGATGAAAAGAAAAATCTTCCCGCTTGGGAGCAGCTTGCGATGCAGGCGTTCATAGTCTGCATAGTGATGTACTTTGGCTGGAGGATTCCGTATGTCACAAATATTTTTCATGGTGGCATAGTATTTTTAGGAGTAGTTTTAGGTTCGGTTTTTACATTTCTTTGGGTACTCGCCTGCATGAACGCGGTAAATTTTCTTGATGGAACGGACGGGTTGGCGCCTGCCGTAACTGCAATAGCATGCATTGCCCTTGCCGGAATTAGCCTGCTTCCGGCGACGCAAGATGCTCAAACGTTTGTGTTGGCAATTATTGGTTTTGCCGGAATTGCGGGATTCTTCGTATGGAATGCTCCGCCTGCTCGCGTGTATTTAGGAACTACTGGCAGTTGGTTTATAGGGCTATATGTGGCATTGGTTGCGATGATCGGCGGAGGGAAAATAAGCACGACGCTCATTGTTCTTGCGATACCCATGCTTGATGCACTATTTGTTGTTGCGTATCGAACGTATATGAGGAAGTTCCCGTGGACAGGAGATACCGTGTCGCACCTGCATCATCGCTTGAGCCGTGCAGGGCTGGGCAAGTGGAGTATCGTATTTTATTGCAGTGCGGGTACGGTGATATTGGGATATATCGGCGTTGTGGCATCAACGAATACTAAAATTATTGCATTCGGTATTATTGCGCTATTATTTTTTATCGCAAGTGCGCGTATGATGAAGAGAGTATCTCTATGAGAATGTTACCTGTATGCATTGCGATTTGTGCAATTATTGCATTACCCGTGTTTGCATATTTTTTATTTACGAAACCGACATTGTGCGGAACAGGGCACACAGCTCTTTTAAGAACTTCAAAACAAACTCTGCAAGTTTCTATCGCAAGCACGGAGGATCAGCAGAGAAAAGGCCTTGGCGGATGCAAAATGCTGGCGCGCAAGACGGGCATGTATTTCCCCTTTTCCGTAACCGGTCCGCAGACGTTTTGGATGAAAGGCATGGTTATTCCTCTTGATATGGTGTGGCTGAAGGGCGGGAGGGTCGTCGGTACTACGCCCAATATTCCATTCCCATCTCCGGACGTCAAAGATGCATTTTTGCCGTTATACCACAGCCCTCAAGACGTGGATGCGGTTCTTGAAATACCGGCAGGAACGGCAGATTCCTACGGGCTTACTAAAGGTTCCCAGGTAGTGCTGGTGAATTAAGGGGAAGTCAGTAGAGTAGATTTGACTTATAACCCGTTATCTGCAAAAATACATAAATTATGAAAACAGCAGTGATTAAAGCAGGCGGAAGACAGTTTGTGGTCCACGAGGGCGACAAAGTTGTTATGGACCGATTACCGTTAGAAGAAGGCGCTAAAACCGTTTTTTCTGAGGTATTACTTTTGGATGATGGCAAAAAAACGGAGCTTGGAGCACCTGTTCTTGCTGGTGTTTCTGTTGAAGCTACTGTTATTAAGCAGGCTCGACACAAGAAGATTCACGGTGTGAAAATGAAAGCAAAAAAGCGAAACGTGCACTATTTTGGCCACAAGCAGCACTATACAGAAGTTGAGATCGGAAAAATCGTAACAAAAGCAGCAAAGTAACAAAGAGCCCCGAAAGGGGTTCTTTTATATCTTCGTCCGTCCTGAGAATGCAGATTGCAATGTGAGGGCGTCGGCGAATTCGATATCGCCACCTGTTGGTAAGCCTCGGGCTAAGCGGGTGACGGGAATATTAAAATCTTTTACATATGCCATCAAGTGGCGAGTTGTAGCTTCGCCTTCCATGTTATGTTCTAGCGCAATGATTAATTCTTGGACAGTGCCTTGTTGCAGGCGTTTTTGTAGTTCAGAAAAAGTCAGCTGATCAATCCCAACACCATCAATAGGAGAGAATAGACCGCCGAGTACGTGGTACAAGCCGTGATACGTTCCTGTTTTTTCAATCGCATCTACATCGAGCGGGTCTTCGACGACGCATAGGATTGCTTGATCGCGTGAAGTATCTTTGCAGATTGCGCACTGGTCATCGTCAGATAATGAAAAGCATATAGAACATGTTTGTACTCTGTCGTGCAGAGTGGCAATGGATTCGGCAAGCTTTGCTGTAACGCCTCGTTGTTGGCGAAGGATGTGAAGCGCCAAGCGTTGTGCGGACTTTGTGCCGATTCCGGGTAAGCGTGTTAATTCTTGTGTTAACTCCCGGACTGCTTTTGGAAGGACTGCGGACATATGTTATGCAGGAACTTGTTCAGTGGGGAACGGCTCCTCAATATGGAATTGTTCCATTTCGGTATAGCTTACGATTTGCGTGTTGAACTGCAATGGAATTTCTCCAGTAGGACCGTTTCTATGTTTTTCAATCAATAAATCAACTTCCATTATTTCCGGGCGTTCATCACCTTCCCAATCATGACGATGCAAGAACAGCACCATGTCGGCATCCTGTTCGATACTTCCGGATTCACGAAGGTCAGATAGTTTCGGGCGCTGATCGGTACGCATTTCAACAGCGCGAGATAGCTGAGACAGTGCGAGTACGGGAACCTGGAGCTCAATTGCGAGCTTCTTTAAACCTCGAGAAATAGCGGATACTTCTTGTACACGATTGTCCGTATAGCGGGAGGACTCCATCAACTGCAAGTAGTCAATAATTAATAAATCTAATCCGTGCTCTGTTTGCAATCTGCGTGCCATCGTTCGCATTCCCATAATGTTTGAAGATGCATTGTCGTCGATAAATAGTGTTGCTTGCGACAATTCGCTGATTGCATCCCCTAATCGGACAAAGTCATCATCATTACCTCCGGTTGCAAGCTTTCCGGTGCGCAATTTCCATAAATCAACATGAGCGTGCGACGCGAGCATGCGGTCTACTAACTGGTCCTTGCTCATTTCTAGGCTGAATATGCCAACCTTATGGCCTGCAAGCGCGGCATGGCGCGCAAAGTCCAGTGCAAGCGTTGTTTTTCCAACGCTCGGGCGGGCAGCAAGAATAACAAGGTCAGACTTTTGCCAGCCTGCTATCTTTTTATCTAGAGAAGGGAATCCGGTAGGAACTCCGCGCAGCGCCCCGTCTCCTTTGTGTAATTTATCGATACGGACAAAGGCATCTTCAAGCGCTTCTGATAACGGGGTAAAGTGGTCGACTTTATGGCCTTCGGAAACTTGGAATAAGCGATGCTCTGCTTCATCTACTACTGTTTCAATATCTTCTGCTTCATTAAATCCAAGCTCTGCAATATCGGATGCTGCGGAAATCAGCTTTCTTCGCGTTGAGGTTCGCTGAACTATTCGCCCATAGTGAACAACATTTCCCGCAGTCGGAACGGTTGTTGCGAGGTAGGTAATAGTTCTCTTACCGCCAATATTTTTCAATTCTTTCTTTTCCTTCAGCCTATCTATAAGAGACAAGATGTCGATCGGGCTTCCTTTTGCATACAGTTCCATAATCGCCTCATAGATAACTTGATTATTGTGATGATAAAAATCTTCCGGATTAATCCAGTCTGCAATTTTAATAATTGCATTTTTATCAATCAAAATGCTTCCCAATACGGATTCTTCCGCTTCGGTACTATGAGGAGCTATTCGAAGTTCTTTACCAGGCATACGTATTACTCACTATATCTGTCTCTACTAAAGACTGTTAGTGGATAAGGTGTGGAAATTCGTGTAATTATATGCGAACAATGCGTGGCCCTTGTGGCGTGTCTTCAATCCGGTAGCCTTGTTGAGCAATTTCTTGGCGAAGTGCATCGGCGCGCATGTAGTTTTTTGCTTTTTTTGCTTCTTCTCTGTCTTGTGCGAGAGCGGTAATAGGGTCCGGAATTGTTTGGGTCATTGTTTCTTTTTGTAGGGGTTCAAGAATGCCGATTACGCTATCCATGTTCAGTAATTGAGAAGATAGCTGAGATGCAAGTTTAGTATTATTTGCATCTAGTGCCTTGTTTAATTCTTTTATTGTTTCGAGGAATATTGCGAATGCTTTAGATGTGTTGAGGTCATATTGGAGGGCGGATACAAACTCAGAAGGTGCTAGTCCGCCCTTCTTCCAATTAGAAAGGGGAAGGCGCGCTAACACTTTTTTAATACTTTCTACATGCCCTTGGAATTCATCTAATAATTCCCACGAAAAGTCGATAGGGGAACGGTAATGATGTGCGAACACTAGTAATCGAAACGCCAATGGGGAATAGTTTTTTTCTTTCAGTGTGTCTATTGTAATAACTTCTCCTTCGCGTTTTGCCATCTTTTTGCCGGCAAGCATTAAATGCCGATTGTGCATCCAAATATTTACAAACGGCTTACCCGTTGCGCCTTCCGATTGCGCAATTTCATTTTCATGATGAGGAAAGCGGTTATCTTCACCGCCGGTGTGAATATCTATTGTTTCGCCAAGCTCTTCCATGCTCATGGCGGAACATTCAATATGCCAGCCTGGGTATCCTTTACCCCATGGGGAATCCCATAGCTGAAGATGCGTATCGTCGATCATCCAGAGCGCAAAATCTTGCGGATGTTTTTTCTCGTTTCGCACTTCAACTCGGTGCCCTGCATCTATGTTTTTTATATCATTGCCGGAAAGCTTCCCGTAATCCGGAAACGTCGAGATATCAAAATATACGCCAGAAGATGTTATGTATGCATGCTTATTTGCAAGTAATGTTTCGATCAACGTAATCATGCTTTGTATATGTTCGCTTGCACGCGGATATTGGTCAGTATGCTGAATGTTTAATGCGTCGATATCTTGGAAAAATAATTCAGTCTGATATTTGGCAATATCTTGCGGAGTTTTTTGTTGCGCCTTTGCTTCTTTTTCTAACTTATCTTCACCCTCGTCTATTTCATCTTGCGTTAAATGGCCAACGTCGGTGATGTTCGTCACGTCATGAATTTGATAGCCGAGCAGTAGCAATGTTCTGCGCAAAAAGTCAGCGTTTAAAAACCTGCGCATATTGCCAATATGCTGGCGCTTATACACCGTAGGTCCGCAGTTATAGATCGTAACAGTATCTGTTGCAGAAATTGGCTTTAATTCCTCTTGCTCTCGTGTTCGCGAATTGTACAGGTGTATAGGCTGCATGTAGTATCCATTGTACGGGGGGATTGGCGCACATTCAACAATTTATGCACTTGGAAAGGAGACAGATATGTCTTCAGGGCAACGTTCCTTATCGTTCGATTTGGATGGAGTGGTCTTTCGGGACCAGGCTCCGCAGTTTATTGTATTCATGAAGCAAGATCGCGGATTGCCGTTTGACGATGATTTGTTTGCTCGAACTCATAGTTGGAGCAAAGCCCTTGGACTGGAAGTCCCGCAGATCAATGAGTTATTTGCAGATTTTGCAATTCAGGGCCCGCGTCCGGAGTTTATGCCGGGTGCTGAAGAGGCGCTACGAGCGATCAGTAGAAGCGCGATATTGCACTTAAATACTGCGCGACACGCTCACGCTCTCGATGTTGCGGTAGCAGTTTTGGGCGAAGCAGGGATTATTCATCATTATCAGCATGGGGGAATGTCCAAAAGAAAGGCTATTCCATTGTGTCAGCACGAAATTCCAATCCATGCCGAAGATAGCACGGAGGATATTCACCTTATTCTGGAGCAGTCGAATGCTACGGTAATTCAGTTTCCGTCATATGCGCCCGGGTCGATAGTTTGCCCCATTCGCCATGAGCGGGTGTATGTACTCCCGTCTCTTCACAAAGCAAAAATTCTTTCACAGGATGAAGTTTTGGAAGGATGCTGGGCAGAAGTATTGGAGTACTTGGAAATTGACGTTGTCGCTTGTGCATAGCAATGTACGATTTTCGCCGCGAGGGATGCGGCGATTTTTTATAACACCCGCTTTTTCTTCGCTCTGGCAAAAATGAAAATGAGCACGATGATTAAGAAAGCGATGATTCCCCAGAAAAAGACACTGTCTAGAATTGTTGCGCCTGATCGATGAGGATTGAAGACATTGATGATAGCCAAAAAAGGGATCGCTAAAATAGAGTATGAGAAAATACTTCGGAGTAGTTCGTTTTCTTGGTGCTGAAGAAGGGAGTCGTTTGTATTTCGCAATTCTTGCATACTGCTGTGTAGCGCTTGTAAGGTGTACCACATTTGCTCCGCCTGGTTGTGAATATGGGACAATACTTCTTGCTCCGGAATAGTGAACGCGTATTGCCGATGGATAGATTGGAACAACCCTTTTTGAGGAAGTGCAATTCGATGAAAGTCTAGAACATCTCGCGACAGTACGGCGATTTCTTCCACCATTTTGCGTTCGTTGCCATGGAAGATGGCATCTTCCGCAATTTCTACGCGTTTGAGCAAGTGATGGATTTTTTTGAGCGTGGAAGTATTTAAGCGGTCGATAATGGCAAACGCGAGCGAAAGGGGGCCGGTGCCAGTTTCTTGGTAGGCATCTGGATTATTTGAATAATCTGCAAAAATCTCATCAAGCATTGGGATTGCTGAGCGAGTAATGGTGACGAGGCTGTCTTTTTGTATAATGAACGCAATAGTTCGGTTTTCTATGGACTTTATCGTGTGTTCTCGAATTGGGATGTGGATCAGTATTATTTTGTAGTCGCCTCGAACAATAAATTGCGGACCCTGGTTCCCATGCACGATTAATTCGCTGTCTAGTTTGGACAATTTCGCATCTCGCGTCGCTTGTACGAGATCTTCGTTTGAAGGAGATGAATTATGTTTCCACATCGTGGTATAATCATATCATGAATCGAGTGTCAGTTTTTGCATTGCCGGTACTTATGATAGGCATGTTGGCGTTGGGCGGATGTTCTCGCACGACTCCAGTTCAGCAAACACCACCAGGCGGAACGTATGTATCGACAAGTGCTGGTGCGCTATTTGAGCAGTCGGTAAAAACAGTAAATAGTCCCGATACAACAATTGCCAATTACGATTTAGGAAAAATTCATCGCTCGTTCCAAGATTCTGCGCTGGTGTATATTGCGGCAGGCAAGGATGGAATGGTGATATCTCATGACGATGGCGCAACCTGGGCAACCGTTGCTCTTCCTCTTGCAGGAACTATAGACGTAGTCCAGACGAAATCCGGAGTACTGCTTGCGTCGGGAGTTGATTCTGCTGGACAGGGGATTGTTACGAGAAGTACTGATGGAGGAAAAACGTGGCAAAATATGCTCACGCTGCCGATAGATAAAAATAGCAAAACGTTTCAGATTATTAAAGGCGGATCCAGCGCTCCTGCCAGTATTATTGCGATGGAGGCAGATTTATTTCAGCCGAATCGCGTGTGGGCAGGGACGAACGACGGAACTATTTTTGCTGGAGAGCAGGACGGAAGAACCTGGAGAAAAGTTGTTGATATTACGAGCAGGGCTACGCAAATTACGGGCGATAGATCGGGGGCTGGGGTAGTGCGCTTAATTCCGTCCCCATTTAATGCCAACGATATGCTTATTATTACGAAAGATAATCGTTTATTGGAATTAAAGGATGGAGCGCTTACTGAAATAAAAGTACCCATTAATTTTGATCAGCAAACTCCCTTTGGCGTAAGTCTTGGATCTCAAAAAGTATTAAGTGTGTCGTATGTTCCCGGATTCAAGGATGCATTATTTGTGGGTACCGATACGAGCGCTGTGGTTACTCGGGATGGAGGAAAGAGCTGGATTGCTCTGAAGTTGCCACTGGATGCTTCAAAGACGTTATCAAGTAATGTGGTTACATTAAGTCCTACGAATATCAATCGCATGTTCGTGATTGCGGACGGTATCGTGTATCGGTCAGAAGATGCGGGCAATACCTGGAATACGACGGATATTGGCCCGGCAGGGTACCCAGTGACGGACATTTCCATTAATCCTGCAAATGCGGCTCACATGCTTGCGGTAGTTAAAAAACCGTCAGCTTGATAATCTCAATATTACAGCATATATTAGGGGCGTCGGTTTTCGCATAAGGGCCGGCGCGGTTCTTTACAATCCCTCTTTTCGTAAAGGATAAAACTGTGAATCAACCAGGTATTTTCAAGATTGCTATCTTGCCGATAGTTACGTTTCTTGGAATAGTCGTCATCGCGAGCTCATTTGGATATCTATACGCCTTTCACGATGTTGAACAAGTGTTGGCAGGTTTTATACTTGGAGGGGCTATTGAGATTGGATGGTTGTGCTGGATTGCCTGTGGTCCACCAGGAGAGCGGCGATATGATCAACCGACGCTTCTGAGATTTCTGGTAGGTATCGCCTACTTTATATGGCCGATTCCTTTAGGGTTTCCGGTGTGGGCAGTACGATTGCTGATTTTTTGATAGCTTGGGGGTGTAATAGGGTGTTTGCTTTCCTAGAAACAGACTCCCTCTTTTTTTACTCTTGACACTAGCACTCGATGCGTTAGAGTGCTAATATATGCAAATGGATTATCGATTAGCGCACGTACTTCGAGGAGTCGTTGATGAATATATTGCCACAGGAAAACCTGTTGGATCTGAGCGCTTACTTGAAATTCTTGGCATTTCCGTGAGCTCTGCAACGATCAGAAATTTGCTGCGCGAATTAGAAGATTTAGGGTATGTAGAACAGCCTCATACGTCTGCTGGCAGAATTCCTACTGATAAAGGGTATCGATATTATATTGATCAATTAACATTTAAGGATCCGTCTGAACAGAAAGTTCAATCCATAAAACATAAATATCAGGAATACCAGGAAGAGTTTGATCGCCCAGCACAAGCGCTTGCAACGATGCTTGCGGATATGACGCATGCAATGGCTATTACGAGCATGCTCGGGAGCAGGGATATTTATGGATCAGGAATTTCGAAATTGTTTCAATTTATAGACGAAGATACGCAAAATGCCGTACAGGAAGCATCTATTTTGCTAGATAATATTCATGAATATGTAAATAAATTTGCAGATGCAAATACAGATGCAGCTCACGTATACATTGGGCAAGAGAATCCGGTTTTTGAGTCGAAGCACACGAGTATGATCGTGCGCACGATGCGCTTGCCCACAGGGGAGACGGCGCTCCTGCTCATCGCAGGGCCGAAGCGGATGCAGTATCGCAAGAATGTGGGAACAATAAACGCAGTAGCATCTTTACTTGAGAATACTAATGAATAACCTATGAAAGAAAAAAATCACAAAAAACCAGAGCACGAAGAAGTCGTAAAAGAGCCATTGAAAGAACAGGAATATTTAGCAGGATGGAAGCGGGCGCGGGCAGATCTAGAAAATTTGCAGAAGCGCACAGATATCGAAAAACAAACGTACAGGACCTTTTTAAAACGAGACATCGCAGAAACGCTGATACCGCTGGCAGATAATTTTAAATCGCTTGTTGCTCATGCGCCCGACACGAGCAAGGATCCTTGGGCCGCAGGAGTAGTGCATGTGGCCAGGCAATTCGAGCAGACTCTCGCGGATTTCGGTATAGAGGTAATAGAAAAAATCGGAGAGGCGTTTGATCCGGCAATTCACGAAGCAGTAGATGAGGTGGGGAGTGAAGATCAAATGGGAAAAGTAGTAGAAGTTGTGCAGGCTGGGTACAAGATAGGAGATACGACGATACGGCCAGCAAAAGTAAAAGTAGGTAAATAATTTGTCATTAACACATATCTTATGAGCAAAATATTAGGAATCGACTTAGGAACAACAAACTCTGCAATGGCAGTAATGGAAGGCGGAAAGCCGACCATATTGGAAAATAGTGAAGGAAATAGAACAACGCCTTCAGTGGTTGCGATGAGTAAGACAGGGGAGCGATTAGTAGGAACGTTGGCAAAGCGCCAAGCTGTTGTGAACGCCGCGCAGACCATTTATTCCGCAAAGCGATTAATCGGACGCATGTATGATGACCCGACGACGCAGAAGGAAAAAGCAATGCTGCCGTATGCTATTCAAAAAGGTGCGGATGGTGGAGTGGAAATTAAATTTGGAGATAAGTGGGTGCGCCCGGCTGAGATTGCTGCAATGGTGTTACAGAAATTAAAAGCAGATGCAGAGGCAAAGCTTGGTACAACGATTACCGAAGCCGTTATTACGGTGCCTGCATACTTCGATGACTCCCAGCGCAAAGCAACGAAAGATGCTGGAGCAATCGCGGGGCTTGATGTAAAGCGTATTATCAACGAACCAACGGCAGCTGCACTTGCATACGGATTAGATAAAAAGAAAGATGAAAAGATTTGTGTATTTGATTTGGGCGGAGGAACATTCGACGTGTCTATTCTTGAAGTAGGAGAGGATACGATTGAAGTGCTTGCGACCCACGGTGATACGCATTTGGGAGGAGACGATTTTGACCAGCGCATTATCGACTGGATCGTCAAGGAATTTATGCAAACAGACGGTATTGATTTAAGTAAGGATCCGATGGCATTACAGCGTCTCAAAGAAGCTGCTGAACGTGCAAAGTTGGAGCTATCCAGCTCCCAGACGACGGAAATTAATCAACCGTTTATCACCACTGGCGCAGAAGGTCCAAAGCACTTAGTGCTTACGATGACTCGTGCAAAGTTGGAAGAAATTGTTGGAGACTATATTGATAAGGCATTGGCGATTACGAAAGAAGCGCTTGCAGAAGCAAAGCTGTCAGTATCCGATATTAACGAGGTAGTGCTAGTTGGAGGACAGACGAGAATGCCGAAGATTACTAGCGAAGTTGAAAAGATGTTCGGCAAAGAGCCGCATAAGGGGGTAAATCCTGATGAAGTAGTGGCGGTGGGTGCTGCAATCCAAGGTGGAATTTTGCAAGGAGATGTGAAAGATATTCTCTTACTCGACGTAACACCATTAACGCTTGGACTTGAAACATTAGGAGGAGTCCGAACGCCGCTCATTGAAAAGAACACGACGATTCCGACGAAGAAGTCGCAAGTATTTTCAACAGCAGCAGATAACCAGACGTCTGTAGAGATCCACGTTCTACAAGGGGAACGCGAGATGGCTGCAGATAATAAATCGCTCGGCAGATTTATCTTGGATGGCATTCCACCAGCCCCACGAGGAGTTCCTCAGGTTGAAGTAACGTTCGACATCGATGCAAATGGAATCTTGAACGTGTCTGCGAAAGACAAGACATCTGGAAAAGAGCAGCATATCCGCATCGAGGGAACATCTGGAATCCCGAAAGAGGAAATCGAGCGTATGCAGGCAGAAGCGCAAAAGTTTGCTGAAGAAGATAAGAAAAAGAAAGAGCAAATCGAAGTGAAAAATGCCGGCGAGCAAACAGCGTACATGGCAGAGAAGGCATTAAAAGATGCTGGGGATAAAGTAAGTGCTGAAATCAAGAAAGCAGTTGAAGATAAAGTGGCTGCTCTTAAGACTGCGCTTGCGGGAACAGATAGCGAAGCTATGAAAAAAGCAACTGACGAGCTGTTAGTTGAAACGCAAAAGATTGGGCAAGCTATGGCGGAAGCTCAGTCAAAGACTGATGCGGAAAAACCAGCTGATGCAAAACCAGAAGACCAAAAGCCAGAAACGGGTGAAGTAGTAGATAAGAAATAATCTATGGCTGCGTCGCAGGATTTCTACGAATTGCTTGGCGTTTCCAAAACTGCGACGCAGGAGGAAATAAAGAAGGCATATCGAAAATTGGCTCACAAACACCACCCTGATAAAAAGGGTGGTGATGAGGAACAGTTTAAGAAAATCAATCAAGCGTATGAGGTGCTTTCGGATACGCAAAAGCGCGCGCAGTATGACCAATTCGGAGAAGCTGGAACAAATGCCGGTGCCGGATATCAAGGCGACCCATTTGGAGGATTCGGCGGATTCAATCAAGGCGGCTTTACCATTAACATGGACGACCTCGGGGGGTTTGGTGATATTTTTGATATGTTTTCAGGCGGAGGAAGGGGTCGATCGAGCCGAAGAAATAGAGGGTCTGATGTTGAAACGGATATTGAAATTTCGTTTCGAGAATCCGCAAAGGGGCTGACGAAGAAAATTCAGCATCGCATATTTACTACGTGTTCAAAATGCCATGGAAATGGCGCAGAGCCGGGAACGCCCATTGAGACATGCGAAACATGTAATGGCCAAGGTGCGGTGACTTCTCGCCACCAAACGCCGTTTGGCGTATTTAATCAGCAAACTGTGTGCCCAGATTGTAAGGGAGAAGGGAAGAAGGCGAAGACTGCATGTACGCAGTGCCATGGAGAAGGACGAGAGAAAACAGATCGCCTGCTTACCGTTGAAATTCCCGCAGGTATTGCGGATGGCCAGTCAATTAGACTTACTGGAAAAGGGGAAGCGCCAAAAACTGGAGGTCAGCCAGGCGATATGTATGTTCATGTGCATGTCATGTCGGATAAAGTCCTTGTGCGTGATCGCGATAATGTTCGCTCAACTGTCGCTATATCCTTTGCGGATGCTGCATTAGGTTGCTCTGTCGATATTGATACTCTTGCCGGCGATAAAGAATTAAAAATCCCAGCTGGCACACAGCCAAATAAAGAGTTTGCGTTGCCCGGCTTAGGATTCCCGCATTTACAATCATCTGGAGCAGGGGATCATGTCGTTACTATTCAAGTGGAGATTCCAAAAAGGTTAAGTAAGAAGCAAAAGGATATTCTCGAAGAATTCAGAAAAGCGCCTAAGAAGGGAATGTTCTTCTAGAAATTGACAGTATCGGCAATTTCTATTAATTTAATATCGGTAGTTACGAATGGTTCTTTTGATGCCTAACACGGGAAGGGGCTTGATTATGTTTTCTATGCAGTTTTGTGGGTCGCAACAACCGGGCGGTGCTGATTTTGAAATCATTTTCATTGTTGAGGGGAAGCGGTACGATCTGCGCTGCGATACAGAGGGTCAGCT
Source organism: Candidatus Anderseniibacteriota bacterium (assembly GCA_021414205.1). Classification (GTDB taxonomy): domain Bacteria; phylum Patescibacteriota; class Andersenbacteria; order UBA10190; family UBA10190; genus HO2-45-11b. The sequence continues at coordinate 296,838 of JAIOOW010000003.1, forward strand.
TGCGTTGTTCGAAAAGAAGGAGATGAAAGACGAAAGATCGACTTCTGTGTCGTGGATCAAAACCTTGCCTACTCAAGACGATGTGCTCAGACTCCTTCCTCAAGAGCAGCAGTGGACATGGGAGAAGTTGATGATCGCCAAAGAGTATTGGTTGCAAGGGTACGACATCGCCGCCCGGGGATACGTCGAATCTGAATTACGCCAGATTGAAAAGGTTCGGCGTTTTTATTCGTTTTATTCGAGATCATCGGCTTGGGGGGATTTCGCTCGGGGGTTGTTTGGTCGCTTGCAACGACAGCTTGCACGGTAAGCAAAAACAAGGACCGCTCTTACGGAACGTAGAGCGGTCTTCTTTAATTTAGGATAACAATTTATTTAAAATTGTCCCAGAAATTGTTGAGCGTATAGACTTGGTCTACTCCGGTTACTTCGCCTTTTGCTCTAATTACTTGATGTTTAACATCAACGGTGTCGCATCCGACAGTTGAGCCTAAACGCTTGCACACTGTGCTTGGCGTATATTCCATTTTAATTTCTGTGCTTTTAATTCCTTTTTCTCGATACGTTGAAGTCATCACGTTTACGGAGATCGTCTTATCGTCCGTGTTTACGTCGGTAACTTTTCCAATGATTTCAAATGTTCGGTCGTTGATAGTAAGCTCTGAAACCTTAAACGTATTTCCAACTTTTTTACCCTTCATAACCACTTCTTGGCCAAGCTTAAGCTGTTTCCAAGATTCTAATCGCTTTACTCCGTTTACATATCCATATACTTTTGCCGTACTGATGCTGTACGCGATATTTTGATTTTTCACTTCTCCAAACGCTTTTGATGAGCCTGCTGTTACGGTTACATACACGAGGCTTTTTGTTGGAGCCTTAACGTCCGTAACTCCGCGTAATGTGAACGGGTAGTTGGTGTCTGCGAATGCTGGTGCAGCGAGTGCAATTGCGAACGCAGCGAATCCTACAAATCCCAGTGAAAGAAAACGTAATTTCATAAAAGGTAATGGGATGAAGAATTAATATTTGTTCCAAACTTTAATCGCGTTGTACTGATTGTCTGTGCCGCTTAAGCTGCCATCAACTCTGATCTTTTGGCCGTCGTTTGCAATATCGGAACATCCAATTTCTTTCCCGGACTGTAAGCATTTAGTTGAGGAGTTATAGGTGATTGTAACGTATGTATTCTTCAGCACTGATTGCTTGTATGATGATGTTTTTACAAGCACTTTAAACTTGTCGTTATCATGATCAGTGCTTGCAACAGTTCCTGTCATACTGAATACTCGATCGTTTATTACGAGGCGAGTAACGGTGTATGATTTGTCGGATCCTGTTCCGAACATCACAACTTCCTGACCAAATTTAATTGCCTTGTAGTTCGTGGTAACAAGTTTGCCGTTTACGTATTTTTGAATCTTGGCTTTAGAAATTTTGTACGCAATGTTTTTATCTAGTCCGTAATCAATGGTGTCTTGATTAGATGCATATGTGCCAGTTACGTATACTGCATCTTTTGTTGGTGCTGTAACGTCAACAATACCCTTAACAACGAACGAAGAGCTCGCGTGAGTAGTTGATACAAAGGCTGCTACGAGAGCTATGATACTGAGAGCTCCTCCGATTGCAATTCCTGATAATTTCATAAAGTTGTTCCTAAAGAATTAATATATTTATATAATACCATAAAATAAGGTGAAGAGCTAGGAGGAAAATAAAAAATCCCGCTCCAATTTTGGGGCGGGTAAAAGAGGCGAGACGGGTTTATGAGAGGGAAACTTCAGTGCCTTCGCATGCGTTATGTCCAGTAGACGTAAACCAGAGATGATCGCAACGCGCATACGCTAATCCGCTGAGCATCTTGTCGATAGTCGGACCGATAGATGCGCGCAGGTGGTACTCCCACTCCCAGTTTCCAACTGTACGATTGAGTTCCCGAAGTTTTCGAGAAATGTCATAGCACAACGTTCGAGCCGTCGACTCATACTCGAAGCCAAGGATGACCCCATCTTGAAATGATGGAATTAGTCGAGCTTTTGGGGGAGGGCCTAGCAATGATATGCACCTGTCTACGACGTCCAGGAAGATGCTCTCCGCAGGATCCGTGGCGCTTCGCGGATGGTATATGCGACGCTTTTCAGCGCCATCTAGGCATAGTGCGATCCACGTTATGTCAGTGTAAAAATGTACACCCCTCAATGCTTGGTTCACCCATTCGCATGGGTGGCAAAGTATTCTGGCTAAGTATCCTGAGTCGCGATTGTGCGTGCTCACGTCGATATTGAATGTTTGCCAAGGAGACATGTAATAAGCCCTTTCCTTAAGACTGTGGTTTTGAAAAGGTCAACGACCTTACTCCTAGCTCTTAGGGTACGTATAATGTGGAAACTTGCAATAAGTCATCATTTTACCCATAATACTAACCACGCGCTCATAGCTCAGTGGTAGAGCAGTGGCCTTTTAAGCCAACGGTCGGGGGTTCGAATCCCTCTGGGCGCACACAATAAAAATACCCCGCTATAAGCGGGGTATTTTGCTGGGATGGCGATTAATACCCCAGTTTTTCGTTTACGATAATAACAGTTACATTTCGGCCCATATTTGGGTTTTCTTTCTTAAACATCACAATTTTATTAAGAGATGTGCCGGAGCCGTATTTTTGCATCATGTGTACGTCCTCAAGTGGAACAACGTATTCTTCTATTCGCTTCAAGCCTTCCATAAGGTTTGGTACCAGTTTTTGCGCACCAACTACGAAGATTAAGTTTTTCGACGTAAATACGATATGGGGGAGTTGACTGCCTGTGTTAGATGCCACTAAGAATTCTCCTGTTTCAGAAAGCGCATGCACGCTCCCGAGGTAGAAATCTGAAAGCGATGCTTGCTTACGAAGTTCGCCTTGTTTTGCTTTGTCTTGTTCAGCAAGAATTCCTTCATGTAAATTATTCCATCCATGCTGACCAGCTTGGAGGTAGTCTACGAATCCGATTGTTTCAAGCGTTACGGACGATCCGTTCATAACAGATGCGCCGGCAGGAATCATGGATTTAATTTTTTCTAATGCCTCGGCGCCAGTATTCACAGACACGCCATGAATATTATGTTCCTCTAGTTTTTTGATAGTGTTAGTTATTTGTTCTGGTGTTGCTAATGTTTCGTAGTTCATATGACTGTTATTAATTAAGTGAAGATAAGAGGGCTATGATTTAGGCTTTTTTACTGCATGCGTGAGATTTTTTATAAGTTCTAATAAATACTTGCTATTGACCGTGTAGATGACTTCTTGCCCTCGCCGTTGGTCTGTAACAAGGTTCGAAGATTTGAGCGTTTTTAAATGTTGAGACATAACGGGCTGCGAAACCTCTACGATCTTTGCCAGTTCTGTAACGCTTTTCGGCCCATCGGCGAGCGCTTCTACGATCTTGTAGCGGGTGGCATTGCCGATGCCTTTGCCGAATGTTTCAATTTGGTCGCACAGTTCACTCATAAGAATATAAATATATTAGCATAACCTAATATATAATGCAAGGGAATATAAAAAAGCACCGGTGATGAGTCGGTGCTGCCAGGAGGGCGGATCTACAAAAGGGACTGCGATACGAATAAGCTTTTAACTGCTTGATTGAAGGCGAGAGTGCGATGGGCTAGAGTGAAAATATCGCGAAGCGCCGCTCCGTAGGCTGATTGGCTGGGGTGCCGGAGCTGCTCCTGAACGACAGATAGAAAATTAGTCTTTCCTTTGAGAAGTTCTTCGAGGAGGGCGCACACAGGTACCTGCTCCTCTATGAGATGGCATCCATCCTGCAAAATCTTGAGCATTTCTTGCGTAGAATATTCGCGGTGATGTTCGTGACGATCAAACAGTCTTCGCGTGATATGGCCTGGGGCATCTAGGATTTTTCCCAGAAAGCGAAGCCGTTGTTCATCGCTGTAGGAGTCGAATAGGAATATTCCATGGGTGAGGCGGCGTTCTTGGAAATCCAGATACCGGAGTCGTTCCACTAGTTCCTGATGCTTTTTGTCGACGTAGTAATGGACAGGAACAGTAGGCCCCCATTGCAATGAACTCAGAGGATTTTTGCCAATAATGTTATCTGGGTGTTCGGCGCACCAGCGCAAATGCTTCATGAGGGATAGGCCGATGGAATGGCAGCCCATTTCAGCGTCTGTTGCAAGGACCGTTTCGAATGAAACCTGAATTCCGTAGGTGTTTCGAATGATCCCCGCGAGGGTTCCCAGGTTACATTGCCCAGGCTCGGGGAGCTTGCTGGTAACGACGAGCATATCGAGATCGCTCAAGATATTACATCGATTTGTAGCGGCGGAGCCGAACCGTACAGCTCCACAAAAGCCCGCAAGTTCTGGGAGCGCTCCCTGTAGACATCTAAATGCATCAGAAAATGCCTCTTCTGCGCTCCATGGAGGGGCAAGTTGGCTCAACTCTTCAAACGACAATACGCGAGTCATGGCGCGGTTCCTCGTCTTGTGAAATATTGGTTGGAAAGGTGCGTGTGGCAACTGCTGCCAACATCAAAAAATAGCACAGTTGCGAGAAAAATAGCAACCGCTGAAAAATGTCAGAAAGTATTGACAAAATGGGATATAGGAGTATACTAATTGTGTCTTTCGGAAAGACAAATGTTCATTTCTTGTGGGATTTCGCCAGGCATGGCAGAGAACGTGCTGGCTTTATGTGTTTGTTTTGAAGAGGGGTTAGTATGTCGGCAGTGATTGAGAAGAAGGATTCGGCAAGGATGAAACGGGCTCAAGCGATGCAGCAGGTTAGCGTGTTTACGCTCACGGAGATGCAGGGGCTCGTTTCGCCAGGAGATGAGTTGAAAGTGGATTACGCTCGGGTGTGCTGTGCATGTACGAATTGTGCGCATTACCGGACTAACAACACGATCAACCCTTCTCAACGATTGAGTCTTGCTCAGGCAGGCAGTCGGACCGTGCTGGTTCATGCCGATTGCCCTAAGCAGCCAACGATGCAGATTCTGATGCCGCTGCGGAGGGATCTGCTCGAGATTCTTGCCAAGGTGAAAGGCGTCGAAGTCGTTTGAGTTAAAAGCTGATTTCTGCGGGCAGGGAAGGATAAGGGAGCAACGAGTGCACTCCCAAATCCGACCCTGACCCGCCTATTTTTTTACCCGCAAATGGACTTGACAAATTCAATATAACAGCTATAATGGTTAGTTCGTTGAAAAAGCAGTTTTATGGTTAGGAGGGGCCTTGCGCAATACAGGCGATGAGAGTTTCGGCTTTCGCGCTCTTGAGCAAAAAGGCGGTTGTGGATGCCACCTGGTTTCATAACTTCTAAACTCCTTGCCATTAAACTGCTTTTTCGTTACAGTGACTAGTTGCTCATTTTTGTTCGTATTTGCGAGATTTTTACTGAAGTCTTGCAAATGCGAATCATCTTGTATGATACGCAGTGATCTTTCTTTTCCAAACCCCGTTTGAAGGAGCGGGGTGCATCCCAGGCATACGACTTGTTCCGCCTAAGCTTCTAGTGAAGGCGGACAATCCTGGGAGAGTGCAAATAATGAGAAAATTGTTTGTAGTCTTCTAGGGGAACACGTATGATAAGAACGTGAAATCCAACCTCAATACAACATATAGAACGCACATGATTGGCGACTTGGCATCTTCATTAGATGGCAAGGATATTCGCATATCCGGATGGGTGGCAACGCGCCGTGATCATGGGGGGCTAATTTTTTTAGATATTCGAGACAAGACGGGAGTTGTGCAAATTACGTGCAACCCTAAGCAGAATAAGCAAGCGTGGGAAGTTGCTGAAACGCTCCGAGATGAATTTGTGGTTACTGTTTCCGGGATTGTACGGATGCGCCCCACTGAAATGGTAAACGATGCATTGGGCGAATTAGGAAAAATAGAAATTGAAGTAACGGATATTCGACTTGAGAGCGCATCTCAAGCGTTGCCGTTCGTATTAGGGGATGAGACGGTGAATGAAGATATGCGGCTTACGTATCGCTTTTTAGATTTGCGCACGGCGAAGATGCAAAACATGCTTCGCGTTCGTGGAGAATTTATTCAGGAGGTTCGCACGTTCATGATTGGGCATGGGTTTACGGAAGTGCAAACGCCTATTCTTGCAAACTCGTCACCGGAAGGTGCGCGAGATTTTTTGGTGCCATCAAGACTACACCCGGGAACATTCTACGCACTGCCGCAAGCTCCGCAACAATATAAGCAGCTTTTGATGGTTGGAGGACTAGATAAATATTTCCAAATTGCACCATGCTTTCGGGATGAGGACCCGCGCGCGGATCGCCATGCGGGAGACTTTTACCAGATCGACGTAGAGATGAGTTTTATTGAGCAAGAAGATGTTTTGCAATTAGGGGAAGAGTTGATGAAGCATTTGTCTGATTTTTCCGGGAAGAAATTAAAAGACGAAACATTCCCGCGATTTACCTGGAAAGAGGCGATGAATAAGTTTGGCGTAGATAAGCCGGATATTCGCTACGACTTTTTTATTACTGACATTACGGATACGGCAAAAAAATCCGGCTTCAATGTATTTGCAAAGTCAGAAGTTGTGCATGTTTTGCGCGCAGAAGGCGGAGCCGTATTTACGCGAAGCCAGATCGATGAGCTCACGGAACTTGCAAAAGCACATGGATTAGGCGGGCTTGCATATGCAAAAGTTACGGCAGATGGCGTAGATTCTCCAATTACAAAATTCGTAGGCGAAGATGCATTTGCTGAAATTGTAAAAGCATCCGGTGCGCAATCTGGTGATATGTTGTTTTTCGGAGCAGGGGAGTGGTTGCCGGTATGTAAAGCATTAGGCGATGTTCGCAAAGCAAGTGCGCATATGCTCGGCGTTCTTGATAACGAAGCACTTAATAATCAGCTTGCATGGTGCTGGGTGATAGATTTCCCGATGTATGAAAAGAATACGGAAACAGGAGAAATAGATTTCTCGCATAATCCGTTCTCGATGCCGCAAGGGGGAATGGAAGCGCTGGAGAATACAAATCCGGAAGATATTGTTGCGTACCAATATGACTTAGTGGTGAACGGATACGAAATTAGTTCGGGTGCAATTCGAAATCATAAGATTGATACGTTATATAAAGCATTCGCAATTGCGGGATATTCGAAAGAAGAAACGGATGCGAAGTTTGGCGGAATGATTCGTGCGTTTTCGTATGGTGCTCCTCCGCACGGTGGATTTGCTCCCGGGATTGATCGGCTCTTGATGGTCCTGATGGATGTCCCGAGCATTCGGGATATTTATGCGTTCCCAAAAAACGGTCGCGGACAAGACATGATGATGGCGTCGCCCGCTCCGGTAGATACAAAACTGCTTCGCGATTTGCATATCAAGCTAGATGTGGAAGAATAAGATGATGAATAGATCGCAGACCATAGCACTGATCGTAGTAGCTGTCCTTGTGGGGTACCTGATCGGTCAGCGCCACGGCTTCCCGCCGTCTCAATTGTCTACTTCGCCTGCCGCAATTTCGAGCGCATCTAATCACCAAACAACGGCGCTCTTTTCGGATGTTTGGAAAAGTTTGCATGACAATTTTATCGGTAGTATCGATGATAAAAAGTTAGATTATGGCGCAGTGGCGGGAATGGTGCATGCGGCAGGGGATCCGTACACCACGTTTTTTGATCCGGACCAGGCGAAGCAATTAAAAGAAACATTGAGCGGAAGTTTTTCCGGAATCGGCGCAGAAATGGGAATTAAGAACGGACTCGTTGTGGTAATCGCTCCATTGGAAGGATCTCCTGCGCAAAAAGCCGGCATAAAATCTGAAGATATTATCGTTGCCGTAGATAAGAAGAATATTACGCAAGATATGTCGCTTGATGATGTGGTGCAAGAAATTCGTGGTCCGAAGGGGCAGGCTGTTGTATTGTCTGTTGTTCATAAAGGGGACACAGCTCCAAAAGATATTTCTGTAGTTCGCGACGATATTGCCGTGCCGAGCGTAAAGCTCGAAGTTGTGAATAATATCGCGCATATTTCACTGGCAAGTTTCGATAATAATACGGCGTCCCAATTTGCAGATATCGCAAAGCAAGTTCAGAAGCAAAAAGTTCGCGGAGTGGTATTGGATTTGCGGGATAATCCGGGAGGATACCTAGATTCTGCAGTGCAGATCGCATCGCAATTCTTGCAACCAGGCTCTTTGGTGGTAAGCGAACGGGGAAAAACGGAAACGACGCACAAGGCCAGCGGAGGCGGAATTCTTAAAGGGGTGCCGGTGGTAGTGCTTATTAATCACGGAAGCGCGTCTGCATCAGAAATTTTGGCAGGAGCATTGCGGGACGATATTGCAGCCCCTATCGTAGGTGATCAATCATTTGGAAAAGGATCTGTGCAAGAAGTGTTGGACATGTCTGATGGATCGAGTCTGAAAGTAACGATTGCGAAATGGTACACGCCGAACGGATCATCTATTGATAAAGAGGGGATTAAGCCGACTATTGCAGTAACAGACGACGTGAATACAAAGACGGATGAGCAATTGGAAAAAGCATATTCTCAAATAAAGTAATTCTTATGGCTAAACAACTCTCAGTGATCCTATTAGAAGATATCGCCCAACTCGGAAGAGCGGGCGATATTGTAGAGGTGGCAGAAGCGTATGCGCGCAATGCCTTATTCCCGCAAGGGAAGGCCGCGCTTGCAACTGCTCAAGTGAAGACAGAAAAGCAAACCAAAGATGCGGCAAAGCGAAAAAGGGCAGAAGAAGAACTATTGGCGACGCAGGCAATTGCAGAAAAAATGGAAAATACAGAACTTAGCATTTCTGTTTCTGTGAACGAAGAAAATGAACCATATGGCAGTATTACATCAAAAACTATTGCTGATTTACTGAAAAAAGAATCTAACATAGATATTTCCGCGAAGAAAATTTCAGGAACCTTCCCAATTAAATCGCTTGGTTCGTTCCCGATTTCAGTTTCGTTGCCGCAGGGTGTAGAATTTCACATGATTATTGTTGTAACAAAAAAAGATGAGCAATAAAAAAACAAAATATATTTTCGTAACAGGCGGAGTGTTGTCTGGATTAGGAAAGGGGATTACCGCAGCATCTATCGGGAATATGCTTAAAGACCGCGGGCTCACGGTGAACATGCAGAAGTTCGATCAGTATATCAACGTGGATGCCGGCACATTAAACCCTGCAGAGCATGGGGAAGTGTTCGTGACGGACGATGGCGCAGAAGCGGATTTGGATTTAGGGCATTACGAACGGTTTTTGCATCAAAACATTACGGCGGATTCCTCGGTGATGACGGGAAAAATTTATCAGGAAGTCATTAATAGGGAGCGCCGAGGAGAATACTTAGGCAAGACCGTGCAAGTTATTCCGCATGTAACAGAAGAGGTAAAGCGTCGAGCGCGGCTATCTGCTGCATCAGGAGATTATGATGTGCAAATCGTCGAAATTGGCGGAACGGTGGGGGATAACGAAGGGTTTCATTTCTTGGAAGCTGCCCGCCAAATGATGCTCGATGAAGGGCGAGAAAATGTGCTGTATGTGCACGTTGTATTTTTGCCGTATTTGAAAGCAAGTGATGAAGTGAAAACAAAGCCAGCACAAAATAGTGTACGGGAATTGCGCAGTATCGGTATTCAGCCAGATGTATTAATCGCGCGTACTGATTATGAAATTGGCGAAGCTGACATTGCAAAAATGTCGTTATATACAAACGTAGAAAAAGAAGCCATTTTGCCACTCGTAACAGTTAAGACAGTGTACGAAGTTCCGCTGATCATGGAAAATCACAAGCTGGACGAAGTGATTATGAAAAAGTTGAAGCTTGAAGTAAAGCCTCGCGCGCATGATGGATGGGAAAAGCTGGTAGAAAATATTAAGAAAGACAAACCGAAACTTCCAATTGCAGTAGTGGGAAAATACATTACGATGCTCGATACGTATGCAAGTATGGTGGAAGCATTAAAGGCGGCATGTTGGGTAAATGGGTTCGATATAGAGCTGATATGGATTGATGCGGAAAAATTGGAGCAGAACGATGAGGCAACATTTAGCGAACTCAAAAAAGCAAAAGGTATCGTTGTCCCGGGCGGCTTCGGTGTGCGCGGAACGGAAGGAAAAATTCTAGGAGTAAAATATGCTCGTGAAAACAACATTCCGTATCTTGGATTGTGTTTAGGGATGCAGCTTGCTGTTATCGAATTTGCCCGCAACGTTGCAAATATCCCCCAAGCAACTAGTCAAGAGTTTGATGAAAAATCTGACAGCTGCGTGATTCATATTATGGAATCGCAAAAAACAGTTACAGATAAAGGCGGAACGATGCGATTAGGCGGATGGGATTGTGTGTTGAAAGAAGGGACGAAAATCGCGGACGCATACGGATCAACGAATATTCGCGAGCGTCATCGTCATCGCTATGAATTTAATAACGACTTTAAAGAACAGTTAGAAACGGCGGGCTTAGTGTTATCTGGCGCAACTCCAGACGGAAAATTAATAGAAACAATTGAGCTTAAAGACCATCCATTCTTCGTTGCAGTTCAGTTCCATCCAGAATTTACATCGCGCCCTCAAGGCGGCCACCCGCTCTTTAACGCGTTCATCAAAGCGGCGGGGAAGTAACGGGTTGACTTTTAATCGATTTTTGTTTACTATATCCGCGAGCCTCGTAGCTCAGTGGTACATTTTCAATGCTTGCGCAAGGAGCAAATTGTGGCTTCCTCTCAGCTATTCTTCCCGGAGTTTTTAAACCAAGGGTCGAGCGGCCCAGCAGTCCGCCTGTTGCAGTTGCTTTTGATTATGGGCGGATACAATTCCGTGGCGATCATTCCTGACGGAGACTACGGCGAGGAAACGGCAAAAGGAGTTCGGCTGTTTCAAGACGCTGTGGGATTCAACGGCGCGGATGTTGACGGGAATTTCGGGCCGGCCACGCGGAAGGCATTTGTCGAATGGCATCGGATTAACGTGAATGCGATTCCAGCCGATGCGTTTGAAGGTGAAACGATGGCCGTTATCCCGTGATGGACTTCGCACCACTGTTTGCAAACAATCTCATCTCTGCCTGATCATCATGATCTTGCAGAGATTTTTATTTACTATTTTTCAGGGCTCTCGTTTCTTCCGGCGTAAGCTTGCGGGTTTCTTTCGGTCGCATTTCACCAATGTCGATGTTGCCGATGCGGACGCGTTTGAGAGCGATGACAGTTAAGTGAATCTTTCCGCACATGCGGCGGATTTGGCGGTTTTTGCCTTCCTGTAAAATAATCTTAAATGTATGCGAATCAATGAGTTCCACTTCTGCGGGCTTCGTGGTGCCAACTTTTAATTTCATTGGTTTTGTAAGCTGGGAAATGCGTTGTTCGTTTATTTTTTCCTGCACTTCAACAATATATTCCTTGTCTACGGAATGCTCTTCGCCTGTTACTGCTTTGGTAACTAATCCGTCATTGGAAAGCAGGAGAAGTCCTTCGCTATCTTTATCTAATCGCCCAACGATATTTAAGTGCTTATAGCGGGGGAACATCGATTGAATGGTTGGGCCAACATCGGAACCAATAGAGCACACTACTCCACGAGGCTTATAAATAGCGACAGTCTGCTTTGTTTTGAGTTGTTGTTCGATAGAAGGATCAAGCGTTACAACGTCTGTTTTATTGAGGGGGACGCCTGGGCGAGCCTTTTTGCCGTTTACGAAAATAAGCCCAGCCTTTAAAAAGGCCTCGGCTTCTTTGCGAGAACAGGTGCCTTGCTCTACTAAGTACTTTTGTACGAACATATGTGGCAGTATGCGGTGCATTGCGCAGGAAAGCAATTGGGGTACAATTCTGCCTATGAACACCCAATACATATCGCACCTTGAGACAAACACTTTTCAAACAAAATATCGGGCGCAGTTTATTACAATTACTGAAGATGTTCAAAAAGCCATCGAAAAATCGGGGGTAACGACGGGGACTATTACGATCCAAACTCATCATACGACTGCCGGTTTATGGGTGAATGAAAACGAGAAAAACTTGATTGGCCCGTCGGAAGAATTGGGCTATGAATCTGACATTCGAAAAGTACTTGATGCCTTTGCTAGTCCGATGGACGAATATGGTCATAATGATATCGCCGACGTGCGAAATGAAGGCGGAAAGCGAAATACGCATTTATGCGAACCGGATGAAAACGGCGTGATCCAAGAATGCATTAATGGCCATGCGCATGCCCACGCGCTCATGATTCATCCATCCATTACGCTTATCGTGAGTGAAGGGAAGTGGCTCAAAGGAAAGTGGCAAGAGCTTATGCTTGTTGAGCTTGATCACGATCGAGAGCGAACGGTATCGTTCTTGGTTCAAGGAGTGTAAAGTGCGAGAAAACAAAAAGCCCCTCGAGAGGGGCTTTTATATTTCACGAAACAAATTTTATTGTACGTGGACGAACATTGCGGGTTTCAACTGACCGTTGAAACGCATCGTCTTTTTCTTCGCAAACTTTACGGTACCAGCAACTGCTGCGTAGAGCGTATCGTCTTCACCTCGGCGTACGTTAATACCTGGTCGGTATTTTGTACCGCGCTGCCTGATGATGATTTGTCCCGGTTCAACGGGTTGCCCACCATAGATTTTCACGCCCAGTCGCTTCGATTCCGAATCTCGACCGAGCTGTGTAGATCCGGCGGCTTTCTTTGTTGACATAGTAGTATATAAAGTTAACTAAACCGTTTCCCAAAGGGTTACTTCTCGAGCTACTAGAGCATCTGGTCGGGCATAGAGCACCGTATCGGATGAACCAGCAGGAAAGTGAGACGCAATAGCCTCAGGAACGAGCTGTTTCTTACGATAGCCGATTGCGGTAATTTCGTCAATAAAAGAGCGGGGAAGAGGGGTAAAGCCATCAGCGCCCTTAGGGCAGGGGAGGAGAATAAGCAGATTTGCGCCTGGGCGTAACACTTTTCGAATATTCTGGAAAAATAGGGTGTACAAATTTATAATAGTATTGTGAAATATTTCAATTTCGGGGGACGATAGGGGATGGGTCAATGGGGTGCCTAAAAACGGTTCCGTGACTATAGAGATATTTTTTTCAGTAAGGTTTTCTGGAAACACTTCTTTTACATCGTGCAAAAACGCTTCTGGGCGAATATCTTTGATCACCGGAAATTGCTGCGTGAGGTAGTCCAAATTTTTGCCCGTTGCAGTAATCATGCGTTCGGACAAATCGCTTCCGACGGCAGAAAAACCCATCAGCCACGCTTCTTGCAAAATTGTTCCCATGCCGCAGAACGGATCATAAATAACCGTATCGGTTTTTGGTTGAGATAGATTAATCATAATCTGCGCTAGTTTTGGAGGAAGGAGCCCTACTCGCGCATCACGCACCGGCCTGCTCGTGTCTCGCAATTCATAGTCTGCAATATTTTGCATATGAATTGTTTTAATGAGAATATACGTTTCCGCAATGCGGATGATGCTCAAATCCATATTCGGTTCGTGGAGCAATCTGTTAAATAGTACTTGGGCTGCATTCAAGCTGGACCCTTTTGGTTCTATGAATGATAGTTTTGAGTTCTGGGCTTTTGCAGCTTTTTTTATAGAAATTGCCAATTTTTTTACGGAAGTTGAGCCGGAAAGTACAGAAAGTCCCATAACCCATTTATCTGGGAGAGGGGAGAGCGCTACGACTATCTCCTCTGCTTCGGGCATATGGTTCCACTGCGTAACGTCTTGTGCGATTCGTATGGTTCCGCCCAATTCATCACCGATATGTTCTGGTAATGCATCTGCGCTAATTCGCATATACGAGTTCGTGATTCGAAGGACGCTGTAGGCGGTATTGTGGCGTGCTAAATACGCCGCAACTTCGCTTGCGGATAACAGCGGATTTGTCCCCAGAAAAAACGTGTAATTCATGTACTATGTATAGCATATATGATGCATGCAAAGGCAATGCAAATGGGATTACTGGGGATTGCGATATTTGGCGTTGGGTGGGAGACAGGGAAGGTGATGTCACCGTACTATGCCGCAACGCCTATTGTGTTTGAGGATACGCAGCCTGCTGCCGGCGGGGGAGAAGGCGATTTAAAGGCCTTGCTGGTGAGTCCTGCGGCTTCAATTTCATCTGCTCCAGCGCAAGCGCAAGGTAAATATGTTGCAAGTAAAAACAGTACGCTGTTTCATGATCCTAGTTGCGCATCTGCGAAGAGTATAAAGCCAGAGAACCAGGTGTGGTTTGATAGCGTAGAAGCTGCCAAGGCTGCGGGATACTCCCCAAGCGCTTGTACTCAGAAGCTAATAGGTGTTTCACAATAAAATATTGAAAAGTCAAGTAAAAAAGGGCGGGGGAGGGCAAAAAGGGCCTAAAAACAGAAAAAATGGGGCAGGGGAGTGGTTTTGCCTGTGGCACACAAGGTGATTACAGAGGGGAGATAGAGCGGGGAAATTGTTTAAAATATGTTTTTAGAGGGAGATAGGCAATTATACGATTTGTTCGCTAAATGTTCAGTTTGTGGAAAACTCGCGTAGAACATGTATATTGTCGCAAAAGGTACATTTTCGGACATACGAAACAGCTAAGGTATCTGCCTTGTCTGTATACTCCCGCCTTCTACTGTGCACAATATCTTTCTTCATGAAGAGATATGTATGCAACTATATCCCCGATTAGCTCCCCTTTATGCAAACAATTTTAGAACATTCTCTTTCTACTATATGTGCTCTATTCTTTATACTCGAGCTTGCTCTTATGTACCTATGCCTGCCAGATCGACCTGCAGTGTTTTTATATGCAAAAAGAGGTACTCTAGTACCCTCTGTTGCGTGTACGCGATTATACGAGACCCTTTTTATTTATTTTTTCGTAATTCGCGATACACGTATCGAATGATGTAAAACATTGCGTAGAATGGCCCCCAAATCGGTACGAGACGCTCAGCCCATTCCTCAAACGAATCATCAGGATTAAATGCCATATTAGTAGAATGATAATGCGACCATGCCCGCCCCAATTGCTAATATGAGAATGGCGTAGATGATTCGGATCATTCGTTTTTTACGTTTGTGCATAGAGGTAGTATACAATTTTTATTTCAAACTATCACGTGCATCCTGTAAACGTCGCAAAACATCAGATTTGCCGATAGCTTCCGCAACTGCAAATGGCGTGGGGGAATGTTCCCTGCCTGTTAATGCAACACGGAGCGGCCACAAGTATTCTCCTCTCCCCTTTTGGTTTGAATCGATCCAGTTGATTAGAAATTCTTCGAGATGTTTTGCAGTCCACTCCCCTTCTGGAATTGTGGAAATAATACTAGATAGCTCTGAAATAATTGCTTGTGTAGATTTTTTTATTTCAGGCGTTTGGGTATCGGGTTTTTGCCTGAATGTAAGTGATACGTCGCTATAATCCGTTGCCCAATCTGACGCATGCCAAGCCATGGCTTCATGGAGCGGGGTGCCGCCAATATCGTATGACGCAAAGCGTCCCAACTCTGTCTTAAGTGCTTGTAATAGTCGTTCCGGTTCCTGTATTTCGATGCCGTTTTTGTCGTAATATGCTTTTGCCCATGCAAATAATTCTTCATCGGAAAGTTCAGATAGATAGTGCTTGTTCATGCTCGCCAATTTTACGATAGAAAATATCGCCCCTGCTTTTTGTACTCGCTCTATCGTAAACGCTTGAGCAAGTTCATCGTGAGTATAGTATTCCCTATCGTCGCCATTGTTCCATCCGAGCAATGCTAAGTAGTTCATCATCGTTTGAGGTAAATATCCCATATCTCGATATGCTAGTAGGCTCGTTTCTTTATTGCGCTTGGAAAGTTTTTTTCGGTTGTCGTCGAGGAGTAATGGCAAGTGCGCATATATTGGCCTTGTGTACCCGAGTGCTTCCTGAATTAAGATATGCTTAATTGTATTGTGGATATGATCTTCTCCTCTAATTACATGCGTAATTTGCATCGCCTCATCGTCGTATACAACGGCTAAGTGATAGAGCGGGTTATCTACTGCGCGCGCTACAACAAAGTCCCCGCCAAAAGAATCTGTGTGAACTTTGACGGTACCACGTACTAAATCTTCAAATGTAACTTCTTTTGATTCAACAATAAGACGCACTGCACCGCTGGTCAGATTTTTCTGTCTGCAATCGCATTTGTTTTCGCCATGATTCCCTTCGCAAAAATATGCTAACTTTTTATCAAGTAATTCCTGCACTACTTTTTGATGCTCTGCTACTCGCTCAGATTGTCTATATGGGCCGTACAGTCCCCCAACATCTGGCCCTTCTTGCCAATTAAGGCCAAGCCAGCGCAATCCTTCTAAGATATTTTCTTCAAATTCAGGTTTTGAACGCTCAAAATCAGTATCTTCCACGCGAATAATAAACGAGCCATTGTCGCCGTGATGGCTTGCAAATAGTTCGTTAAATAAAGCTGCGCGAGCAGTTCCAACATGAAGATCCCCTGTTGGGCTTGGGGCAATGCGCACGCGGACAGATTCGTTTGGTTTTTCAGGCATATAATGCATTATATAGTTTTTCTTTCTTAGCGGGATCAAGCTGCGCTTCTAGCAACATAATGCGAAGCTGCAAATCGCGCAATTCTTCATTGTGGCCAAGCGCGAGAAATTCGTCGAATGTAAAGAACTGAAGCTCGATTTTTTCTCCCGCGCTTTGTTGCGGTTCGTGAATTTTTGTAAGATGCTTGGCAATGAAAAAGTGAACATAGTAGTCTACTCTGCCCGCTGGCTTGTATGAAAAAAGCGGAGCAATTGTGGCGGTCTCATAACCGGTTTCTTCTAAAAACTCTCGTTGTGCCGCTGCTTCCGGGGACTCCCCTTCGTCTACTTGCCCGCCTGGTAAGCCGAATACCCTGTTGCGATCGGGCTGTTCATCCCATACACATACAATCGTGTTGTCGGGCATTACTCCGATTGTTCGCACAGTATCTGATCTCGTTGCTTTTTCAAAAACTTGTTTTGATCCGTCGTATAGTTCTTGCTCCCATTGCCATATAGAAAATATCTCGCCTTGGAATACTTTTTTCATGTCGGGTTTATTCATGTAACTAAGTATATCTGTTCCCTACCGTAAGCCAAATAAATCTTGACATGAGATATTTATTACGGTATAACAAATTAAAGTTTTGAGTTCTTTTTTTTACCTACATCATTGCGAGGAGCAATCATGAGAATGGGGTATTCAATAAGTGCGGCACGGATATGTACACAGGAGAGAGTCGGCGTTCGACGAAAAGCAAAAACAGGAAAGAATAAGAAGCGACGAGAAATTTCCTGCGGGCCAAAAGTACGCCAAAGAACTCGTGGCGTTCTGAATGTATTAAGTCCTCAGCAGTTTCTCGTTGCGCTCGCGACCTGTATTTGCACACCGTTCAAGTAATGCGCCGTGATGTACGTCGCCCCTTAATCGCCATCGACAGATAGTGTGTCGGTGGCATTTTTATTTTTGACAAATAGTTTTAATTATAGTAATAATTACACGCAATGTATTCGCAGTGGCGGTGTGTTGATGATCTTTTTCAAAGGAATTCCGATGAGTGTTGTGAGCCCTTCTTTTGCTGATTGTGCGAGACGGTTTTGCAATATTGATGACTTGCCGGCCTGGCTTGAGCAGCAGCGATCGGCGGCTGTTCCAGACGATTGCTGGGATTTTCCGCATGAGCATGGGTTGATTGATTTGCATGAACTCGAAGAGCTTCTTGGAGACAATTGGCTTCGCGCCTTATCTGATTATGCAGTACCGTTTAGCACTGCCGAGTTGGAAGTTTTTGGGTTCTGTGAAGCTATCATCTGCATGCAGCCGTCGTTTGCCGCATCTGGCGCCCGGACGTACCCGGTACGCGATGGAGTGATTACCGTGTTTTCTGGAGAGAATTTTTCAGCAGTCTTTTTGGGCAACGACGATACTTATCGGCATATTGAACAATCGTGGGAAGCGCTGTTCTGCATCCTTAGTGCTTGGCGACATGCTCCTGATCAGGCGCAGCGCGAGGCAGCACGCGAATTTCTGTGTGGCTTGGTCGAACAGGCCATGAATACGCAAGAGTAATTGGTCTTTTGGGGTAAAACACAAACGGCGATCAGTATTGCAACTGACCGCCGTTTTTTCTTTTCTTACTTCCCTACCACTTCAACGACCCTGCGTTCTTGTATTCCGTTACTCTCGTTTCAAAGAAGTTCTTTTCTTTTCGCAAATCGATAATTTCGCTCATCCATGGGAACGGATTTTCTGCACCGTATACCTTTTCTAGATTGATTCGCTCCAATCTTCTATCTGCAACATATTTTAAGTATTCGTCGATTGTATCTGCGTTGAGTCCCAAGATCCCTGTTGGTAAGCAGTCATGCGCGTATGCGGATTCAAGCTCCACTCCATGCTTGATATTTTCCGTAATCGTCGTCTTGAATTGCTCTGTCCAAATTTCTGGATTTTCTTCAACGATGGTGTTGATCAAATCTGTTCCGAATGCCAAGTGCACCGATTCATCGCGAAGAATAAATTGGAACTGCTCCCCTACTCCGACCATTTTGTTTTGGCGAAGGAACGAAAGCATCATCACGAATCCCGCGTAGAAGAAAATGCCTTCCATGATGACGTAGAATCCTACCAAGTCATGTACAAATCGCTGAATGTTTTCTGTGCCGTTGGTAGAAAAATTCGGATCCGATAGGGATTTTGTCATGTTTACTACGAACTCATCTTTGTGCTTAATGCTTGGAACTCGGTCGTACATGGTATACACATCGTCCGGGTCGAGTCCTAACGTGTCGCAGCAGTAAATGAATGTGTCGGTGTGCACAGCTTCCTCGTATGCTTGGCGCAAGAGGTACTGGCGGCATTCCGGATTCGTAATGTGCTTGTAGATGGTAAGGACAAGATTGTTTGCTGTGAGGCTTTCTGCTGTTGAGAAGAATCCCATATTCCACATAATGAGTCTGCGCTCGTCATCGGAAAGAACAGACGTGCTCTTCCATGTTTCCACGTCTTTTTGCATGTTTACTTCATCGGGCGTCCAGTTATTTGCAACACCAGACTGGTAGTGCTTGCGCGCCCACTTATACTTCATCGGAAGTATTTTATTCGGGTCGGTGGTTGCGCAGTTTAATATCTTCTTTTCAGCTGTTTCCATAGTTATTGACATGATTCACAAATATTTAAGTTCGGATCCCCTGCCATCTGCGGCACTGGCTGCGTAAGGGTGATGTCTGGCATCACTGGCCGCGGCATTGGAGTTGGTGCAGGGGCGGGAGGAGGCGTTGGAGCGGACATTATTGGCGTTGGTGTCGGAATAACAGGAGGCATCGTCTCGAACTTCTTGTTGATGTCTACAGTGCTCTTTTCTACAGAAGATGCTCCGAGGGTTCGCAAGTAGTACGTTGTCTTTAAGCCCGCTTCCCATGCCATGATGTACATATCTGAGATATCTTTTCCGGATTCTGTCTTGATGAATAAGTTGAGAGACTGGCTTTGATCGATCCATTTAGAGCGGCGCGCTGCTTGCTTGATTACCCACTGCGGTTCAATTTCGAAGATTTCTTTATATCGGTCTTTGATATCCTGAGGAATTTCTGGAATGTTCTGGATGCTGCCATCGTAATGCTTCATTTTTTCGAGCATGTCGCTATTCCACAAGTTGCGCTTCTTTAAGTCATTCACTAGCTGTTCGTTGATGACGGTGAATTCGCCTGTGACGTTAGACTTTGTATAGATGTTGTTATAGATCGGCTCAATTGATGGCAGGCTTCCGACAATTGTTGAAATCGTTGCAGTAGGTGCAATAGCCATAGTATTAGAATTGCGCATCCCATACATTCGCACGTGTTCGCGAACAGGGGTCCAATCCAATTTGGATGATCGGTCTACTTCAATTGGCATTCCTCGCTCTTCTTCTAATAAAGCAATCGTGTCTTGCGGGAATAAGTTCCTGTCCCATTTCGATCCTTGGTATGTCTGGTACTTCCCCTTTTCTTTTGCAAGAACTGATGAGCCTAAGATTGCATAGTACGCAATATATTCCATGACGTTGTCTGCAAGCTCCACAGTGTCTTCGCTGTCGAATTGCATGCCGAGCGTGTAGAGCATGTCTTGCCAGCCCATGATACCCAATCCAACCGGGCGATGGCGCATGTTGGAATTTTTAGCCTCAATAGTCGGATAGAAGTTTAAGTCGATGACGTTGTCGAGCATGCGCATTGCTTGCGTTGTTGTTTCTTTGAGCATGTCGTAATTAACAATCCCGTTTTGTACGTGTCGAACGAGATTGATTGAGCCTAAGTTGCATACGGCAGTTTCTTCTGCGGACGTGTTCAGCGTAATTTCCGTACAAAGATTTGAGCTGTGCACTACTCCTACGTGATCTTGCGGTGATCGAACGTTTGAAGGATCCTTGAACGTCATCCATGGGTGCCCCGTGGAATACAGGCTATTAATCATCTTTCTCCATAGGTCGATTGCGCGAATTCGTTTGAAGAGACGAATTTCGCCTGTGTCTGCTTTTCGTTCGTACTCCATGTACTTCTGCTCGAACGCTCGCCCGTAGATGTGATGGAGCTCCGGAGTTTCGTCTGGAGAAAAGAGCGTCCATTGACCATCATTGATAACCCGCTTCATAAATAAGTCCGGGATCCAGTTTGATGTATTGGTATCGTGAGTGCGTCGGCGTTCGTCCCCAGTGTTTTTGCGGAGTTCTAGGAAGTCCTCTATGTCGTAGTGCCAGGTTTCAAGATATACGCACGTAGCTCCTCGGCGCTTTCCTGAACGGTTAATAGCAGCGGTTGTTGCGTCTGAGATTTTTAAGAATGGAATAACGCCTTGGCTTCCAACGTTTGTGCTCTTGATCTGCGCTCCTGTTGCGCGAATGTTTGTCCAGTCGTTTCCTAAGCCGCCGGACCATTTGGATAATTGCGCGTTGTCTCCAATCGATTTGAAGATATGCTCGAGTTTGTCGTCTACGGTAGTAAGGTAGCAAGAACTCATCTGCGGGTGGCTCGTTCCTGCGTGGAAGAGTGTCGGTGTTGAGGGTACGTATCGTAGTGTCGACATCGTGTTGTAGAACGTAATCGCATAGTTCGTCCACTGGCTCTTCTCTTCATTGAGCGCAAGACCCATGGCTACGCGCATCCAGAAATACTGCGGAACTTCCAAAATATTCTGTTCCAAATCTCGAACGAAGTATCGTTCGTATAATGTTTGGATGCCGAGGTATTCAAACAGCTTGTCTCGCGAGATATCGAGCGCTTGCGATAGCGCCTCGAAATCGAACTCGTTCATGCGAGGGTCGAGGCGGCCCGATGTAACTCCTTTTGCAATGCTGTTCCTAAGGCCTTGCCGGTAAATGTGTTGGAAGTCCGGTGCGAATTCGTCTGTTCCAATAACATCGCGATACAAATCGTTTGTAAGAACGCGTGCTGCAAGATACGAGTACTTCGGATCTTGTTCAATGCGAGATCGTAAGGACATAATAATCGCCTGGTTGATTTGCGATGTTGAAATGCCGTCGTAAATATTGCTTTGCGTTTCTTTTAATACAATGTCTACTTGCTCCGGGCTGAGCACGTCTCCGCAGTACCGTTGGATTGCCAATCGGATGCGTCCCATGTCAAAAGGAACCATTTGTCCGTCCCTATTTTTTACGTTGAGCTGTTGCTTGGCAATGCGCTGCTGCAGTTCGAACTGGGCTTTCTGACGTTTCTCTTCTTGTTCGACTCGGTACAAAATATATGCTTTTGCAACATCGAATAGCCCCTTCTCTGCTATTTTTCGCTCTACGCGATCCTGAATATTTTCAACTCCCGGGACCTCCGTGATAAAAGATCCTTCTAGGTCGATAATAACTTCATCTACTATTACTTCGACTACCGGTGCATCCGCCTGCTCTCCGCGAGTAGCTATGTATGCCTTATGAATCGCATCTTGGATTCGTTGTCGATCAAAATCTACAATGGAACCGTTACGTTTTTTGACTTTGTCGATGGGCATAGAAGGATATGCTATAAGTTACGAATAAATTGTTGGTACCCTTAAGTATACGTCCGCTAGAGTGCGCATTCAAAAAATTACGGAGCTTCATTTTTTCTCTCAACTGACCGTGTTCTAGATTAGCGTTTGTACGTATTTTGTTCTCATGTGCATAAGTATAAAAAATCCCGGGGTACCTGCCGGGATTTTTTATTTCTGTTCGTCTAAATTCTTTCCTAGGTGTTCAGTACGTGAGTGTATTTCGTGAGGTTATGCAACTGCTTGTCGTTCAAATTTTTCGCTGACTCTACTGCCTGCTTGATGAGTTCGAATGAGATAGTTTCTTGAGATCCAACCGTTACTGGCTGCTTCGCGAGGTGCTTTCGAACGTAGTCTTCAATGTAGATTCTGTGTTCATTCGTTACTTGGTATCCGGCGTCGTTGCTTGCAAGGTATCGAGTAGCTGCTTTTCTGGATAATGTCGTTAAGCTATCTCCCTTTACCGCTGTTTCAATGTACGCTGAATCCGTTTTCTTTTCCTCTGGGAGAGCCTTGCTCTGATCCATGAGCGTATTCTTATCGATCGGAGCTATCGGGGTTACTGCTGCTGTTGCTCCTCCTGTTACCTTGCCATCCTTTGCTATAGGTGATGTACTTGCTGTCGGTTGTGTGGATGCTTCTGGTGTAGGTGTTGCCGTTTCAATCGCTACTTGCTTTTGGTTATTTCCTGAAAATGCGTAGATTGCTGCGATTACGATCACTACGATAATAATTGCAGAAACGGTACGTGGGGATTCTTTCATACGCTCGACGAATCCGCTTACTTTATTTTCTTCTTGTGGTTCGTATTCCATAAGTGTGTTTCACCTCCTGTATAGTTAATAGTTAATCCCCCTCAATGTCTTATACTGTAAACTGTTCTCGCGAACAATTCTAGGCAAGTCAATGTGGATAACCGGAAATAATTTTTGGAAATATAACAACGGCATTCCATATTCTCGCAATTCTTTTCGGTTCTAGTATCAAGCGCCATAGCCATTCAAGATGCGCTGTACGCATCCATTTTGGCGCGCGAGGTAATCTGCCTGATATCATAGCAAACGCCCCGCCTACGCCGATTGCAATGCGAATGCCGGCTTGCTCTAGTTGTGTTCTACGTCCTTCTACCCAAAGCGTTTGTTTTGGAGCTCCGAGCGCGACGAAGATGGCTGCTGGGTTAGTTTGTAGCTCATAGCTTGTAGTTTCTAGAAAGCTATCGTCGAGTGGAATAACTTCTAGATTTTGATATTTTTCTTTCAGTATTTCTGCTGTTTTGTTTTTGTCGCTCTCTTCCCCGCCGATCAAATATGCGATGCCGTGTTGTTGTGCCAAGTTCTCGCAAATTAGAAATATGCTATCAACGCCCGTTAGAGGCTGTTCTTTTGTAAGGAAGAAAGAAAGCAGGCTGGTTTTACTACGGGCATACTGCCTTGCCCACAGTATTCCTGCGCTATCTGGAATGATTAGTTCTGCGTGCTGGATTGCTGTTTTAAATACATTATCTTTTTGGGCGAGCACAATCATTTCTGCGTTCAGCGTAATAATATGGGTTAATACATTGTCCTGTAGGGCGTCTTTTGTCGTTTGGGCGTATGCAGGCTGGGATAAAAAATCGCACGGTACTCCCGCGATATATTCACGGTGTGACGGGGATTGTTTCGATGACTGCATAGTCTTGGTGTATCACGAGCTCAGATAAGCTGAATTTTGTTTTTACTGGGGTGTCCGGAATGGAGAGCGGCTGTGTTTCTGATTGTATATTCCCTATATGAATATGAGGAATGAATTCTTGTGTAGCATCCTCGGACAAGCCTATTCTAGACTCTTCTATACGTCGCAGGAGTTCTTTTCGTATCGTATGTAAAAACGATTGGTCTTGCGCGTATGCCCACAGCTCGTTTCCTGACTTGCCAAGGCCGATCGATAAAATATTTATAACAGGATGAAACGATTGCCGAATTGGCTGATTTAAAGTGGCGAGTTGCTCTGAGGTTAGTGTTGTATGGCTAAGCGTTGCTATTTCACACATCCAATGCTCCTGAGGGACGCTCGTTTCGAGTACGTCCTGATATGCTCTCATAGCATCGCGAATGGGAGCGATAGCCTGCGTCGGTATTTTAAACGCGATACAAACGGTCATATATGCGTTAAGAATACGCACATTGCGTTATTTATGCCAGAACGTACTGTAAAGAATATGAGTGGTCTGTATTCTAAAATCGCAAAGCAATCCGCGGAGTACTATGCCAAAACTGGCGAATATTTGGCGCTATCTATACAGCTGCCTCAAGAGCTGCTCCGACAAAAGGCATGTTATGTCGTTATCGGAGAGGAGCCTGGGCATCACATACGTTCAATATACGGAAGCCCCCTTCCTAATACGCCAAATTTGGCGCAAGAGATAATCCGCAATACGGTTAACGCTATTATTCAGCAAGGCGTGCAAATTCGCCCGGCGGATGCGGCGCGCTATACGTATACCGTGGGCGTATTAGGATTCATGGAACGAATTACCAGTAGAGAGCATTTAATGCCGTTGGTATATGGTCTGTATATCCGTTCCGATATGAACAAGTCCGCAGTATTATTACCCAGAAGAGTCGGCATAGAAACTCCAGATGAGCAGATTGCCACCGCTATCCGTGAAGCGAGGATCGATCCGCATCATGAAGTGGTGACGATGTATCGCTTCCCTGTGATGTTTTATGGCGGGCAATAAAAAAGTTAGATATGTTGCAGTTGCTCCGTGTGTTCCGTTAGGAAGACGCGGGCAAGATTCGTATACGTATTATGTTTCGTCAGAGGATGAGATAGATTTGGGCTATGTTGTGAAAATTCCATTTGGTAAGAGATCTATTATGGGTGTAGTTACTGCGCTTGATTTGCAACGTCCGAGTTATCCGACAAAACAAATAAAGACTATAACAGCCGTTCAGCTTACCGATACCCAAATGCAGTTTGCGCAATGGCTATCTGATGCATGCCATGGCGGATTCGGGTTTACTGCGCGCCTATTCCTTCCAGGGTCGTTTACAAAGCTTGCAAGCAGCGCACGTATTCCTGTGAAAAAAAAGAAAGAAGGAAAGCCTATGGTCATTATAGAAAAAAATTCTGTTTTACGACTCGAGGTAATCGCCCAGTATGCGCGCAAGCATTCGTCAGCTGGCGGACAAGTGCTTATTTTGGTTCCGGAAGTTGCAATGCTGTCTGTATACGAAAAACTGTTTGCACCTGAAATACGCAACAGCACTGCAATGACATATCATGCAGGATTGCTGCAATCCGAGAAAAAAAGCGTATGGCAAGCAGTCGAATCTTCGGATTGCAGAATAATAATTGGAACGCAAAAGGCATTGTTCTTGCCGTTTTATAATCTTACAAGTGTCGTTGTAGATGAAGAGCAATCGGATAGCTACAAGCTTTGGGATCAGTATCCGCGCTTGCATACGGTTGCGGGCGCGCAACTGTTGGCGCACATCTCTCATGCTTCCCTGCTATATGCTACGGCCTACCCATCGTTATTTCTTCGCCACGCAATTGCAGAAAACACATGCGAGGTTATAGTAGACAATCCTGTAATTCCAAAAACACATATCTATCCATTTTCGTTTGAAGATAGAAAGTGGAAACGAGCTATTCCTGAAGAGCTCGGCAATAAAGCGCGAACATGGGCACGGTCCGGAAAGCATGTCTTGATCCTGTTCAATAAAAAAGATGATGTTGAGTTGAAAAAAAGCTTATTCAGAAAGCTTTCTGCGATTGCAAAAAAACATATGCATATCGGGACGGTCGGTATACTTACTCATCCTCCGCGCACTCAGTTTGATTATGTTGTATGGCTATTCCCGGAATGGACGCTTCGCGCAATTGATTATCGTTCTGCTGAGCGGGCGAAAATAATGTCTGCCAGGTTAGCGGAATTTACGAAGAATGCAGATGTATATATAGGATCCAGGTATGCGGATATAGCAAAAGATTTGTTCGGGGTGCCTGAGAAAGCATGGGGGGAAAAAGCGCTCAAGCAGCGAAAGCGATTTCACTTGCCTCCTTATTCCCAACTTGTTCGCCTGACTGTTCGCGATAAAACGAATGCAAAAGCATATGGGCGGGCATTGGACATGCGTGGCGTGTTTGACGGCGCTATAAAAAAGAAAAAAGATATAACCGTTTACGGTCCGTACCAAGAGCTAGGCGCCAAGAAAAAGCAAATATCCGATTATCACCTTCTTCTATCTGGCGATATAAAAAAACTTATTCCCTTATATAAGAAATTACCTGTGGATGCTGCAGATGTGATGCCATATAGAGTGGTGTAAATAAAAAAGCCCTCGGGATTGCTTGTCGCATATCCGGAGGGGTGAGGGTTAGTTGTCGGATGCTCCAGGTGGATTCGATAAAAGAAGCGTTGCAAGAAGCGATCCGAATATATCCATCGATTGGAGGGATCTGCCAAGGGCTCTGCGCATGTTTTGCAGCAATTCTTTTACCGACCATTGTTGCTGTTGGGCCGAAAGTGCGCATCTTGAGTATACGGTCGCCCATGCCTCAAGGAATGATCGTTGTTCTGAAATCATTCCTCTGCAAATCTCCGCGATGTCCTCTCCGTATTCATCAATTGATGGAAGTGCCTCGTTATTTGGTGAGTAAGGAATTCTTGGCGGGAGCGAGATGTGTGTAAATGCGGGAGGCAGAAGTCTGGTTAGTTTTCTTATTTTTCTCACCACTTCTTTCCAAGCTACTGAATACCAATTTATCCAGTCCTCAGGACGGCATAAGTCGTCCTCTAGGAAAGTGAACGTGGCATGCGCTTCTCCCCACATTTTGCCTCCGCTCAGTTCGTATCTGCCAATCCAGTAGGATTGGTCATCGAACTGAGCGTGGAATCGGTATGCAATTGGCTCTGCGTGATAAGGCGGATTCCCGATATATTCTTTGATAAAGCCTCTTCCTTGCTCGGGATGATCAGTGATTGCTGATAGTTTTGCTAATCCATTTTCGTCAATCATGAAGCCTCTGTATTGTGCTCCTGCGCATTCGCGGAACAATATTCCTTGATACCAGTATCCTTGGATTCCTTTCGCGGGACAAAGTTGAAAGTACAGTCCGGTAATCTGGATTACGTTGCCAGTAATCATTTTACGGTTCCTGAAAAGGTGGTGTGTTGGCTGAACGGCGTTGTCTAAAATTAATGCTTTGTACGCTTTTTGTCCAGTTCTATAGAACAACTATTGGCTCGAGCTGTAATTGAATTTTAAATTGTTTCTGCACTGCGGTTTGGATGTGTTTTGAAAAATCTAGCAGCTCTTGTGTTGTCCCCCCACGATTTACTAACGCTAGGCTGTGGTTTTCTGAAATGCCAACATTTCCTTGTCTCATGCCTTTCGAGAATCCAGAATGCTCGATAAGCCATCCAGCAGATAATTTCACGCAATTATTTTTTTCAGGAAAATTTGGAATGTCGCTTTGAGCGAGTGTGAGATTTGCAACAAATTCCTCGGTGCTAATAATGGGATTTGTAAAAAATGAACCGCACGAAACGCTATTCGGGTCTTGTGGATCTATCAACATTGATTTCTTTTTACGCAAAGCGAGTACGGCATTGCGAACTTGCTGCAGCCCCTCTTTGCCCGGTTGAATTGTTGTGCCGACGGTAGATGCTAATTCTGGATATTTTATTTCTCGAGCTTTGTTGATTTTAAGCTCAAACGCTACGGCCGTAATAATATACTTGTCCTTGTCTTCTGCTCTAAATCTGCTTGTGCGATATCCAAAGTTGCATTCTGAATTTGAAAATTCGACTTGCTCAAGGGTATCTCTATTAATAGCAAAAACTGATTTGATAGTTTGCGAAACATCTTGGCCGTATGCGCCTACATTTTGAAATGGCGTTCCACCTACAGAGCCTGGAATGCCAGATAAACACTCGATGCCCGCTGCATTATGGCTAATTGCATATTGCACAACATTGTCCCAATCCTCCCCTGCTTGGGTGGTCAGAATAAAATCATCGCCTTGTTGTTCGTGAGTAATTCCCGATGTCTGAATATGAATAATAAGCCCGGAAAATCCTGCATCTGCAAAAATCGTATTACTTCCGCCGCCCAACACGTGTATGGGGATGTTTTTTTCTTTTGCGTATTGTAACGCAGAAATAATATCTTGATTTGTGTCGCAAGAAATATATTCTTGCGCAGGCCCGCCAAGTTGAATTGTTGTTAGCGGAGCAAGTTGAATATTTGTTTGGATATTCATAGAGTAACTATGTTCGAAAGCTGGTATTTATGCAAAGAAAAAACCCGCTGGAATGATGTATTTCTACACTATTCCAACGGGCTACCGCGATTGATAGCATTGAGGGAGTTTGCTGATCAATCAACGATTTCAGCGATGGTGGTGATACCCGCCGCGGAATCCGCGAGCGCCATATGGTTGGTATCCGTATCCGCCGCCGTATCCATAGCCTCCGTAGCCCCTGTTTGAGAGTGCTACAATGGCGGCTGATGTTACGAGTGCTTGACCGATTGGCATTGGTCGACCATAGCCTCCGTACCCCATGTTGCCGTAGCCGTATATGGGGCCTGGCGGAACGTATCCACCACTTCCGACATATACGCCGTTAGGGTACAAGACGCCGGTGACGGATCCATTCGGGCCGTACGATGCTTGCGGACTGGGTGTCCAAGCAGCAGCGCCGTAGCCGCCGAATTGTGCCTTCGCCTGCTGCGCACTTCCACACAAAATGATCCCAATGGCCATTACAAATAACAAGCTGCACCATCGCATGATGTGTCTCCTAAAGACAACCTCTGCAAAGAACTTATATAGCTACGACGTAGCTAACCGTTCGAAAATTGTACGCCTAATGATGGAAAATGTCAAATCTATTTACCACCACCAGCCCAGGCTGTAGATGCGGTATCCTGCTCCGGACCATGACCATGGAGCACCAAAGGTGCTAAAGCCTGCGCCGTAATTACCTGTTGTAGTTACGTGGTTATACGTATTTCCTACAAGCATTGGAGAACCCGAGAACCCAGCACCATAGTTGCCTGTATATGCAATTGATCCAGTGCTGCCCGTATTAAAATCTGGGGCGCCATTAAATGCAGCACCATAGTTGCCCTTTTCAGCGCTTGAAGAAACAGTACTTGCATCAAAGTCTGCAGGGCCGGTAAACGCTGCGCCGTAATTATCTTTATTTGCTTTATTATCTACTGTCTTGGTAGAGAATGTAGGAGCTCCGGCAAACGCAGCACCGTAGTTACCTTGCGAAGATGCTTGCTTATTTGGCGTTGTTGCATGAGAAATAGCAGGTGCGCCGGCGAACCCAGCACCATAGTTTCCTTGATTTACATTGATTTGTGTCGTGGTGAACTCAGGATTGCTTGGAGACGGCCAAAACCCTGCTCCGTAGTCAGCCTCGCTCGCAAATGAAGCGTTTGGCAAAACAAGCGCAAGTGCGCTAAATACGCCAATTACGGCTATTTTTGACACTGTTAGGGCAATTTTCATAAATTCAATATACTCCTATATTAAATATTTGTCAAGTACATTCGTACAAATAAAGAACACCCCATTTGGGCGCCTCTCATGTAATTTATTGTCCCGTCGCAGGTGTTATTTTTAAAGGCAAGTTGGTAATAATTCCGTCCGGGCGCAAAACCTGCATATTATATTGCCCTGGCTGAATAGTGGAGATGTTCCAACAGCAATACTCGTTTTTCCCAGGATCGAGCGTAATGGTATCTGGAGAAAGCGGAATAATATTAAGTTCCGTGTCGCGTATACGTACGCTTACAGTAACGGGACTTGTTACCCCGTCAGACGTAGTGCCCTGGAGCATGATTAAGTCTTTTGTGGTGTAGTCCGACTTCTGCTTGATTGGAGGATTTTTCTGAGTCGCAAATGATTCTCGCACCACGGTTCCTATTCGTAAGTCAGAAAACACTGGGCCGTTGTATGCAGAATTTTGCACCGTCGGCGCTTGGAGCGGGCGTTGGAACGCATACCATACTCCCGCAATAAAGATGATGATTACAGTGATGATGATGGTGATAAGTTTCTTGTTCATATTATTTTCTTTTTATTACTTTTTTCACGGCAGCTTCTATTGCTGGCGCATCCATGCGATATTTTTTGAGGAGTTCATCAGGTGTTCCGGATTCGCCAAAGCTGTTGTGCATGCCGACGAACTCAATAGGCACCGGAACCGTTTGCGCTACGACTTCCGCAATAGCACTCCCCACTCCGCCCATTATTTGATGTTCTTCAACAGTGACGATTGCCTTACACTTCTTTGCTGCTTTTTCGATTGCGTCATGATCGATTGGTTTAATGCTTGGCATATTAATCACCTCGCAAGAAATTCCCTGTTTTTCTAATTCTGCAGCTGCTACTAACGCAGAGTGAATAATTGGTCCGGCACCGATAATGGCAACATCTGTCCCCTCCCTGAATATTTGAGCCTTACC
The DNA here is from genome assembly GCA_021414205.1 of Candidatus Anderseniibacteriota bacterium. Taxonomy (GTDB): domain Bacteria; phylum Patescibacteriota; class Andersenbacteria; order UBA10190; family UBA10190; genus HO2-45-11b. The sequence goes on from JAIOOW010000003.1 coordinate 327,316, forward strand.
GATTGCAAACGGAGTGTTTTCTGACGTGAATTTTGGCGTGGCATTTCTTCCCAGGCGGATATATACCGGACCTTTTGCAGTAATTGCCGCATGGATTGCTTTGCGCGCTTCCTCTGCATCGCACGGTACAAGCACTGTCATTCCTGGTAATGTTCTAGTGAGCGCAATATCCTCCATCGCCTGGTGAGTCGCTCCATCAGGTCCTACAGAAATGCCTGCATGCGCGCCGATAAAAATAATATGAGCCTCGTTATAGCATGCGGAGATGCGTATTTGGTCCCAGTTTCTTCCTGGCGAAAATACGGCGTACGTTGCAACGAATGGAATTTTCCCATTGAGCGCCAAGCCCGTTGCAACCACCGCCATGTTTTGTTCTGCTACTCCCATTTCGATAAATCGATTTGGAAATGCGTCTTTAAATCCTTGGCTTCGCGTAGATTCTGTTAAGTCTGCGCACAGTACCACGACGCTTTCGTCTTTTTTCCCAGTTTCGACAACACCGATGCCGTATCCGTCTCGAGTTGCAGCCATGGGCACGTCTTTGTGCAATGTTGATGGCGATAAATGTGCGTCTTTTGAAAAATTGCTCATATGTCGGATGGAGTTATTTTATCGCCAAGACTTCTTAGTTGCTTGAGCGCTTCTTGTGCTTGCTCTTTATTGGGCGGATTGCCATGCCACTGGTATTGGTATTCCATAAAGTCCACGCCTTTTCCCGCAATCGTATGCGCGATAATGCATACCGGCTGCTCAACAATCGCCTTTGCTTCATTGCATGCAGAAATTATTTCCTCAAAATTGTGCCCGTCGATTTCAATGACGTGCCATCCGAATGCTTCATATTTTTCTTTAAAATTTTCTTTGCGCATCACGCTTTCTGTTGGACCATCTATTTGAATATTGTTTCTATCAATGATTGCAGTTAAATGCGCCAGCTTATAGTGGCCCGCAAACGCAACTGCTTCCCACGTGGACCCTTCATCGTGTTCCCCGTCAGATAACAGCGCATATGTTTGGTATGTTTGATTATTGATCTTCCCTGCATAGGCAGCTCCACATGCAATGCCTAATCCTTGCCCTAAGCTTGCCGCAGAACTTTCAATTCCGGGAGTCGTTAATCTATCAACGTGGCCCTGCAGTCTTGTCCCTAATTTCCGTAACGTCTTTAATTCTTCAACGGGAAAATATCCTGCGCGCGCAAGTACGGCATACCATACCGGAGCGGTGTGTCCGCACGAGATATGTAATCGATCTCGGTCTGGATCGTGCTTTTTATCTGGGCTGGTATTTAAAACATTGAAGTACAATGCTGTTGCAATGTCTGCCAAATCTAACGGGCCTGCGCTGTGGCCCGAACCGGCCTCTACCAACATCGCAATAATATCTTTCCTGATAGTATTTGCCATGCGCTCTAGATCTTCGCGTGTTGTGAGCTTTTGCATTGCTCGTAAGTATACCACGGCTTTTATGCACTTTGCGCAAGCAGCTCGAGCTGCTTTATGTTTTCTGCAGGATCTCCTTTTTTAAATATACTTGAATTTGCACAAAAAATAGTTGCACCTGCTTCTGCGTATTGCGAAATAGTTTCTTTGTCTACGTGGCCATCTACGGCGATTTTTACTGCAGGATTTTTAGTATGAAAGTCTGCTATTTTTTTGAAAATTTCTGGATCAATATCTTGCCCGGCGAACCCTGGCTTGTATCCCATGAATAATACGTATTGAACTAGTGGTAAATATTCCGTGAGCCGAGAAATATCGGTGTCAGGGTTTATGGCAACGCCCATTTCTGCGCTGGTGTATTCTCCTACCGTGTTATATACAAACGGCAAATCCATCGTTCCTAAAAAAGCTTCAATATGAAATACACAGCGGCTGGGATTTACGTCGATAATATCTTCAACGTAATCAGCAGGGGTTTGGACCATTATGTGCAATTCGATTTTTTGGGATTGAGGCAAATCTGCCAATCGCGGAATATCCATAAAGCTTTCATTGCCCGCAAAAATTCCGTCAGTAATATCTATCTGAATGTGCTCCGCTGCACCCACTACTTTATTCCAGTCTTCTTCTATTTTTTCGTACGTTGTTTTTAAAATCGCCGGCACGATTTCGATGTTATCGTTCATTGTTCTAATTTCTTTATTTTTTCGACTCTGCGTTCGTGCCGTTCCAATCCTGAAAATGGAGTATCTAAAAATGTTGCAATAATCGCCTTCGCTTCGTCGAGCGCGAGGAGGTCGGCACCTAGGCAGAGAGCGTTGATATCATCATCATTCCGTGCGGTCTTTGCCACGTCTACGGATTGAATATTTGCGGCGCGCACTCCTGCGATTTTGTTTGCGGCAACTGCAACGCCCACTCCTGATCCGCATAGTAAAATGCCGCGGGTATTCTCCGGGTCTTGTGCGATTTTTTGTGCAACAGATACGGCGTAATCCGGATAATCATCTCCTTCTGTGAATTCTTGGGCACCCATATCTTCTACCACATACCCTTCTTGAGCAAGCCATGCGACAATCCCCTCCTTCATTGCAAACCCACGATGATCAGCGCCAATATATATATTCATGCGATTAACTATACCCAACTTAGGGCTAATATTCTACGTTCTCGCCAGGTTCTAGTGCATCAAATTGAATTCCCGCATCTTCCAATACTTTTTTTGGCACCGTGTATATCCATGTTCGAGAAGTTAAAATCGCATCGTGAATCGGGATGCAAACTCTTGGTTTAATTGAAAGTGCCCAATCCAGTGAATCTGAAATTTTCATCCATGGGCCAGCAATTGGCATACCCAGAATTTCTACTGGAACATTCGGCGTTATAAATGCATCGCCTGGCAAAAAGAATCTGCTTGCAATCAAGTACCCGGTATTCATCACAACTGGAATTGTTTTGTAGATAACGGCGTGATCTTTCCCGAATCCGCTAATAGTAATTTCTTTTATCGTCGTTGTTTGTCCATCTTCTACAATCTCGCACGCAATCCCCTGTTTTTCTAATAATTTCGCAACAGCGCTATTTGTTATAATTTTCGCTTCAGGATTATTCCTAAGAACTTCTTTTACGGAATCAATATGAAAATGGTCCCCATGCTCATGCGTAATAATAATGATTGAAATGCCGGTGAGTGAATTTTGTTCGTTTGTAAACATTCCCGGATCCGTCAAAATCCCTACGCCGTTTTCTATAATATGAAGGCAACAATGCCCGATTTTTGTGATGGTCATGTATGCAGTATACCGAAGATTGCCATTGACTTTTTATTATTTTTAATATATATTCATACGTCGGATTATTTTTGGATGTCCGACGTTTGCCCTCTAACAATAAGGACTTTTTTATGAGTTGGGAGAGTGTTGCAGAAGATGTTGCTATGCAGATTATTTCGATGGATCCGTGTAATGCGGATGCGGGGATGGTGAATTTCTGCAGAGTTGCGTTGATTGGAATTTCGCAGTTGCCTGAGTGCCCAGAAAAATATCGGGAGCAGGCCCAACGGCTTCAGGAGGACTATGTTCGGCTCGCAGCAAATCCTGGAGAGTATGCGGAATGGAATGACGTTGCAATTAAAACCCATAACCTGCTTGCTAGGCTGTCGGGATGTGGAGCTTACGCGACCATTTATTACACCTAATAATGCCTTACGCTCAGCTACTCCTCTTCTTTTTAGCCCCGTCTTAATTTGAGGCGGGCTATTTTATTTTCCTGACGTGTGAGTAAGTATTTTATAATAGTTGACTAATATATAATTATATGCTTATATAGTATGTTCTGAGGGAATCGAATAATTCAGGAGATATCGGAATGTACTTTATATGGAAATGTATTCAATGCTTTATTTGTTGGAGAGTGCGATTGCCCAATTGGAGCGATGACGCCCAGGCCGTGTGCGCATGCACGTTTGGTCGATCTGATGATATCTGCAATAAGGCGATTGCGTGCCATGTAGCTGTCATCGCCATGGAGCACAAACTCCCCTTCTGCGTGCAAGGTGAAATCGGAGCATATCTCGACAAGAGTTTGCTTGGGTATCGTTCTGCTGAAAGTTCCGATGTTCATCATCGAGAGTATGTCGGTACCTATGAAACGGTGCATGAACAGGTAACGTGCTACTTGCAACCGCAGCGGATTACCAAAATCCATGTGGAGGCGCATCCGGAACACGCATGGCGAATGGTGATGTGTTATCGCCACTTTGGAATGGAAGTGGTAAGCGTGTGCACGATGGGTAAACCGTACCCTCCTGCATCCACTCAAGTGTGGTGTCGCAGCAAGTTTCGATTTGTGCCGTACGAAGTCCTCGCTCGCCTTCTGTATGTCGCAAAGGGATACATGTAATGTTTCGACCGTATGGTTCGCCCTGCGGTCGTTTTTATTTGTTCCCGGACAGGGATTCGAACCCCAGTTTCAAGATTCAGAGTCTTGCGTCCTGCCGCTAGACGATCCGGGAATGTATCAATAGTTTCAATGAAAATGCGAAATAATACAAGTTTTGTAAAGAAAACACCGTCAGTTTGTGGCTGACGGTGATGTAGTGTGCGGTGGCGCAAGAGGCGTTGGTGCTACTCTTGCTCGCATCGTATTTTTACGAGCATTCGCGGGTTCCTTCGCGGATCCAGAGATCCTTCGGCGGCGTCGATTGCGAATAATATGAGCCAGAGCAAAGCACATCCAAAAGCAGATGTTGTCAAAGGTAGGTTTGTGCTATGCCAAGCTACTGGCAAAGTGCTAACTACTGCGTATGACAGCACTGGCACGATGAACAAGTTGTGAAACCATTGAGCCGGAAGATTGTTCCAGCTGTTCGATTCTCTACCATTTTTAAGGCCAACGTACTGGATAACAATCCCGGCAACGAGCGCCAAGACGGCGACCGTTACGTGATACCAGGCCTCTGTATGGACTCCCTTTGGAAGTTCATGCTGGCATATGCCGGCAACAAGTCCGTAATAGAGCGCCAGCGAAGCGTCACCAGGGCAGCTGGAGAAGGCCACGTCATAGACGACGCCTTCTGTCTTCCATCTGATGAGGTACAGTAATCCTGTCGTAACGCAAATCGTTGCAATCATCACAACCCACCATGGCGCATGGGTAGCAATCCAAATGCTTGGCAACATGACTAGCTCCTTATTGATATGGGAATGTTCGGTCGTTTCGCGAGTACGTATAAATTAGTATATAATAGTACTATTGTCAAGTTTTAAAAGATCAGGAGTGGTCGTAGGGTGTAAGTAGCCTGGTGTGTAGAGATTCTGTTATGAGTGCTCTTTTTCAAACCCTGGAAAGCGAGTGTGTGGCATGAAGGTCCGGCCCCTTAAAATTGATGAAGTGAATCTCGTCATTTCGGATCGTGGTGTTTCGTCGGTATTGGCATGCATCGTGCTCAAGTCGTTGATCGGTAGAAAGCAGGTGGATTTCTTTTGGCTGAGTCATGGAATGTGCCACTTGGAAGAGATGACCACGCTTCTCGGCAGGAAAACACGAGAAACTGTTTGCGTCGGATTCAGTCCTGACGATGGCCAGGATGTTGCAGCCTTGGTCTCCATGATTGCCGCTGACGCGCATCGGATTGGAGGGATTTGCGATGTCCATGGGCGATCTGCCTGGTTGCGACGCATAGGAACGTTCGCTCAATTGTTTCTTCAGCCGCAGAATGCTGATAGATACTTCACATGCCCTGGTCGCGTTCTGCTGAATGCATTTGCTGATCAGTTTGAAACATACGAACGCGAATTGTGCGATCTTTCTCATCATGCAGCGATGGGCGAACTGCGCGATTTTGCTCAGACGATATCCTGGATTGCTCCTGAAGATCCGAGCATGGACGGGAGGCGCACAAACCTCGTTAACCACTTTGCATTCGACCATAACCCCAGTCCCCAAATTTCGAACTGGATACAAGAAGCTCGGCAAAGGGAAACAGCATAATGCTTTTTCGAATTCGAGGTGGTACGTACTCACGTATCGCCTCTCTTTTATTTTTGGTATACTTACATGCATGAATGATGCGTTTGTTGATGTGAAGAATGTAAAAGCGCGATATCGCGGATTAGACACGGACGTATTGCATGGAATTTCTTTTACGGTACATCACGGAGAGCATGTGTTGGTGTATGGTGCGCCAGCGTCTGGAAAATCCAGTTTACTGAAAATGCTCTGCGGAGATTTGGATATTGTATCTGGAAGCGCCATTGTGAATGGAAAGGATATTTCTGGAGATGCAGCGCTCCGTTCTGGATATGTATCAGTTAATCATGAGGAATTGCATGCGAGTAAGACAGTGTATGACAACCTTGTAGAGTTCGGCGATGAGTATGATGTTCCCCACTTGCCTGCTCGCATCGGCGAATTGCTGGAGCTTCTTGAAATGAAGCAGTTGGCGAATAGGAATATGCAGACGTTGTCCTTTACGGAAAAAATTGCATACGGATTAATTCGCGCATCTCTTTCGGATGCTCCCGTGTTGTTACTAGACGATGTGCTTGATGCATTTGGTGTTGAAGAAACGCAGCGATTTTTAAATGTTGCGTGCGCTGGCAAGACGGTTCTTCTTACCACGCGAGTGACTCAGAATGCAGAGCAAATGAATTTGCCGTTATTGCTATTACACAACGGAACACTGGCACACACGGGCTCACGAGACGATATTGCAGTGGCATCGGGAGTGCCGAGGATTATTGATGCATGGGTAGAAGAACTTCGTTATGATATGTTGAAAAAAATACGATCCCATAGCGGCGTGTTAGAAGTTCGCATCTTGCCAACAGATAGATTTGAAGGAAATTTAGTGCGTATTATGATTAGGAACTCTCGCTTCATCCCCTCTTTGTATGATGTGATGAGCCAGTCTCAGCTAGTGCACGTAGAAGAAGTGCCTCCGAAGTTGATCGATATTCTCAAGACTATCTAGTTTATTTTAAGTATCGTCGTACGGCGATGTAGCTGCTCATGATTGCCAAGAGGAGTGCAACCCCCGCTTCCGCTCCAATCAACTGAACCCAGTGCGATGTTGTGTATGCGTAGATATCGAACGTTGCTTGTTGTCCTGAGAAAAAGAATTGATTAATTTGGTTCGCGCCAGCATTTAATACCAGGAATGTAAGTATAATGCTGATAGTGACGCTAATAACGGCAACGAGCATGGATTCTACGATAAACGGACTTTGGATATACCAGCGCGATGCTCCTACTAGCCGCATAATATCGATCTCTTCCCGGAAGCTGTAGATGGCTAATCGAATTGTGTTGAACATGATGAGCATTACGAGAATTGCGAATATTCCCGTAACAATGAGTGCCGTATTTTTCGTAATCGTCATGATGTGGATGAGCTTTTCGATGACTGATTTGGAATCCTCGAAATTCACTTTATCGATGTACTGACTGTAGGTTGGATCCTTAAGACTATTTGAAATGTCCGTATAGAATTGAGGGTCCTTTGCAACGATGTACATGCTGTTTGGAAGCGGATTTCGTTGTAGTTCGCTTAATGCCTGTTCGATGTATGGCTCATTCTTATGCTTTTCTCTAAATTGGTTGAGTGCATCTTCGCTGGTCGTTATATGTGTATCTTGGACGTCGGGTCTGCCGTCGATTGCCTGCTTGATTACATTGATTTGGTCCGGGGTTGTTGTGTCTTTGAAGATAACGGCAATGTCCACTTTCTGGCTGAATGTAGTGAGTACCTGGGTTCCAATGACGTTGACGACGTATAAGAATGAAATCACGATCAGCGTGAGTGTCATGATGACGGTCGTTGCAATAGATAGCCATACGTTTCTCCTGAAGTTTCGGAATGCATTGCGAAATATGCGAAGTAGTGTAATTCCAATCATAGTTATAGTTTATATGTTCCGCCTTGCTGATCTGAAATAAGTTTACCCTGGCTTAATGTTATCACGCGTTTTTTTAAAGCGTTTACGATGTCATCGTTATGCGTTGCCAATAAAACGGTTGTCCCAAGCTTATTAATCTTGATGAGCAGTTGAACGATATCCCACGAGTTTAATGCGTCCAAGTTTCCCGTAGGTTCGTCTGCAAGCAAAATTTGAGGCTTGTATGCAAGTGCGCGTGCAATGGAAACACGCTGGCGTTCCCCACCTGACATTTCGTTCGGATACGTATTCGCTTTATCAACCAGGTTTACAAGTTTCAATATTTGCGGAACGGATGAGCGGATTTCTTTTGGATCAGCTCCTCCTACCTCCATTGCAAATGCAATATTTTCAAATGCCGTATATTTTGGCAACAGTTTAAAATCTTGGAATACGACGCCGATCTGTCTGCGCAAATACGGAACCTGCCAATTCTTAATCTTGGTAATATCCCACCCATCGATAACGATATTGCCAGTAGATGGCTTTTCTTCTGCAGATAGAAGCTTTAATAATGTAGATTTTCCTGCTCCAGATTGCCCAACGATAGAAACGAAATCCCCCGTTGGAATCGTGATGGTGACGTCAGATAGCGCGGGGCTTTTCTCTGAGTATGCTTTGGAGACTTTCGTGAACGTAATCATGGGAAGCTTTGTTAGTATACCACAAGAAAATCGCCAATGTCTCCATCTAAAACCTTTTGCGCATTTCGCGTTTCCACATTCGAACGATGGTCTTTCACGAGTGTGTACGGATGCAACACATATGATCTGATTTGGTTCCCAAAAGACGCTTCCTGATGGGTGCCTCGCAGGTCTTTTACTTGCTGAACATTTTGCTGTTCTATAAGGAGCTGCAATTTTGCGGAAAGCATTCCCATTGCAGTTGCCTTGTTTTGCGCCTGAGATCGCTGTGATTGGGATGCAGTAACAATTCCTGTGGGAATGTGGCGAATGCGCACTGCGGAACTCGTTTTGTTTACGTGCTGCCCGCCGGCTCCCGATGCGCGATATGTATCTATTTCCAGGTCTGCTGGGTCGATTTCTGGAGCCTCTGCTTCTGCGATTTCTGGAATAACTTCCACTCGCGCAAAAGATGTTTGGCGCAAATTATCTGAATTAAACGGAGACAATCTCACTAATCGATGTACGCCATGTTCGCCTTTGAGCAGCCCATACGCATGGTCGCCTGAAATAATAAACGTAGAATGTTTGACACCCGCCTCTTCGCCAAGTGCGCGGTCTACTAGTGTGACCCCCCACCCCTTTTGTTCTGCAAATCGCATATACATGCGCTCCAGCATTTCTGCCCAGTCTTGTGCGTCTGTTCCCCCGGCTCCAGATTGAATAGTTATGATTGCATTATTAGAATCGTGTGGACCATTAAAGCGTAATAAAAATTCTTTATCCGCGAGTTGTTTTTCTAATTTTTCCAAAGTCTCCGAAATTTCTTGTTGTGATTGCTCGTCAGCGTCTGTGAGTATGTCAAGCAATTCTTTCGCATCTGCGAGCTGTTTTTCTATCCCGGATACAAACTCAACGTCGCGTTGCAGGGTTGCCAGTTCCTGCGTCAGTTTCTTGGCATCTTCTTGATTATTCCAAAAGTCTGGCTTTTGTTGAAGTTCTGTAATCTCTTCTATCCTTTGTTTCTTGCTCGCAACGTCAAAGACGGTCGGCCACTTTCGTGAGCCGCCGTGCAAGGTCATCTATTGTTGCTTGAAGTTCTGTGGATTGCATGGTGTAAGTATACCCTATGAGCCATCTGTGGGAATCGAACCCACGACCTTTACGTTACGAGTGTAATGCTCTACCGACTGAGCTAAGATGGCGGTATGTCGTAGTGTAGCGAATATCGGGAAATTTGCCAGCTAGAGTGCGCCCTCTTGGCGAAGCAACTGCGCTTTTCGAGCTTCTCCTCTATTATATTGCCCGAGCGTGCCGTCGGCCTTAATAACGCGATGGCATGGAATACTTGGGTCATAATTATGCTTCATAATTGAGCCTACTGCGCGGTATGCATTCGGGCTTCCGGCAAGCGCAGCAACTTCCCCATATGTCATCGTTTTACCTTTCGGGATATCCATAACTATTGTTAATACCCGTTCTCGAAACGTCATAGTGGTAAGTATGCATGTGTATAATCTTTTTTGTAAACATGGCATAATGGAGAGTATATGAAGATGTCGTATTTTCGATATATTTTTTTAGGATTTGCTAGTATTCTAGCTATTTCTAGCGTTAGTTTCGCAAATGCTACGCCGCCCGACCCATTCCCTGGCACGACACTCTCTGTAACAAGTTCCCCTTCCTATCCGAATGGAGCACCGCTTAACACGAACGTGACGTATACATTGCATGTTAATTTTACGAGTGCTGCTTGGAGTAATAGTAATGGCAACGGTGTTCATCAGGGCGGTAAGTGTGTATGGGCTATAAAGAACTCTTCTGGCGGAGGCGTAAATCAAACAATTACTAACCCAAACACGCAAACAGATTGTGATATATCGTTTGCGGATAAATTTACATCTCAAAGTGCTGTTGCTACGTACCAGGTGACGATATCGAATTCGTTTAGCCAGTCTATCGTTTTATCTGGATCAGTAAAACCCCAGGCTTCCGGTTCAAATAGCGCCCCTTCTCCAAAGGCGGTCTATCTTATAAATGGAGTGAAGGCTGGGAGTTCTGAGCCAGTTGTTCCGAATGGAGCTAGTCTGCACCTTGTTGTTGATGGATCTGCAAGTACTGACCCGAATGGTTGGACAACGCCTGGCACAGGAGTTTCCCAAGGAGGAAGTTGCGTGCTGTACCGCGGATCGTCTGTGTATCAGACAGTGCAAAACCCTGCTAGTCCTGATGATTGTAAGTTCGATTTAGGAACAGTCACTGTTAATAGTGGCAACGCTACTCAATTTTCTTTCTGGCTTAATGTTATCGATGCTGCTGGCGCAAGAGGCTCTTCAAGTGTTTCGGTTGGAGTAATAATACATCGTCCAGGAGCTATCGTTTCTGTTACAGGGGTTGGCGTTACTCAGAACGGTTATCAGAACAATGGCACAGCAATTAGTGTCCCAAAGGGTGTGCCAACGCAATTGTATGGCGATGGCTCTCAGTCGTGGTCTCCTTCGCTGACGAGTACGTACCTGTACGCTCAAAACAATGGCATTAACGCTTGGAACGATCCTGTTATGGGAATATCGAATGGAGGATCATGCGCATGGAATACGTCGCTTTCCTCATCAGCTTCGTATGATCGCGTAATTTCGAGCCCAAAAGATCCTAGCGCGTGCGGTAAAGGGATTGATCTTGGAATTCATACATTTCAAACATCGGGCACATACCCCCTGCTTAAAATTACGGATAATACCGGAATGGTTTCGTATGCAAGCGTTCAAATCAACCCAGTTACTCCGCCCGTAAATAAGCCGCCAGTTGCAGTTGCAAAAGTGAGCGTTGATGGATCGGTTCTTAATACCAGCGCTGTTGTGCCAAGAGGTACTCCCGTGCATATAGTAATTAATGGAGCGAGCAGCACTGATCCGGATGGATGGACAACAGCAACCACAGGAGTTTCCCAAGGAGGAAAATGTGAGATAAATACGGCTCTCAGTAAAGCGATTCCGACTCCGTATGCGAAAACGATAACGAATCCAGCAACTGCTGCAACGTGCACTGTAGATTTGGGAATGCTGACGTTTAATGATGCTCCCGGAACGTATACCTATAATGTCTTAAGGGTCACTGATGCATCGGCAGGTGCGTCTCCTGAGGCTCAAATCACTATTAATGTAGTTGCTTCAGACCCTACTAATAAGCCACCTGTCGCGGTTGCCCAGGTTAAGGCAGATAGCAGTTTATATGGTCCCGAGCAAGCAGTTACTAAGGGCGTACCAACACATATTTACTTAGGTGCCGATACAAGCACTGATCCGAATGGATGGACAACGCCTACCACAGGAGTTTCTCAAGGAGGAAAATGTGAATGGAATAAAGATTTAAATACCGGTACCGCAACATTTGAAAAAGTTATACTAAATCCTGCCTCTCCAGTATCGTGCAATATAGATTTAGGGATGCTTACGTTTAATGATGCTCCCGGCAGATATATTTACCCTGTATTGCGTATTACAGATGCTTCGGGGGCTGTTTCTAATATCGCGTCTATAACTATTGTTGTATTAGATAAAAATGCGAACCTTGCCCCGGTCGCTGTGGCGAAGTTCAGCCTTAATAATGCGCCACCAGAACCGCATATTTATGTGTCTCGCGGGGTACCTGTGCGTATTGGGTTAGATGCTAGTGCGAGCTATGATCCAAATGGTTGGACGACCTCGTTAACGGGAATGTCTCAAGGAGGAAAATGTTTTTGGAATACCAATCTTGATCAAAGCCGTCCGGTACCATTTGTAAAAACAATTTCCAATCCGGTGTCCTCATCGTCTTGTAATGTTGATTTGGGAACACTCACGTTTAATGATCCTCCTGGAACGTATACGTATGTGTTGCTAAAGCTTACGGATGCAAGTGGTTTGCAATCTCTTGTTGCCTATGCGAATACTGCAACGCATGGATTGCTATCTCGCCTACTTCCTTCTGCATATGCGCAATCTGCCGACGGCAGTGCAATGGTGACGGTGATAGATGGTCCAACGCCAAGCCCAACTACTTCCGTAGAACCCAGCCCAACCCCGTCATGTAATCCATTTGGATATAATCCAAATTGTCCTCCGCCAACACCTACTCCAGACCCAACGCCATGTGTTGCAGGACAAGTATGTGATACTCCAACTCCGTCCCCATCGCCTACGCCATGTGTCTCTGGTGAAGCTTGTGATACTCCAACACCGACTCCAACTCCGTCCCCAACACCCACTATCTGCGACCCGCTTGATGTTGCATGTATTGTGACAAATACCGTGCCAACGGACTCAGTGCTTGGTGGTGTTGATGCTATTAAGGATGGAATTACTAATGCGATTGCGAAGATTTTGAACGTTGATCCAAGCGTTATTGCAAAGGCTATCGCAGAAAAAGCAAAAGCTATTACAAGTAGCCTCGCAGCTGCAGCTCTTGCATTAAGCACTCCATTCTTAGCTTCAAACATTCTTCCAAATATCGCACAATGGGGGCGTTTCCTTGGCTCATTCTTCACTGTGCATAAGCGAAAAGATCGCTGGGGTATCGTAGTTGATAGCGATCTTGGCAAGCCGGTTGCTCAGGCAGTTGTTCAAGTATTTGATGCAGAGTTTAACCAATTAAAGGAAACACAGGTAACGGGTAATGATGGTCAGTTCGGATTCCTGTTGCCGGTCGGAAAGTACTATATTGTTGCAAGCGAATCAGGATTTGTGTTCCCTGCTCGCAAGAAGCCACCTGTCACGTTGCGTGATGGAGAGAGAGTTTATCTCGGAGAAGAATTCGAGATTACTGACCAGGATCCGGAAAAGATCCCTCACCTTGTTGTTCCTATGGATCGAGAAGAAACTGCTCCTGTCGGAAATACTGCACTGAGAAGGTATTGGGATCAGCTTATCGAGTTCGTCGACAGGGTTGGGTTTGTGTTCCTGTTCATCGGAGGTGCGATTAATACGTATTTGCTTCTTCTTGTACCGGGTAAGCTGAATATCGTATTTGAAGTGCTGTATTTGCTGTTATTTATTTTGAAATTATATATTCTGCTTTCCCATCAGCGCGGTATCGGATCAGTTGTTGATCGAGGATCGAGGAAGATGCTTGATTTGTCCATCATTCGCTTATACGACGCAAAGACGAATCGCATTGTGCAGACAAAGGTAACGAACAAGAACGGCCGATTCTTTATCTTGGCGCCTAAGGGAGAGTATACGGCTTCTGTGTCTAAGCCAGGTTACAAAACTCTTCTCATTAACAAGCTTCACATCAAGAGTAATTCTTCAAAAGCCCTCGCCCTCGACTTCGCTCTGGAGCCAGTCAAATAGCTTGACAATTGATAATAAGTGTACTACATTCACATGTTGGATGGTTTGATTGGTTGCTCTTTACAAGGAGAAGGCTCATGTATCTGGATACGTCTGAGCGAGGCGAGATGAAGGCTCTTGTCGGAGGATTCTATGTGCGCTGGTATATTCGGAGATTGGACGAGATTAGCGGGGCGCATATGTTCCGGGTCACCATAGCGGCGCTGTTGTATGTTTGCGTAGTATTCGCCGTTGCTTTTCTGTCACAGGTCAGCGCGTACAAAACGTTGATAGTGTTTGTCGCACTTGCTCTCATGATTCTCATCGTCAATGTGTCGGATCGATATCGGAAAAAGAGAACCGAGGAAGAGATAGATTCATATCCACCCGAGAGTTGGGACCATGAAATCGAGCAACTAGAGGTGACGAGTCAAGAGCGCGAGTTGTTTCTGAGACTTCTTGAGGCGTTGCGTGGAGAAAGTAAGGAAGAGTTTCGTGATGCGCTTGATCAGGCGTTGCAATCGCCGGCACTATCTAAGCTCCGCTTTATTCGTGAGCTAGATTACGTGAGTTAGGTGAATTATCGAAGCTTTGTAATCAGTCCCCTTTCGGAATACGAGGGGGATTTTTTTATGAAAAAGAAAAACTCTTGGAAGTCGAATGACCGCCAAGAGTTTTGAGCGTTAAGAAAGAACTACCAACTACCAAGAGAACCTCCACCATCGAATCCTCCACCTCCTCCAAACCCGCTAGCATCTCCAAATCCAAGAGATGAATTGGAGGGCTGGTCCGAATGTGAAGAGTGGTCGCTGGACTCTGCTTGGTGATTAGTCGCCGCTGCTCGATTGACGCTGCTCTCAATTTCGCTTAAGAGCACATAGAGAATAATCCAGTCAGTGGTACTTAATCCTGAATACTGAGTCCGTGCTTGATCGTACTTTGCTCGTGCATCTTTGAGATGTTGAGCTGCTTTTGCGGAGGTGCTATTGGCAAGCCTACCCTCCGCCTCCTCGATCATGCCAGGGATTCTGTTGAAGAGCTCTGGACCTTCTTCTCGTGCCTTCTTGGCGAAAGCAATTTCTTGCTTGATTTTGCGTTCAGCACTACCAAGTAGGAAATTAACTGATTCGAGCTCCTCTCGAAGTTTTGACCAGGCGACTCCCCTGCTTTTCGGCGTTACCTCATTGATTGAGGAAAGTCGTTCGGCCAACCCATTGAGATCAGTTCGCGTTTTCTCCTTAATTTCAGGATTTTTTGCTGTTTCAAGTGCTTGAGAAAATCGATTTGTAATAACCCCTCTTTTTTCAAGAATATACCTGCGATTCTCGAAGCGATTTGTCACAACGAGAGCAACAATCAGGATTAGTACCACGACGGCAACCCCCACGCCAATCCAAAGCCCAGTCGTACTGTCGTACGATTGTTCCGAGGAAGCGGGAGATGGTTGCTCTGAAGTCGTGTTCAGAGCGTTCATGATTGCGTGCGCCCCGCCCAAAACTCCTTGTGCCATGTTGCCTGATTTAAAATGAGGCAAAACTGCCAAATCTCTAATCTGGTCCGCACGGCTGTCGGTAAGCATTGAGCGAATGCCCGATGCTACTTCGATTCGCATCTTGCGTTCTTTTGGGGCGATGAGGAAAACTATGCCATTATTTTGGCCGCTTTTCCCCACGCCCCACTCTTTTCCGATTCCTTTGGCGTACTCATCCACGCTCTGGTTATTAAGCCAGGGCACGGTAACGACGGCTATTTCGATCGATGTTTCTTTCTCGAACGAGGCCAGTGCGTCGTTGAGCTCAATTCGTTGCTCGCTACTGAGCAATTGAGCAAAATCGTTGACGTAGCCGGTCGCTTTTGGGTACTGCTGTGCATGAGTGATTGAGGCTCCGCTCAGGAGCAGTGTCACAGTTAAGAACAGCTTCTGCATGTTCACGATTCTTCCCTTTTGAATTGTGTAAGAGCCTTTTCCAGTTGCCCTATGCAACTGAAAAATCCTTTATTATTATATGCTATTATTGTAAAAAAGTCAAGTTTATTTGTAAGAAAGGAGCGGGTAACGGGAATCGAACCCGTGTTTCAACCTTGGGAAGGTCGTATTCTACCACTGAATCATACCCGCATGGATTTATTTTGCTTCAACCTCTCCCCTATCAATATTCCAATGGTAATGAAAAAGCAAGAGGATGATAGTTCGCTGATGGGCTAAGTCTTTGTATAAGTCGTCAGTATTTGTAATATTTCGCTGTTTCATGAGCGCTTCTTGTTCCAAAAACGGTAAAATAATATTGGAATCGTAATCTGCGAAAGATGTAATGCCGAGCGGCCTGAGTGTCGAGATGTCTGTGGTGTGCAAAATTGCCGTACGATAGCGCACCGCATCTTGTAGGCTGATCGGTGATTGAATTTCCGCATGGGTGATGAGATGGCGACGTATGATTGTTGTTAGTGTTGCCGCATCGGACGGCATAGTCTTCCCCGTCGCAGCGGCGAATGCAATATCGTATGCTCTTTGATGCGACCACTCCTGACTCGTAATACACCCTCTTGTACTGCACGCTATCGGCCACGGAAATGCCTTTGAAATGCTATGGGTAGGATTTGAAAACGAAAGCGTATATGCCCAGATGCTAATGAATGCAATAAGTATGATGATAATGCTGGTGCTTATTACCTTTAGTCTGTTCATGAATTTTTGGTATTCACAAAAAAGAGATACCACCACTTCAGTGGATTTGACTGTGGAGGAGTTGCTGTCGCAGTTGTAGTGGGCGTCTGATTATTGGATGCTGCTGTCTCTGGAATGAGGACGACTTTTTCTCCGGGAGCGCGATAATTGAGCTGTTCGCGCGCAAGGCGTTCCTTATAGTCAGATGTTTTAAAATATTCGTTGAGTTGCTGTAATTCTACGAGGTGTTTCTGCATAGAGTCTACTTGCGACTGTAATTCATGGATTTGGTTCTGCACTTGCCAGCGACGATTTACTTCTTGAGCGAGCGACAAGATAATAAGCAGTACGATAATACTTGCTGTAATAAGGACGATATTTGGTCGAAATCGAGCCATAGGCTATTTACGAAGCTTGTTTCGCGAGTGTGATAGAGGTGGAAATGCCATTGCGCAATACGGTGAGCTGAATTTGATTGCCCGTAAGAAGATTTGTGATATTGCTATCCCAGCTGACGGTGCTTGTGTTTACTGCCGTAATAATGTCGCCAGTCTTTAGCTCTCCTTGAGAAGCGATGCTTTTCGGTGCGACGGACTGCACTACTGCTTTTATTCCTAAGTGAGATTGAGCATCTTCCTGGAGGCTCCAGCTGATGGTGAATCCAAGATCAGTAAACGGATTGTAAGAAAGTGTATTCGACGAAAGTCTTGAAATCGCTTGTGCGACGTCTGAAGCTAGTACGACAGATGATCCATCATCAGTAAGTAATAGCCCTGCAAGCTTCCCATCTTCGTCCAATATTGCAGATCCTGGTACTGCGTTTGTTATCATTTGGATTCCTCCTATCTGCTGAATTCCTTCAGGCGTGTCTGCTGACGCGGGATGAATTTGGGACATGATAGTTTCTTGAATAAGAGGAGATGTTGTGACAGATGATCGGGACAATACCAAAAAAGTAGATCCGATTTTTGGTGTCGTTTGATTTACATCAATAGGATTTATGAGCGCATTTTGCAGTTTGAAAAAATGTATTCCTGTAAGTACATCCGTTCCGATTTGTGTAGCTTCAATGAGGGTGGCATCTTCTCCGAGTGCGAATACCGGGTCAGTGCCGCCGTTTTGGGTCGAAGCAATAATTCCATCGTTTGTAACGGCGACCCCGGTTGCAAATACTTTTACGCCCTTAGCTGTTTTGTGAACAAGAAGAAAAATAGATTTGGACTTGGACGCCACAACGTCGGATGCGAGCTTGCCAGGAGAGACAGTCACTTGTTGTGATACAGGAATCATTGTTCCTGAACTGTTTTGCGATGATGGAGATACTTCTATGCGCGCTGTTTTATTGATATGCGATCCTATGTATCCGCCAATTGCACCTACGCATGCAAGTAGGGCGACAATTGCAATAAGCATACCGAGAGAAAATTTTACTGTTTTTGGTTCTGAGGCCATGTGTGTAGTATAGCAAATTTATGACCAATGCGCTGTAGCAAGCAAGAAAGCAATGCCGACTGCCCCTGCGATGGCAAGTTCAATCATAAAACGGCGCGTTAATCGCCGTTCGTACGTCGAAGCGATAATTTGCATTGATGCATAATACAAGGAAACGATGAGTCCCGATTGAACAATAAAATTCATTGGTAAGAATTGCAGAATCCATACCGTTTCCGTTAATACGAGGCCAAGTGCGAGCGATAGCAGCGCCGTTTCTTGTATGGATCGGGTATATCGAACAAGCGATTGAAACGCCGTAAGACTGATAACTGGAAATAGTATTGCAACTATGTAGCCTACCGAGGTGTATAAGTAAAATCTCCAGCCGATTACAGATGCTGTGCACGCAAATAAAACGACCAGGGATATAGTCAGGTTCCATGTAGGCCATGCTTGCTTTGCGCCGTATTTAAGAATGGCAAAGAAGATAATTGAGCAAATAATGAAATAGATATGCAAGAAGAATGTTTGCGGGAGGTATATCGCGAATGCAGTAAACCCGAACGCCGCAAGCGTTGGTAGGATTGCCTGCGTTGGATGGAAGTCAGAGCCTTCTTCTGATCGTATTAAAATAATGCCGATAATGAGTACAGCTACAATAATAAAAAACAGCAACACAGGCCATCTGCTTAACGCAAACCAAACCTCTGTTCCGATAAGGTAGAACAGGGATAAGAGCGCGTAATGTGATGATGGGAATATGCGCCGTATATTCATGGGGCGGAATTATTTTGGAAGTCTGCTGATGTAGTCCCCTGCTGAAAGCGCGGCGGAGCATCCGTGACCTGCTGCAACTACTATTTGCGCATCGCGGATATCAGTAACGTCTCCTGCTGCGAAGAATCCGGGAACGCTTGTTACAGCGTATCTGTCCGCGGGGATGGCTTTAAATTTGTTAAGCTCGATTAAATCTTTTACGGGTTCCGTGTTTGGATTAGCTCCGATAGTTACGAATATGCCCTCAACGGCGAGAGTCGTTTCCTCTTGAGTTGCTTTGTTCTTGTACGATAATCCCGATACGAGCTGTTCGCCGGTAATGCCCGTTGTCTGAGTGTTGTAGAGAATAGTTACCTTCGGGTCGTTTTCGAAGTTTGCTATGAGTACAGGATCGGCATTGAGTTTGTCTGTGTCGTGGAGAAGGTAAATATGCGAAGCAATTTTTTGCAACATAATAACAGCTTCCGCGCCTGTATTCCCTCCGCCGATTACTGCAACGTCTTTTCCTCCGAACAAGGGCGCATCGCATGTCGCACAATAAGTCACTCCTAAGTTCCTGTGCTCCTCTTCTCCCGGTACTCCGAGCATTCGCGGATGCCGGCCTGCCGTATAAATAACAGTTTTGCTTTGAAATTCTTTTCCGGATTCCGTTAGGGAAGTAAATGTGTTTTCATCCTTTGTGATCTTCGCAACTTTATCTTGCACTACTTCCACTCCGTCCGCATGATCTTGCAAATGCGCAATCATTTTATCGGCAAGCGCATTGCCGTCTGTGGTGCGGTCGCCTGGCCAGTTTTCGATATCTCCGGAATTGCGCACTTCCCCGCCCGGCAAATCGCCTATTAATACTACTGAAAGTTTTTTGCGAGCAGCGTAAATTCCGGCAGTAATTCCCGCAGGTCCGTAGCCAACAATTAGAACATCGTATGTCATAATGTGATATTTAATGCCGTAGCTAATGCTTCTCGATCGTATCCGATGATCATTTGTTCGTTTGGAGCCTCACCAATTAAAATAACAGGCACGCCCATTTGTCCGGAACGTTCTATCATTGCGCGCGCCTGGGATTGATCGTTGCTGACGTCTATCTCGGTATAAGCGATATCATGTTCTTTGAAGAACTCTTTAGTGGCTTTACAATATCCGCAAGTTTTGGTGGTGTAGATTGTAACTTTCATACGTACCATGATACCGTATGAGATATGAAAAAAACAGTAGCAGTTGTGGGATTAGGATATGTAGGGCTTCCATTAGCTTTGGTTGCGCGCAATAAAGGTTGGAATGTTGTAGGATTTGACGTTGACGCAAAAAAAGTGCAAAAAATTACGGCAGGAGTTGCGCCGTTCGAGGATGAATTTGTCGCCACACAGCTCAAAGACAATCCTCTTGAAGCTAGCACCGATCCTATCTGCATTGTTGATGCAGAAGTTGTGGTGGTTGCGGTACCCACTCCAGTAACAGATGATCATATTCCAGATTTAACTCCTCTTACCTCTTCATTAGAATCAATTTTGCCGCATTTGCAGGACGGCCAATTGCTCTCAGTAGAATCGACTATAAATCCGGGTGTTATGACGGAAGTTGTACTGCCTATTATCAAAAAGCGTCCGGAGCTTACTATTCATATCGTTCATTGCCCGGAGCGTGTTAATCCGGGAGACGCGAAATGGTCTGTTGCGAATATTCCTCGCGTGATAGGTGGATTCACTAAAGAAGCTACGAAAAAGGGCAAAGATTTTTATGAAAGTATTTTGGATGCAAAAGTAAAAGAAATGGATTCCGTCATGGAAGCGGAAGCAGTGAAGATTTTGGAAAATACATTTCGAGATATCAATATCGCATTCGTGAATGAAATGGCGAAGTCGTTTGATAAGCTCGGCATTGATATTAAAAACGTTATAGAGGGCGCTTCTACGAAGCCGTTTGCGTTTATGCCCCATTATCCTGGCAATGGTGTCGGCGGGCATTGTATTAGCGTTGATCCATATTACATGATCGAGAAGGCTCGCCAAGTAGGATTTGATCATGAATTTTTGAAACTTGCTCGAGAGATTAACAATTCCATGCCAGAATTCACGGTTGCGCTATTAGATAGAGCAAAAGAAAAACTAGAGCTATCTGAGCCAATAACAGTTGCATTGCTCGGCTTGTCGTATAAAAAGGACATTGATGATATTCGTGAGAGCCCAGCGCTTGATATGAAAAAAATATTAGAAGCACGTTCAGATGTTTCGCTTCGCGTATTCGATCCGCATGTACCTCGCATGTCGACAGTAGATTCGCTTGATGCTGCGCTTACGGATGCAGACGTTGTCATGCTCGCTACTAATCACAGCAATCTTGTTGAGGCTCTTACACCGGAAAACTTGAAACAATACGGCATAGTGTGCGTTATTGATGGAAAAAATGCGTTGAATGCAGACGGTATCGCAGAAGCTGGAATGTTGTATCTCGGAGTAGGACGAACGCGCGAGGCAAAATAAAAAAATACTCGGTAGGAATTCCTACCGAGTTGTTGCGAATGTGCATTGTGCGTTAATAGCGCCTAGGGTTCAGTTGCCCATGCAACCAATTCACCCTGAACTCTTTCCTGGTCAAGGTCGAAGACGTTGCTCACATGAATCCATGCGCCGTCTCGTTCCCCGATGGCGCCCATTTGCCATCCAGAGTCATCGTGCGTGAGGATAAGCATTTTTTGTTTCCCGCTTACATCCTTGAAGGCCACAGCTTTTCCGTCGTTGCTTAGGCGCGCAGTCAACTTTTCTGGAATAATGACCAGAATGCTGTCCTCATCTTCGCAGGTGATTCGAACGGCTCTCGATCGATCCATCGGTTCAAATCGGAGAGTCTTCTCGTGATTGCTCATCCCGTGCCGGATAACGGCTTCCTCGTGCTTTTCGCTCGAAGCAGAAAACCCATTTGCCACCTCTTTGTGTGCCTCTGGGCTTTGCTGAATGATTGCGATGCCCATCAGTAAGGCAAGCATGATCGAGCCACCCATAATCATGTTAGCCCACTTGTTCTTGCCATGTTTGCACGTGGTTTGTCCGCACATTGCTCTGTCCCTTTTCCATTCGGTTGTGAAATAACACCCTCAATTAGGGTTTTTATATTATACTCTTATTTGTATATAAAGTCAATACTATTTTGTTCGCATGCTCATTAGTTTTGCCACTTCCGCAAATTGTGCATCTTCGCTCGGGTCATTCATGACAACGGCTACCCTATCTTTCAGCGCATTGGCACCTTCTTGTACTAGGCAATATCCTGCCTCATATAAAAAACCTGTCTTGCTTCCTGAAATAGCTACTTGCCCTAATTGTGCAGGCTTGTTTGTGTTGCGTATCGTATGTTCTCTATTTGTGCCGCGAACGGTGAATGTGTATTCCTTTTGGCTCGTAGCCTGAGAAATTTCCGGATAATGGGTAAATGCATAATGCGCCATTACGGCGATGTCATATGCACTAGAAACGTTTTTTGGAGTAAGTCCGGTAACATCGTAAAACTGCGTTTGTTCTAAATGCAATTCCACTGCTTTGCGGTTCATCTCCTGAATAAATTCATCGGTCGGTATGCCAAGCTGGCGGACATATGCTCTTGTGGCATTATTTGCGGATCCTAATAGTGATGCGTTAAATAAATCTTTCATGGTGACTGTTTCTCCCGGTGCCAGCACAAGCTCTCCGCCCACGGTATATTCATCTGGAAGTATATCGGCTTGCTTATTCCAATCTATCCCATGATCGATCGCAATCATTGCGGTCATAAGTTTGGTAATGCTTGCAAGGGGCCGTTGCTCAAACGCATTTTTTTGGAATAGGATTTGATTGTTTTCTCCATCATATGCTATTGCGCTCGTTGCTTGAAATCCGGAAGAATCTGTTGACTGTTGCGATGCATCTATCGGTAGGCCGAGAGGAATATTTGCAGTTCCCAAAAGGGGTGTGGGTGCCGGGTCTGCATGTACAATGTGTGCAATAATTGCGCCAAGTCCGAAGGATAAGCTGACACACAATACCACGAAGAAGGCCGTAACTTTATGCATACTCGGCTTAGTGTACAATAGAACAAACGCGCTTTCTATGCATATTATTCACACAACAGACGTATCTTCCGCAGTTCAATATATTCGTGATGGGCGAATAGTCGCCTTCCCTACCGGAACGTCGTACGGCCTAGCTGTAGACGCGTTACAGGGGCATGCCCTCCAGCGTTTGCGCAATGCAAAAAGGCGTCCTGAGGAAAAGACGTTTACGATTTTTCTAGATGAAAGCTTATGGGATCAATATTTAGATATAACCCAAGCAGAAAAAAACATGTTACATCGATATGCAAATACGGCGCTTACGTTATTAGTGAAACCAAAAGAGTCACTGATGCATTTGGCGCAAGATGAATTGATTGGCCTACGCGTGATTGATCATCTCATGATGGCTGAGCTCGCGGAGAAAGCGGGTGTTCCTCTTACTGCAACGAGCGCTAATGTGTCGGGACAAGATGCCTGCTATAACGAAGAGTGTATAGAAAAATCCTTTCCCGGAAAAATTGGAACAACGTATGATTTGTCACTCGCGTGCATTTTAGATGGTGGTAGTTTGCGAAAAGGATTAGTAAGTACAATTGCGAAACTGGAAAACGGAAAGATTGTCATTGTGCGCCAAGGTGCGCTGATGCTGAGATAGGCTATATCTTGTAGTTGCACTTCTTAATCGCATCTTCGAGTGACGCTTTTGCTTGCTGTATGCTTTGGATTTGATCTGCAGGCGCATTCTCTTTTTGGAGTGTTTGAATGTCCTGATCCATTGCTGACAGCGTTGCAGGCAGCTGTGCAATATCTTCTGGTGTTGCATTGCATGGAAGCGGAGTGGCGATCGGTGATGGAGATGCTCCCCTATTTACAGCTGTCTTGATTTGATTGGAGTACAAGTTAAATGCCACAGGAGCTGTTCCGATGAATGCAATAGCTGCGACAGCGATTCCGGCTACGATAGGGTGGAATTTCATAGTTATTGAAGGCGTTTATTGATTATAAATGTACCATATCCGATGCCGATGAGCAGGAATCCTGATGCAATTAGCGCGAGCGGCCAGCCGACAACATCGCTGAAGTATTCAGCAGTGAGTTTGAGGATATAGCCCATTAAATAGAGGCTGGCGATAACCAAGGTTGATCTGCTTTTTAAGAAAACGGAAAGCGCCATCATGCCGAAGCAAATACCCACAAACCCGATTTCCCATATGATGTTTACGCTCGGTTTATATCCGCCGAGTGCGAATGAGGCTCCTAAGAACATGAGCGAGCCTATCGAGTACAGCCAGGCTGTAAGAGTTGTAAAGCGTGAGCGCAAGCCATAGCCTAAGAGCAAATACGAAAACCCTAAGATCAAAAATCTGTATTCAAGCATTTCTACTGTATTTAGCGCTGATCCTTGCAAGAGCGAATGGGTTGCCGAAAAATACAACAAGCTGCCGAATGCAATGGAAAAGAATCGGAATACTCCTTGCTTTGTGATGAATATTGATGCGACCGTTGCAATGAACATGATCCCATAGATGATGTCGGAATAGCTGATAATATTCGAGTTGTACGCATATTCATGTAAAGTGATGTAGATTCCAAGGGGCGTAAGGAAATTGAATATGAGATAAAATGCGAACGCTACTCCGGTGAGATTCTTTGTGCGTGAAATAAGGTGCGCCGTTATGTATGATGTGATACCGCACCCGAGCGTCACAAGAATACGGGCAAGGGTATTGAGTGCTCCCCACTGCTGGTGGACGAACAATACTAAGCCGATAAAAATAATAAGTCCGCCGATTGCGTAGAGGATTGTAATAAGGGATAGCGATTTGCGCCCTGGTTGGCGAATTTCTCCCATTCCCCTGTCGAATGCCGATAGCACTTCTTCGCGAGTAATTTTTTTTGCGGCTGAGCTCTCGGTAATTGCGGTAAGAAGGTCTTCTTTGTTCATAGGTGCTTCTACTTAGCTACCCAAGCAACGAATGAAAACGGCAAATCGTTCCCCTTGGTAATAATTGTAACTTTTTTACTTGCTGTGTTTTTAGAAAGGTATGCGCTTGCGCGATCATTTTGTCCTTCAAAGTAGAATGGGAACATTCCGCCGGAGGACGTGCCATACGTAAAAGTAAATCCGTCTGGGGATATGGAATCATCAGAGAGTGTGCGCTTTGCGATATCGTCAAACGAAATTTCTTCGTTGGTATCAGTTGCGGTGTGATGAATGAAAAATCGCGGTAGCCCTTGCCCCTGATACGGGTACGGCGCGTTGTCTAGCTTTGTTGATACGGTAATGGTCGAGTCGGTAATACGTCCCTTTTTAATGCTGTATGAATGTTGTATTTGCTGCCCGTTTTCAATTTGTACTGCAGTCGGGTACTGGCCGAGTGCATATACGAAGTCTGTTTGAGGGTGGATAGACTGCCCAGGAATAATGATGGCGAGCGCAATACCGATAACCATGAGAACAGGGATGGAAAGTCCCACAATAAGGGATATCGATGAAGGCTTCATATTCCCTTCATTGTATATCTAAAATTCAGATGTGTCACGAGGCAAAAAGAGCCCGATAATCCATTCAAATAGCACTTGAATGCGATTTCCCCAGCCAAACATGCTCTCTAAAAATACGATTCTGCGTAGGAGCCATGCGAGGAAACCCGTTGTAATGAAATCGCCTTTTTCATAAATTGCATATCCGTTTCCGATTGGGATAATATCGCCCTTATGTTTATATTCTTTCTTGTGAAGAGGTTTTTTAGATATATGCGCAATGATATTTTTTGAAACCAGTTCAGCAGCCTGCACGGCAGCTTGCGCCAACGGCGGATATGAATACTGCTTGTCGGTAATGGACGCGCAATCCCCGATGCCGAATATTTCCGGATAGGCTGGTGTTTGGAATGTTGGAGATAGCAGTAAAAGCCCTCTTTCGGTGAGCATATTTTTTGGTAAAAGTGATTGCAGGACACTTTCGGTTCCCGCTGTCCAAAATACGCTGTTGCTTGCGATTGATTTTCCTGAAGCTAAGGACACGCCGTTTTTGGTAACCTCTACAACGCGTTCTCGCAACAATGTTTTTACCCCTAGTTTATAGAGGTGTTTTTTTGCTTCAAATGACGCCCGAGGTGATAGCTGCTCTAAGAGCCGAGTTCCTGCATGGACAATAGATACTTGCGACAAACTGATTGGCACATCGCCATAAAATTGCCTCATCTCGTGCTGGATTAAGTCCGATACTTGGCCCGCAAGCTCTGTCCCCGTTGCTCCGCCGCCTACAATAACGAAATTGAGGTATGATAGCATCGCTTCTTTGTTTTTCTTGTCGTGCATTTCTGATGCCATTTCAAATGACTTGATGATGCGGTTTCGGATGGAAACGGCTCCCGGAAGCCACTTGAGGGCAAGCGCATATTTTTCAGCTCCCGGGGTGCCGAAAAATCCTTGCTCGACTCCCAATGCAATTACTAGGATATCGTATGAATGGTCGCCGGTGCTTGTGTGTACGATTTTCGCTTTCGGATCGATGCCGGTAATATCTGCCTGGTGAAAATCTTTCCCGCAACAGGTCAGGATTTCTCGCAATGGCTGTACTACGTGCTCCCGATCAACGGCTCCTGTTGCAACTTCGTGCAGCATTGGAGAATACGTAAAGTAGTTGGTTTTGCTGATTAATTCAATCCTTATATTATGAATATTCGCCGGATGAATCAGCTTATGAAGGCGTTGGTATGTAGATATACCACCGAATCCCCCTCCTAATATAAGTATTTTCTTCATTGCTGATTATGTATATGTTTTTTCGATTTCCTGAACCGTATTTTCAATCTCTTGAAGCCTCTCTTGCAGTTTCTTGGCAAGTTTTAATCCCTGTTCAAACTTCGGCAAGTCTTTTTCCAGATCGAGCTCTCGTGATTCAAAATCTTTCACGATACCTTCAAGTTCGCTATATCCTTTGGTAAAATCAAATTTCTTTTCAGTCATAGCGCAAGTTTATCACGAGCCTATCTTCTGGACAACGGAAGAAATAGACCCGTCTGCAAGTGTGGTAGTAAGCTCCTCGCCTTCTGAAATATTAGCAGCATGCTTTAGAATGTTTCCAGAACTGTTTCGCGTAATGCTGAATCCGCGTGCAAGTACTTGTTGGGGCGATAGAGCTGTAAGAACGCGCTTCATGCCGTCTATCTTTTGGTGAGATGAAGCAACGCTGTCTTTCACTCGTGCAGATACAGATCGAATCCGGTCAATTAACTGCTCTATGTTTCGCGTTGCCTGGTGCAATCGATTGCTCATCGCATGAATTGCTGAGCGAACATTGTTTTGATTGTTTTGCAGCTGGTTTGCGAGCGATGAAGAAATTGCCAGCTTCATGCGAGTAATATCGGCGAGGATTTCGTCTCGGCTTCGGACTACGAGTTCTGCCGCATTGCTCGGAGTTGATGCGCGAATGTCGGCCGCCAGTTCTGCTAAGCTTACATCGCGTTCGTGCCCGATGCCGACTATCGTAGGAGTTCTAGATCCTGCCACGGCGCGTACGACGTGCTCGTCATTAAACGCCATTAAATCTTCTAAGCTCCCGCCACCCCTTACCAGCACAATCGCATCGAGATTTTCAAGTTCTGTATTTGCCGTTTCAAGCGCAGATATGATTTGCCTCGGTGCATCATCTCCTTGTACTTGGGTATGGATAAAAGATATGTGCAATCCGCCCAGCCTTCCTTGCAATACTTTTAAGAAATCTTTATATGCGGCAGCTTCTCTTGATGTGATGAGCGCAATATGTTGAGGAAATTTTGGAAGCGCGCGTTTACGCTCTGGAGCGAATAATCCTTCTTGTGCTAATTTTTTCTGTAATAATTCAAATGCTCTTTTTAGTGATCCTTCGCCTGCTGGCTTTACGGATTGCACCACAAAACTTAAAAATCCTTTTTCGCGCAGATTGGGCTTTCCTGTAACGCGCACCAGCATGCCGTCTTCTAATGCAACGCGTAGCTGCCATACGGTCATGAAGCATTTTAGCACGCTTTTTTCGTCTTTAATGTCGAATGTGACCCATTTATTGTGAATCACGTTGAAGCCGGACACTTCTCCTTCCACCACTAAATCTCCAAGAGAATCCAAGGCAATATTAATTGCCTCCACGCATTGGCTTACGGATAATACGATTTCCATCTATACACTATCTCTCAGATTGCGGGCATTGTGCAAATTGGCATTGTGGGCCGGTGCGGCCGACATACGATCCATCCGGACACAGCATGGCTTCTTGAGTACAGATGCCTGCGCCGTATCCTATAGACTGTTTATTTAATTGCCACACAGAAAAATTTAAATATCCTGCAAATGTTACCCAGAGAATATATGGGGCAAGTAAATATGCTGCTGTTTTATTGATTGGTTTAAATACGTATATAGTCAGTGCGATAAAAATCCACATTGCTAGTAAGTTCAAGAATGCCAGCGCAGGGTTATGAAGCCCGAAAAAGATAATCGACCACATGGTATTGAGGAGCAATTGCGCAACGAATATCCATAGCGCAAACTCGATCACTTTCCGCTTCTTTTTCTGTTTTGTTTTGCGATATTGTTCCCAGATAAGAAATACAGCAATGCCCATCAGTGCGTATAATAACGTCCACACTGGTCCAAATACCCAGCTTGGCGGATTCAGCATTGGCTTTGTAAGCGTTGCATACCAGTTTGTAATTTCGGGTGCTGTAAAGATCGAACCAAGCGCTCCTGCAATTTCGCAAGCTACTATAAAGAATATCGCTCTCCCCCATGTGTTCATATGGGAAGTATAGCATCTTTTATATGGAGTATGAATTATTTTTTAAGAGGCGGAGTATGGATTGGCGTTATGGTTGCCGTAGGGTGTGGCGGAGGTGGGGGTGGCGGAGGTGTTGTAGATGGGGTTGGATTTGGAGTTGTGCTTGGCGATGGAGAAAATAACACTGTCGTGCAATCTTTTAATTTATTTTGCAGCGTAACTATTTGGTAATTCGCATCATGGATCTTTATCGAAATACCATTCATTTTATTTTCAAGACTGCTTAGTTGTGTATTGAGATCTTTTTGCTCGTTTTTGAGGATTGTAAGTTTTTTAGCGTCTTTTTGTTTTGTAGCTTCATTTTCCACGACAGTAAGTCGATTTTTGATATCAACAGATTCTCTCGATAACTCCTCCTCTTGACTAGTAAGATCATTGATCTGTGTTTGAAGTAACCGTATTTGTTTTTCTATAGAAGCACGTTCTGCTACTGAGAGTGTGCATTTTTGAAAAGGGGTTGCGCTGGGGCTTGGAGAGCTGCCAGTATATGTTTTTGCGCCAAGTCTATCGCTAAAGATTCCTATAAGGACTAAAGCAATGATTACGACAGCGCTTCCTGCAAGCACGATGCTCCTATTTGCTAATATACTTTTCTTCATGAAGAAAAGTATAGCACGAATTTTATAAGTGTTCCCGGGCATGGATTCGAACCATGATTCAGAGATCCAAAGTCTCTTGTCCTGCCTTTAGACGACCCGGGAGTGATGTTGATACTAATGAATTATTTGATTTTCGGCAAGAAAAGGCTATGTCGCCTGATATTGACTTTTCCTTATCTTTTCATCAAGATGGCAGTACACAAACGCGGATCGTACTTTTACAGGGAGGCTATAATGGCAAAAGATATTCATGAATGGGTACGGAAGGTTGATGATAGTCGCTTGGCAGCAATTGAGCTTGTATTGCGGTTACAGGGCGAAGGGGTGATCGTGGGGTTGAATCGGAGACTAGGGAGGGTCTCAAATGTAATTCCATTTACTGCAATGTTTTTGCACGGAGTGGAAGCTGAAACGAATATTTTTTTCCAACTTTTGGACTGGCAGACAGATTCGGATGTAGTTATTACGAACATAACAACGTTGCCAGATTTGAAGCGAGGCTATGGATTCGGATCTATTGCTGTTCAAAAATTGATTTGTTGGGCACGAGAAAATAATCTTCATGAAATTCGCGCGACGCAAGTCGGAGATCGTAACAGTCAGCGATTTTGGGAAAAGAACGGATTTATTCGATGCTCGGATCCGAATCCGTGCGGAGATTACGTGTATCGATGGTAGTGCCGACGCAGGAAACTGAGGTCGGCTTTTTATTTGCAAGAAAAAACCGCCATTGCGCTGTGGCGGTCAGGTTGTGATAGGCGCTTGAATGATAATGGATCACCTTTTTTTGACGGAAATTTGCAGCAGGCCGACGATGAACACGGATTCGCTGGGAACCGCCACCACCTCGTAAGGCACAATTTGCTTATCATTGAGAATGGTTCCGTTGGTTGATCCGATATCTTGTATCGTTAGTGTCCCGTCTCTTCGCAATTCTAACGCGAAGTGAAATTTCGAAACTGATTTATCTGCCATGCCCTCATCTTCTCTCCCGAACATCCATGCGCCTGGATTGGATAGCGGAAGTTCCGTCACTAGCGATGACGGATGAAGTATTGATAGTGTGTATGTAGCGGGTTGGTACTTCTCAGAATCGGGGAATCGTTCCAGGAAACTCGCCCTCCCTGCTTCGATATGTTCCCGCATACCTACTTTCTGAGGAAGGATAGTTGAGAGAATGGGAAGGGTTTTTTGGAGATCAAGCATAGCCAGATCCTTTCAAGGTTTGAACGTGCACGAAAAAACAGCGTGCTTCATATATAGCATATTTTATTTACTTGTCAAGTATCAGCCTACCTTTGCTCCGAATACTTCCTGTACGTTTTTGAGAAGATCGTCTTCCTTGGTAATTTTTTGCTCGCGCATTGCAATACCGGAAACTGGCTGCGTTTGAAGTTGGCACGTGAACGTAACGGTCTGCCCGGTCACTTCTAAAATTGCTGATGTAACCATCTTCGCCATATCTGGTTTTTCAAAGAATGTTTTATGCAATGGAAATTGTACTGCAAGCGTTAGTACATTATTTTGGAGCATGGTTGGCGACACGGCGCGAAGGAATGTGGAGGCGACTGGGTTATTTGCGCGTACTTTTTGGATGACGTCGTCCCACGACGCTTTTATGTTTTGTAATGCGTCTGGATTGTCTGATGTGGCAACCGGCGCGGAAGGAGTTGGCGCTGCCTGCGGTGCTGGCGCCGGAGACGGTGCTGGAGGCGCATATGGAGCTGGTTGTTCGGCTACAACGGATTGCTGGGTTGCTACAGGGCGAATGGGTTGTGCGGGTGCTTGTTGTGCCGGTCGTACTGCGGGCGCTGGCGCGCTTGATGAGCATGCCGTTACGATTGCAATTTCAATTGCAATCATTGGATCTGGAACAATTGCCATATCTTGAGTGGCAACTAAAAATGATCGCATAATGATCGTGAGGCGTTGTGCTGACTTCCCTGCTAGAACTTCCTTGATAACTTGTTCGCGTGCATTATAAATAGATTCCTGTAAAAACTGATCCGGATCGAATCCGTCTTGATATGCTTTTGTTGCAATGCTGAGCGCCTCTTTTGCGTCGGATGCAATGAGCGCGGCAATAAATGATTGAACAACTTCCGGAGAAGGTACCCCGAGCAGGCTGGACGCTTCTTGTGCAGTGAGTGCTTTATCTGTTTGCGAAAGTAATTGACCAAGTAATGATTCCGCATCTCGGTAGCACCCGTCGGATCGAGCAATAATAAACGATAGTAAGTCGTCGTTTGCCTCGCGTTTTTCTTCTTTGAGCAAGTGCGTCAGTCTTGTACGCATTTCTGAATCTGATGCGCGCTTGAATCGAAATACCTGGCATCTACTTGCAATAGTTGCGGGGACTTTTTGCAATTCAGTTGTTGCTAATATAAAAATGACGTGCTTTGGAGGTTCCTCTAATAACTTTAATAACGCTGCGAATGCTGGCGCAGATAACATGTGTACTTCGTCGATGATGTATATTTTGTATTCTCCGCCTGTAGGTGCAAGTGATGCCGTTTCCCGTAAAGCTCGAATATCATCGATACCCCTGTTAGAGGCGGCGTCGATTTCTAGAATATCCATGAACCTATTTTCCTGAAACGCGGTACATGATGGACACTTGCCGCACGGTTCCCCTGTTTTTGATGTTGTGCAGTTTAAGCGTTTGGCAAATACTCGGGCAGTTGTAGTCTTTCCCGTTCCTCTCGGGCCTTGGAATAGGTATGCATGCGCAAGCTTCTTTGTAAGAATTTCTTGCATAAGCACGCCGGTAATATGTTCCTGGCCCGAAATTTCGGAAAATGTTGTTGGTCTGTATTGTCGGTAAAGCGCTGGCATGACTCACTATTCTACTGCAAGGCAGCGCTTTCTGCTAGCCCCTTTTTGGATGCTTGAAAATGAATAATTTGCTCCCAAAAAAGTTTACGAACAAGATGATTCCGATTGCAAGAACCTTTGCAACAAGATCCTTATTCGATCCAAACACTTGGTTGATAAACAGGACGTGGAATGCAAAGTACGAAACTAAAATTTGGTTTAATATCCACGTGAAAAAGTTGAGCGTAAAATACCCTGCACCCTGCTTGGCTGCGCTTTCGGTAGTGTCCTTGAACGTCCAGTATCTGTTGATAATAAAATTACTGCAGATCGCTAAAAATACGCTTACGTTATTTGCAGCAATAATTTCATTTCCTAGAACTATGTACGTTGTATGCCAGCCGATAACGCGTGTTAAAAATCCGAATGTTGAAAAGTCGACAATGGCTCCAATTGCCCCGGTAATGCCAAACTTTACAAACTGCTTTGCAAGGGTGTGGTAGCGATCAGGTACGAATACAAGCACCCGCTGTTGGATAGATTCGAGTGTCATGAGTGTTAGTGATGAATAACGTGATCAACTGCGCCCCACTCCGCATCACCGTGCTCCGGCACTAATACGGTTACCTCATCGCCTTCCTGCGCTTTGTAGAAGGTAACGCTCGCGAGCAGAATTTTGTATGTTTTTTCTTCAGTTTTTACGCCGAAATTGCCCTGATCATCAACGACCAATATTCCTACTACACGTTTGCGCTCTACTGGGTTGATTTGCTTGTACAATAAGGAACCGTCTGTTTCTATAGTGAGCTTAAGTACATCACCTTCTACGATTTTTGATTTGGAAGCGTAGTTTGGTGGAATTGGATATTCCTCTCCGTCATTGCCTTGCATGTTCTGTCCATCGAAAACTCCCTCAATAATTCGCTCTCCTTCCAGGACTTCTTCTAACGAGGAGGCTGGTTGTGCATCGGTCGTGTCTTCGAGTTGCGATAAGTTCGGCTCTTCTTCAAGTGCTTGGCGTACGTACTGGATATTTCGCTCAGCGTCATCAAGGCGTTGTTTGATGAGTGCGATAGTTCGTGGATCAATAGCCATAAAAGGTATGTTTGTGTTGGGTTATTCTTCTGCCTATATGATATACTGCTTGGAAATCTAATACAATGTCCCGATTACAAGCAGGTCTATTACTATTTTTTATTATTTTAGCAGGGACTGCCGTGCGGTCGTATAGCATTACGGCGAGAAGTTTGTGGTTCGACGAGGCGTTTTCGTGGAGATTGATTCATTTTCCGCTTACGGAAATGATAACGCGCGATGCGCAGGATGTTCATCCGCCGTTATATTACATATTACTACAAGGTTGGAGCAAGGGATTCGGCACGTCGTTGTTGGCACTTCGTATGTTCTCCGTATTTTGCTCAGCGATTGCGCTCTGGGCAGGATATATATTTTCTTCATATGCGTTCAAGTCTCGAAAAGTAGGATTCCTTGCTGTAACGCTGCTTGCTATTTCTGGCTGGGATATTTCATATGCATGGGAGGCGCGCATGTATCCGCTCGGAATGATTTTTGCATTTCTATCTTCGTATGCGTTACTGAAAGCCCTTCGGAATGTTTCTCTGAAATGGTCTGTTGCGTATGGCTTTGCGGCGGCGGCGCTTATATATACTCATTATTACGGATACTTTACGGTGGCCGCTCAGGCACTATTCGCAATTATCTTTCTTATTCGGGCAAAAAATATGCGCCTTGCGCTCTATGCCGGTATTGCGGGCGTGCTCGCCGTTCTCTTGTATCTGCCGTGGATCCCTGTGTTCTTGCACCAAAATCAGCAGGTTCGGACGGCGTATTGGGTGCCACCCATCGCAATCACTTCCGTGCCGGATACGTTTTATCAGTTTTTCGTTCCCACGAAAGAAATTCCCCCGCACCATTTCCCGATTGTTGTTCTTTCAACGTTGCCGATTATCGGCGTGATTTGCCTGTGGGTTTGGATGTTTTTCAAAAAACGCATGCGAAGAGATGCTTCTGTACTGACTGCTATGCTCGGTATTGTTCCATTTATTGCAGGTATTGCAGTTTCGTTTTTGGGGCGAAGTTTGTATAACGACAGATTCTTTGCGTTTGCTGGCATCTTTGTTTTTTGCGCCCTTGCGTATGCGCTGATGCAAATTCCAAACAAAATACTCAGGAGAATTCTAATAGTAGTGGTAATTGTCGGTCTTGGTGCAAGCTATCTTAGGTATTGGAATGAACTAGACATTATGTATAAGCCTGGCGCGCACGGAGCGACGCAATACGTATTTGAGCAGCGATCAAACGATGATCCTGTACTAGTGAGTTCTCCGTATGTATATTTTGCGATTGAAAATT
The DNA here is from genome assembly GCA_021414205.1 of Candidatus Anderseniibacteriota bacterium. Taxonomy (GTDB): domain Bacteria; phylum Patescibacteriota; class Andersenbacteria; order UBA10190; family UBA10190; genus HO2-45-11b. The sequence continues at coordinate 361,637 of JAIOOW010000003.1, forward strand.
ATGCAACGGATGAATTTTTAGCCCCGAATGCCGTACATTTGTTTTCGCAAACAGGAGAATTGTCGCATTTCTCCGGAGGGCCAATAATGGTGCAAAGTGATATCGTGGGGCCGAGCGATGTAGTAAAATACGCTCACACCGTATGGGTTATCGATACGACCGGCTACACTGAAACGCCGTTTCAAGTCCCGAGCAACTGGACCCAGGTAAGCAGTAAGACCTTTCCAGAAGTATTTGTATACCAAGGAGATATTACGGTCAGGCAGTTTGAAGTGAAATAAAAATACCCCCGCCAGCTGGAGTTTTGCGTAGGATGTTGGGAAAGCGTTGTGGATGCTTTCTCTCTTACATCTCTAGGCAAAACGTCGACAGCTGGTCGGGGGTTCGGAAACCGCCACGAACAAATCGGAAGAAGCGCTGCAACGACACAGCGTAGTGGCTCGATTTGTTCGCGTGGACCAGGGTATAGAAGGCGCGTACGGCGAGTCGAAGTATGCTTTATAGCAATACAGCTTTGGTATGGTGACCTAGCGTCACAACGCCGTCCGCGCTTTTAAAAGATCAACTCGAAACTGACGATTTGTAATATACTCTATTAGGTATTCGTAAGTCAATATACTGCAATGTTTGCATCTCCTGGGCTGTTACGGTGTGCTCTAGGAGGCGTTTGAGGATATCGAGCTGATCGTCTGCTGACCTGGTCGTATCCATGAGGAGCGTCCAGTTTTTATCTAGGAGAAAATGAGCCTCTCGCGTTTCCAGCGAAGGGATTTGTATTTCAACGACTTGGGCGTTTGCTGCATCTGGTAGTTTTTTGAGAGTTTCGGCAATGAACGAAATAAATTGGTCATCTACTGCCCTAGTTCCAAGGGTTACCTTGGCATTTTGATCAGAGGTTTTTACTACTGGCAGCACAATTCCCGGTAATGCATCTAATGACGCTTCTTCATATGCTATTCCTTGATTATCTAGAAAATAATACGTTCCCCCAGATAATAATAACAACACGGGCGTTTTTTCTTGAATCACAACCTTTATAGTGCCGGGCAATTTGCGAATAATGTGAGCATCTTTTACTTGCGGAACTTTTTGCAGAATTTCTCGTTCAGTTGGTTTTGTTTGCGCAAACAAAATATTCTGACCAATGCTCTTTTCTGCAATTGCGCGAACGGCGACTTCCGTATTCGGCTTTGCATCGACTATGGTAACAGTGGTGATGGAAAATGTTTTAGTGAAAAATAACAGCCAGATGAATAAGATGGCTGGGACAATAACAAGCAGCGCAAGAAATGCAACAGACGACCAATCCATCAATTTGCGGAGCAATACGCGCCATCGAACGCTATTCATCTCTTTATTCTACCGCAGGTGCCAGCTTTTGAAACGGAAGGTATTGGTGAAGGCATGCGGGAAGCTGTACAGAACCGTCTGCTTGCTGATGGTTTTCAATAAGGGCAATAAGTAATCGGGAGAGTGCGACTGCAGTGCCGTTGAGCATGTGTACTTTTTGGGTGCCTTCTTCTGTTTTGTATCGAATATTTAATCTTCTTGACTGATAGTCAGTCGTGTTGCTCGTCGAGTGGGTTTCTCGATACTTTTGTTCGCTCGGAATCCATGTTTCAATGTCGTATGTTTTTGCAGATGGTCCGCCTAAATCGCCCGCTGCTAGCCTAATAACTCTATATGGAAGCTCGAGAGAGTCCATAATGGCGCGTTGTTGCGCTAGTAAGAATTGATGCTCTTCCTCAGATTTTTCCGGAGTGGTAATGCTGAACATCTCTACTTTATCGAATTGGTGGAGACGCAATATTCCTTTTACATCCTTGCCATGGCTCCCTGCCTCTCTTCGGAAGCACGGGGTAAACGATGCGTAGCGAAGCGGCAATGTTTTGCCATCCAATATTTCGTTCATGTGCATGGCGCCAAGGGACTGTTCGCTGGTGCCGACTAAATATAAATCATCTTGTGTTTTGTATACCTCATCTCCTGCTTGGTCTAAGTAGCCCATGCCAGACATCGCTTGTTGATTGAGTAGTATCGGAGGAATGACCTGAGTGAATCCTTGCTTGGAAAGCATGTCCATGACGTAACTGGCGATACCCAATTCTAAGCGCGCTAAATCGCCTGATAGATAGGTAAATCGTGCTCCCGCAACTTTCGATCCTCGTTCCATATCAATTCTGCTACCCATTAAATGGGTGTAGCTTTTCGGTGTTGTAGATGCGCTTGGAACTTGAGCGTCACTAGTCGCAATCTCTATTGCATCGTTCTCTCCGCCGGCTTGAACATCTGAAAGTGGGATGTTGGGGATTTTAGACCATGCAATATCGCGTTCATGGGATAGCGTTGCTAATGCCTTGGTAAGCGACTCTTGCTCAGCATCAACTTTCTTCATGTCGCTTAAAATCATCGACTTGTGCTCTGCTGACGCTTTCATAATCTCTTTACTTGCCTCGTTTTTCTTTGCTCGTAATTGTTCAACATTGTCTGCCAGTTCGCGCCACTGCTCGTCGAGTTCTAATAGTGTATGGATTACTTCAAGCGAAGTACCGCGCTTTTCAAGCGCTTGGATTGCTGTGTTGCGCGTCGTTTCATTTCGCAATAACCCTATATCGATCATAGCGTTTCTTCTTCTTTTAATAACGGAAACAAGATAATGTCGCGTAAGTGTGTGGAGTTGGTGAGGAGCATTACTAAGCGGTCAATCCCAAGGCCAAAGCCCGCTGCAGGGGGCATGCCGTACTCCAGGGCGCGTAAGTACGACTCATCAATTGCATGCGCTTCAATGTCCCCTTTATCGCGTTCTGCTTGCTGCTCCATAAAGCGTTCTCGCTGTTCGATCGGATCGTTTAATTCTGAATATGCTTTTACTAATTCCATGCCAGCAACAACCAATTGGAACATTTCTGCGATGTTCGGATTGCTCGCCTTTTTCTTTGCAAGTGGAACAAGCTCGACGGGATAGTCATATAGAATAGTGGGTTCTATAAGAGTCGGTCGAACGATTTCTTTGTACAGTTCGTCTACCAGCTTGCCGTAATTATCAACGTCAGGAGCTTTGATTCCATACTTTTTAAATGCGGCCTTGTATACTGCAGGGTCTTTTTCTGTGAGCGCGTCGATGCCTGTGCGTTCTTTAATTAATTCTGTATACGAATATCGTTTAAAAGGCGGTTTGAACGATATGGTGGTCTCGCCTCGCGGAAGGTCGTATGATCCGTTGATAGCAAGTACCGCGCTTGAAAGCAGATCCTCTGCCATGTCCATTAAGTCCTCGTAGTCTGCATATGCCCAGTAGAATTCAAGCATGGTGAATTCTGGGTTATGGGATTTGTCTACCCCTTCGTTTCTAAAGTTTTTTCCAATTTCAAATACTTTTTCAAATCCGCCCACTAGCAATCTTTTTAAATACAGTTCTGGTGCGATGCGCAAAAATAAATCCGCATCAAGGGCATTGTGATGCGTTGAGAACGGTGCTGCGAGGGTTCCTCCAGGAATCGGTTGAAGCATTGGAGTCTCTACTTCCATGAAGCCGTTTTTTTCTAAGTAAGAACGTACGAAGGACAATGTTTTTGATCGTTTGCGTGCAGTTTCTTTTGTATCCGGATTGGTAAGTAAGTCCAATTCTCGTTGGCGAGATTTCAGTTCAATATCTTTTAATCCGAACCACGTGCTCGGAATCGGGCGGATTGCTTTACTTGCCATGGAGCATTCGGTGATCATCACCGTCTTTTCTCCGCGCTTGCTCAGCACCGGGATACCAATTGCTTGGACAAAGTCCCCGGAGTCATATTCCGATAATTCTTTAAAGCGATCGCCTAGTTGTTCTTCGGTAAACTGCAGCTGCATTTTACCGCCATCGTCGATGATGTCTACGAACGCAATGCTCCCGTGAGAGCGGATAGCAGAGATACGCCCAAGCAGAATCACAGCCTCCCCATCTTTCATTTTGTCGTCAAATTGTTCGGTAAGTTCGGATAGTGTCATGCTTCGGCGTACTTCTGCCGGATATGCCGGTTTTCCGGAAGCCAAAAGCTCCTCACGCTTCTTAGCGCGCAGTGCCCTCATTTCTTCTAATCGTTCTTCTGCCATGTTCTATAGTGTACGGAATATATGTAAAAACTGGAATAGGCAGGCTAAAACAAGGAATCCCCGCTCCGCCAACTGGCAGATGCGGGGACTTTTTTGCTATTAACTAATTTTTTTGACGATGCACTCTTTGTTGCCTGCAGGAGTTGGAATATGGATAGTTTCTCCAACCTTTGCGCCCATGAGAGCCTCTCCCATCGGAGATTCATTACTGATTTTGCCCTGCATCGGATTTGCTTCATTGGATCCTACGATCATAAATTCCTTCTCTGTTCCTTGCCAATCGAGCAATACCGTATTGCCGATGCCGACAGCATCTGTTTTATGCTTTGCTACTACATGCGCATTTTTTACCATCATTTCAAGTTCCGCAATTTCTTGCTCCATTCGGCTCTGTTCTTCTTTTGCGCTTTGGTACTCTGCGTTTTCTGAAAGATCGCCCTGTTCTTTTGCAGTATGAATCGCATCGGCAATCTCACGACGACGCACGGTCTTCATGAGATGTAATCGTTGCTGTAGTTCCGCCATCCCCTCTTTCGTTAAAAATTGGTCTTTCATAAATATATTAATAGTAATGTTGGACTAGTGTAGCGAATCTGCGCTATAGGTCAAGACCCGTTTGTTCACAATTTGTCACGCTATTTTGACAGGTCATGCTCATAGAGCCACTGCCAAACTTCCCGAGCAATAGGTACTGCGACCACGTCACCGCCCCCACCTTGTTCTATGAGTACTGTAACTGCGAACTTTGGATTTCCGTATGGGCCAAAGCTGGTAAACCAAGCATGGGTTTTATCTGATCCGTCGATTTGAGCGGTTCCTGTTTTCCCGGCAATTGGAATCGGCAGAGTGTTAAGGGATTTTGCCGAACCGTCTGTAATCGTCTCTCTCATGCCTTCTTGAACAATCTGGACATTACTTTGACTGACAGGGATTGGATGTTTTTTGGGGTTGCCTTGCACGAGGTGCGGCTGATACCACGTTGTTCCATTCGCAATTGATGCGATGCCGGCTGTCATCTGAAGTGGCGTGACGAGTACGCCTCCTTGCCCAATTCCCATGTGGTATGTGTCCCCGATATACCAAGGCTGTCCCGTAGTGGTAAGTTTCCACTGTGGCGTTGGGAGGAATCCGGGAGCTTCGCTTGGCAGGTCGATCCCGGTGTCGTTATCAAAACCAAACTGCTTGAGGTATGTGTCCGATTTATCAACTCCTAATCCGCCTTGGCCATTGAGTCCGCCGGCAACCATGTAAAAGAACGTGTTTACTGAATTTGCTATCGCTTTCTTTACGTCAGTAATCCCGTGCCCACCGGATTTCCAATCTAGGAAGTGGTACGACCCAACTGTGATTCCGCCCACGGAATTTACGGTAGTATTTTCCGTAATAATGCCTTCTTGTAACCCTGCGCTTGCAAGAAAAGGCTTGATTGTCGAGCCGGGCGGATACGCACCATTAACGGCCCTGTTAAATAGCGGCATTTGCTTGTCGTTGAAGTATTTGGTTGTATTGTTGCGCAAGAATGGCTGCGAAAAAGCGTTTGGATCGTATGATGGATAGCTTACGAGGCTTTGAACTTCACCATTCGTGGTATCCATGACAACCACAGCCCCTCGCATAGGCCCTTCTCCTGCTTTTTGATTCTTCGCATCAAGGTCGGACATGAGCCCGTAGATGAATTTTTGTAATTCAGCATCAATAGTAAGTGTTAAGTCTTGTCCTGCAACGGCAGGCTTTTGCCCTAGATCTGTTTGCTGTTTTCCGGCCGCATTTACTTCCGTATAGGTGAGTCCATGTTCTCCGCGAAGAGCCGCGTCATATTGCAGTTCAATGCCCTGCTTTCCTGTAGTGTCTGTGGCCGTAAGATTAGAGTTGCTTGCTAATTGTTCAGCGGTAACGGGGTTTGTGTACCCTAGAATATGAGCAAGGACTTCTGAGTACAGATATTTGCGCACAAGAGATGATTCGAGCGACGTGCCTACAAGATTAGCTTCGTTTTGTTCTAGCTTGAGTACCGTGTCATGATCGAGCGCCTTTGCAATGAGCGTTTCTTGGCCGGTTTTCCGCGATCGGTCGAGGGCTGCTCTGATTTGGTCAGGAGAAATACTCGGAAGAAGTGTGGTGAGATTGTCGAGCAAGTATGATTCATTCGCAACGGTCGGAAGTTGGTTTGGTTTGAATACTAAATCTGTACTGGAAATATTTTCCACCAATTGTGTATGATTGCGATCGTAAATAATTCCTCTGGGCGCAGGAAGGATGACGCTATCTACCCGATTGTGTTCTGCTTGAGAGCGAAACGATGATCCCTTAACGATTTGCAAATATCCCCCTCTTATTGTAACAACGAGCAGGATGCATGTAAGAATAATGGGAAGTGCGCCAAATCTTCTGGTAGCAGATTTGGGCCGGGGATTCGGCTGCTCTATAATGTCAGATGCGCTCAAGTTCATAGTCGTGAAGTGTACTCATGGAATGCAACGGTAATGACGTACGTAATAATGCTGGTGCATGCCAACTGAATTCCGATAATACCAAAAGGAATGCTCTGTAATGCGGGTGCGTGCAATCCCGTTTTTGCGATAATAATCGCAATGATTTGAAGTGTGACGCATAAGAATGTAGTAAAGAAGAATTTCCATGTAATGCCTACTTCTGGATTTTTCATGAGCCATTGCACGAAAAATGGTATGGAAAACACAACAATCATGCTCCCAAATATAAGAGTCGAAAGGAGTTCGCAGGCAAGTGCTGCAATTGCAATAGTGATGACCGGTGCCGGCGAGATTGTTGCAAGCAAAAACGAAATGCCGAGGGGTGCAAGAAACAGTGATGCAGTGCTGTATCTGAAAAAATGGTGCAACAAAAGCATGAAAACAATTGTAGCGACCAAGGTTAAGATCTGTCGTATGGACATCATTTTGGAGCAAGTACGGTTACGGCTTCAATAGCATCGGGGTTGTATGGGAGCTGAATTACTGCCTGCTGGTATGCTTCATTTTCAGGCTTGCTAATCGAGGAAATTGATCCAATAACAATGCCATATGGAATCTGCGATCCGTTGCTTGTGGTGACTACGTTTTGTCCTACGCTGAGCGTAGCATCTCGAGGAATTGTTCCCATATGTATGGATGTTTGAAACTGACTTGTTACAAGTCCGCGGGCAGGTGTTGCGCCAGAATCCGTTACCACTGTTTCTGCTGTTACAGATGTTTTTGGATGAAGGACAGTTTGTATAACTGCTGAATGAAGGGATACTTGCGATACAAAACCCACAAGCGCGGATCCGTTTACGACCACTGCCTCATCTGACCCTATTCCCTCCTCTATCCCCTTATTAATAACGTATTCAGATTGGAGGGTATCGATTGGACGGCTGATCACATGCGCTGAAATTGCCTGCATCCCATCAAACGAAGGTGCCTTAAGCTGGGATCGCAATCGGTCGTAGTCTATAAGTTCGCTCGCAAGGCGAGTATTTTCAAGGGTGAGCTGCTTGTTTTTTTCTTCCAAAGATTGAGACCCTCCATTGTCATGGAAGCGGAACACTGTCGTTGCGGTGAGGACTATTTGATCCCATGTTCGATTCCTGACATGCTGTGCGATCGGAGTAAACGATGCCAATATCGCGATGAGGATTATCGCGAGGATTCCGAATACTAGCTTGTTTCGTCTCTTCATACGTTGTTCTATTTAATTTTCGATCCATGAACGCTTGGCAAGAGCACTTCTTGTACTGCCTCAATATCTTCTAATACTATACCAGTCCCGCGCACGACTGCAGTAAGCGGATCGTCTGTAATGTGGGTCCTAATCTGGGTGGCATCTGTAATAACGTCCGCCAGGCCTCGTAGGAGCGCTCCCCCGCCTGCTAAATAAATACCCTGTTCGATAATATCAGACAATAATTCTGGTGGAGTTTCTTCAATACATGCCTTTACCGCATCAACGATAATGGAGATGGAACGCTGCATCGCCTCTTTTGCCTGCATGCCGTTCATGATCACTTCTTTCGGAAGGCCAGTTACAAGATCTCGTCCGCGTATCGGAGCTTCGAGAATTTCCATCGTATCCATTGCAGACCCGATGCGAATTTTGATTTCTTCGGCAGTTCGTTCTCCGATTAACATATTAAAATTATTGCGCGCGTATTGGATAATATTTTCGTTCAATTCGTCTCCGGCGATGCGCAATGTCCTATTTGCAACGATTCCCCCAAGTGAAATAACGGAAATCTCGCTCGTTCCTCCGCCGATATCGACGATGATATTTCCCGTAGCCTCATGAATCGGCAGTCGGGATCCGATGGCAGCTGCCATAGACTCTTCAATTAAAAACACGGCTCGAGCCCCGGCACGCAAGCTCGCCTCTTCAACGGCACGTCGCTCTACTTCCGTTACTGATGATGGGATACCAATAACAACTCGCGGTCGTGGTAAAAAGTGGAATCCGTCTTCATGCACTTTTTGAATAAAATACGAAAGCATTTGCTCTGTTACTTCAAAATCAGAGATAACCCCGTGTCGCAATGGTCTGATCGCTACAATGTGCGAAGGCGTTTTACCAACCATGCGCTGCGCTTCTTTTCCAATAGCGAGCACCTCGTTTGTTTTTTTGTTCAGCGCAACGACGGAAGGTTCGTTAATAACAACGCCCTTTCCGCGCACGTATACGAGCGTGTTTGCCGTCCCCAAGTCAATTCCGATGTCTTGCGAGAATCGGCCAAAAAAGTTATTAACAAATCCCATACCAGTATTATCCTTTCAGCCGTTCGATGCAGGCAGCAATATCTACCAATGACGTTTCTGCTTCCGTTCTGCTTTTTACCTCAACTTGGTCACCCGTTTTTTTAGAAACAACTACGCGATATGGAATTCCTAATAAATCAGCATCTGAAAACTTTGCTCCGGGAGCAATATCTCTATCGTCATACAGAACCTCTATTCCCGATGTTTTAAGGGCAGTATATATTTCATCCGCTTTTCTCACCGTATCTTCATCGTCGCGATTTAGACCTGCTAAATACACAGTAAACGGCGCAATGCTTTTCGGCCAAATAATTCCCTTGTCATCATGGAATTTTTCTACGATGACGCCCATGAGGCGCGTAGTTCCAATTCCGTAGCTGCCCATGTATACCAATTGCGGTTTTCCATTTTCATCCATATACGTGTAATTGAATGCGTTTGAAAACTTGATATTGAGCGGGAAGATATTTCCTACTTCGCTTGCCTTGTGCTTTTCATATGTCTTTCCTTCAGGCGCAATTTCTTCATTGTACGCAATTCCCGTTTCAGTATCGATACAAATAATATCCTCGCCCGCATCGCAAATAGTCTGAAATTCATGAGAGAACCCGGTAGTGAAATCTCCTCCCGATGCAAGAGTTATTTTAGTATCTTCTCCTAAGCCAACGCGTTCAAAAATGGTGGTGTATGCTTTTTTAACTTGCTCGTAATAAGTAAGCAGGTCGTCCTCGTCTTTGTGGAAGCTATACAAATCTTTCATGCGGAATTCCCGTCCACGCATAAGGCCTGACTTTGCGCGTTCTTCGTTTCTGAATTTTGTTTGAATTTGATATACGGCAAATGGAAAATCTTTGTAACTCGATTTAGATTTTTGCGCAATCGGAGTAACGAGTTCTTCGTGGGTGCAGTTTAAAATGTACGATGCATCGTTGCGCTTGCGAGACGCGTCATTTGCCCCTCGAGCTTCGAGCAGTACGTCAATTTCTGTTCGCTTGGTTGTTTCCCAAAGCGATCGCGGAGAGAGCGCGGGCATGAGCATTTCCGTTCCGATAGTATCCATTTCCTCTCGGACAATAGCTTCTATTTTATTGAGTACGCGAAGACCAATGGGTAGCATGGTGTATACACCCGACATCGTCTGGTCGATGAATCCCCCTTTTTGCAGAAGTGTTGCGTTTATGGAATCAAATTCTTTTGCATCCTTATTTGTGTGAAGAAAAAACGAAGAGTATCTCATAGATTAAAAGTAATGATGAATATCTTTAAATGTTATAAATAGCATGAGTGCAATTAACGCGATAAATCCTATAGTATGGGCGTATTGTTCAACGGAAGCAGTTCGTTTTCTGCCGACTAATTTTTCAATTCCTACAAACAGGATTCTCCCGCCATCTAATGCAGGAATTGGCAGAATATTAATAATTGCCAAGTTAATACTGATCATCGCCGCAAACTCTAAGAAGTACGATAATCCCATTGCAACGGCCTGCTTTGTGTAAATTGCAATTCCGATCGGGCCGGTGAGTGCCTGGCCTACGGATTGATGTTCGAATAATTTCGCAATCAAGATTCCGAATTGGGAAAGTATTGTCCATGCCATAATGCCCGTTCGTTCAATGCCTTTAATTGGCGCTAGATAGATTGGGGATTTTTCTAATCCTGTTTCGCTCAGGCTAATCCCGAGCGCGCCTTGTCCTTCGGGAGGATTTACTCGAGGTGTTACGGTAACAGAAAGATCTTGGCCATTTCTATCTAGTTGCATCTGTATTTGCTTGCCCGCGTTGTCTCGTGTTATTTGCTGTACTGTAGTCAACGACGGGGCTTGGACATTGTTAATGCTTACAATTCGGTCATATACTTGCATACCCGCTTGCTGTGCGGGAGAATCTTTTGCAACTTCAACGGTATATGTTTTTTTATCGGTGAGCGTGCTCGCATTTTTTTCTGTTACCAACGTTGGCGCGCCGATTGCGCTTTCAACAGAAAGCAATACGACCGCAAACAGCAGGTTCATAATGACTCCTGCGGACAATATTGCAATTCTCCACCAAGCCGACTTGCTTGCGAAGCTGGTTTGCGATGGTTTTTCACCATCTGGTAATTCTTCCATATTTTCCCCTTCTATCTTTACAAACCCGCCAATCGGGAAAAGATTAAGAGAGTAAAGCGTTCCGCGCCATGTTTTAGACAATAGTCTTGGCGGAAATCCGAATCCGAATTCCTCAACTTTGCAACCTGCCTTTTTCGCAACAAAGAAATGTCCCCACTCGTGGACTAATACCAGAACCAGTAGCATTGCAATAAAAATCAATATAATCCAGATAGACATACCCCTAAGCGTATCTTGCTTTGCCCTCGGGCGCTAGTGGAGTTTTTTGGGCTTTTTGGTATAAAAATACCCCGGACAGTGTGTCGCCGGGGGTTGTTTTGGTAGCTGGTTGTTATGTGCACGCGTGCTTGCGATGATTGCGTGCGTTGCCCCTATCCCTCCTCTTTCTCTTGCCTCGCCGTGGTCTGATGGCAGCTGGAGCGTGATGAGTGACGGGGCGAAATCGGGCGCAATACTCTACAAGCTTTCTTTCGAGATCTTCCGTTAGGCCGGAAGACCGCAAAAGATGACCATTCAAAGACTTTCTCCCTCGAGTTAAGAGTTCGAGCAATAGGTCCTCGATATGGAGCACGTTTCTGTGGTTTCTTATGGATCGCACAAATGCACAGCGAAGAATGTGCTGGAAATGTGGGGATCTTTCGCAAACACCTCGCGTTTCCTGATAAGCGGGGTAACCGAGTATCTCGTACATTTTCCCAAGCAGGTCGGGAAAGTTGATACAAGGCAGCCGGCTTTTGTGGTAATCGGCGTGTTCCATAAAAACGGTCATAATTCCAAACAGTGCTTCAGTGACTCCAACTTTCTTATGTCGCTGAAACGTTGCCAGCTGATTCGAAATGTCGAGCGCGGTTCTTGCCTGTTGAGCAAGACGGATTCGCATACAAGCGTCCTTTGGGTTTGAGAAAACGAACAACAATCTACCTACTTGCGGTATATCATATCCACCAGGCTTGTCAATGTATTTTGACAAAAGAAAACCCGGCCATGAAGGTCGGGTTGTGGAAGTGTGACTGGTGTCGGTTTTCATATTGGCATTACGGAATAGTAGTTGGCAGCTTTTTTGTTTGAGCGATAGTCATTGCGATTATCGCGGCACTGATTTGCCCCTTACAGAAGCGTAATCCATCAAATATGCTGAGCGACCAGAAGAGTGCTCCATCGTCAGTCTGAGCGAGCCAGCGCGCATCCTTCCTCCCCGTTTGCCTTGGGCCAGCTATTTGAATCATGTAGCCCTCGTTGATTGGGATAAATTCAGGAAAAATTACTACATGGCGACTAGTGCGTCTCCTCGACATGTTTTACTCCTCGGGAAAAGATCAAATAGTATCCGTCTTTCTGCGACAGTAAAAAAATACTTTATATAAGATTATTTGTCAAATCGTTTTAATTTCCTGCTCTTTAGAATCGATAGTTTTTTGGAGTTCGTCTTGAGCCTTCCCAATCAGTTCATCGAGATACTTTTTTCCTCCATAAAAATCGTCTTCAGACATTCTCCCAGCCTCTTTTTCTTGTTTCAAAAACTTTAAGGCTTCGTCTCTCCCCTTTCGCATGCGGATACGCGTTTCTTCTGCTTTAGCATGTAGGGTTTTTATAGTCTGCAAGCGAACTTCTTCTGTCAATGACTGGAATGAAAGTCGCAGTACTGCACCGTCTATCGTCGGCATCACGCCAACGTTCGCTTCTATAATCGCCTTTTCGATTGCGGGAATGGTGCTTTTATCCCATGGAGAAACAACAAGCGTTCGGGCGTCCATATTTGAAACGCTCGCGACGGCTTTAATAGGGTTTCGGGCTCCGTATACTTCAACGGAAATATCTTCAATAATGGCTGGCTTTACTCTGCCAGAGCGAAGCCCTGCTATTTCGCTTTGAAACCAATTAAATGCTTCATCTTGGGATTCTTTAAATATTGTTTCTGCTTTGGGTATAGACATAGTGTTACTGTACAGTATTTCGTAATTCGGTAAGAGACGCAAGGAGGATATCGGAAGCCAGTTTTATATTCCCTCCCGGAATGCTTGCTGTTTTGTAGTATTCTTTTAATCTTGTGGCCATTTTTGCTAATTGCATGTTTGAACCGTATTGCATCGCATATGCATGCAGTATGCGTTCTATGTCTCGCAATTCTTCATCGGTATATGGCCCAGTTGGCCGTATGGCGGAATATGTTGTAAGCAGCTGGAGTATATCTATAGGTTCCGCCTTCACTTCCTCTTCATCGCTTAATGCGAGAACTATGCATCGCGATTTGATTGTCGTAAGTACACTCCGCTTTGCGGGAGAACCCAGTAAAAATCTGGTGGAGACTGCAGATTCTTCGAGCGTTTTCAGTAGCATGTTTGCAGACTCCGGAAGCAGTTGTTCTGCTTGCGGAATACACACGATTCGTTTGCCTGAAGTTGGTCTTGAGGAAATAGTTGCTTTAAATGCTTTAATGTCTTTTACGGATATCGTTTTCTTTCCGTCTTCAGCGCGAATCATGATCGCATCAGGATGATTGCCGACAGCAGATTGCTTGCCCGGCAATGCATGGGCAATTGCGAATGCGCACAGCTCCTCTAGCTGTTCTTGATTATGGGAAATAGCCAGGATCGGCTGTTCTGCGTACGTTGAATCAATCCAAGAACGTATCTGCGTACGAACGCTATCTGGAATCATTTTCGCTTTGAAATGTAGTACAGGAGCGGCGGTGCTACGAAGATAGATGAATATGCTCCCGTGATAATGCCGATAATAAGCGCTACTACGAACCAGCGAATGGACGATCCTCCGAAAATTAATACAGCAGTCAACGAGAGTAGTGTTGTAAGCGATGTGTTAATGGATCGTCCCATTGTTAGAATGAGCGCGCGGTCTATTACTTCTAAGAAGCTCTTGCCTCGTGATGCCATCCATTCCGATCGCAATCTGTCGAATATGACAATCGTATCGTTTACGGAATATCCCAAGATGGCAAGCTGAGCGGTAATAAATAGCGTATCAATTTCTGCTCCCCACAATTTACCAAACACTACGAAGAATGCCGTTACCAAGAACAGGTCATGAACTAATGCGTAGATAGCTGCCACGCCGAATTTCCATGGAGCAAGGAGTCCGCTCGCGTTTCTGAACGTGTATGCCAAGTAGATAATCATTACTACGAGCACGATGACGATAGCGTTTGTTGATTTGGATCGAAGTTCTTTTCCGATTGTCGGACCGATTTGCTCGAATGCAATTTCCTTACCCGTCATAATTTTTGCATCTTGCAACGTGGTAATAATTTTCGTATGAGTTGCATCATCGATAGACGGAGTTTTAATTCGAATGGTTCCATCTTGCGTACCCTCCGCCTGCGCTTCGATATGGAATTGATTTGCTAGGAGCTGCTTCACCTCATCTGATTTTTCAGGATTAGCCTGGATTTCTATGGATGATCCGCCGGTAAAGTCAATGCCGAAGTTGGGCTTGATGGCGAAAATGAGAATCGTACTGACGATAATTGTCGTTACTGATATAGTCATCCAGATTTTAGGATTCTTCATCATAGCTAGTTGGAAGACTGTTTAATTGCTTTAGCGCCAAGCAAGAACGGCGTATGGGTTTTCGGATTCATAAACACAATATTAAGGATGCCGCGGCTTACCGTAATTGCGGTAAACATCGATAGGATAATTCCGAGCGAGAATGTGAGTGCGAACCCTCGTACAATAGATGTTCCGAATCCGTACAGTACGAATCCTGTAATCAAGCTTGAAATGTTTGATGCTGAAATGGAACTCCATGCGGCAGAAAATCCTTCTTTAAGCGCGAAGGAAACTGTTTTTCCGCTTCTTACGTTTTCTCTGAATCGCTCAAAGATCAGTACGTTGGCATCCACGGCCATTCCGATGGACATAATGAAGCCCGCAATACCTGCAAGGGTGAGTGTGACGGGGATTAATTTCATGATTGCGAAAAAGAGTGTGACATAAATGAGGAGCGCAATAGATGCGATAACGCCCGGTAATCGGTATCTGAATACGAGCCATGCAATAACGGCGATAATGCCAACTAGCCCCGCTCTCATGCTTTTTGTGATAGCAGTTTGCCCAAGGCTCGGGCTGATAACGCTTTGGCCGATCAATTCAATTGGTACTGGTAATGCCCCGGAGTTTAATCCTCGAACAATTTGCTTCGCTTCATCGAGCGTGTAGCTTCCGGTAATGACTGCTCGCCCATCAGGAATGGCGGACTGCACCGTTGGAGCTTGGATGATGGCGCCGTCTAAGTAAATGGCGATTTGTTTTCCGATATTGTCTTTCGTAATTTGGGCGAATAGCTTTGTACCATCTGCATCAAAATTGAGGGTAATTTGTGGTTGGCCTGTCGTTTGGTCGAATTCAACAGTAGCTTTTTTCAAGTTTTTTCCAGATAATCCTGTCGGAACAAATACGTCCGTGGTGAGTGCGCTGTTTCCAGCTTGCGCTTGGATTGCTTTTAACTCATCCGTCGTCGGCTCTCGTCGAAAATCCAAAGTCGGAGTTTGTCCGATCTGTGCCTTTGCCTGTTCTGGGTCTTGTACTCCTGCAAGCTCCACGATAACGCGGTACTGGCCTTGTACGACGCTCGTTTGGATGAGCGGTTCAGATACGCCGAACGCGTTTACTCTGCGTTCAATAACGTCTCGGACGCCGGCAAGCGCTTCGGTAGGGTCCTCTCCGTTTGTTTTATCGATATCCGCCTTATATTCCAATCGAGTTCCTCCCTTTAAATCTAAGCCCAGCTTTACATTTAAATCGCGACTAAAGCTTCCAAGCGAAATACTAGGATGTTTCGGGCTATCTACCCATCCTGCAAGGCCGACAACAATAGCCAATACAACCCCCCACATAATCGTTCTTCTGGTACTTCGTAACATACAACCCTATTTGTACCCTAGCTTAGAGTTCTCTTGCAAGTGCCTGCAGGGCGGTAAAATTGCCTAAAACATCCCCCTTGGGCTCGTTGACGACGAATACATCACCTCGGTTTTTAAATAAGCGCAAAAATTCTACTACCTGCTGTTTATTTGGGAATGTATCTTGGGTAAAGTCTGCATCCGTAATGCCGTCGTGAGAGTCCGTTCCATTATACGGAGGCGTAATGACGTTCATATGAATGAGGCGTGTGCGTGGCGCCATGCGTGCCGAAAAATCCATAACGCGTTGCCATGCGATGTTTGCGTCTTTCTCCTCTACTAATATGCGCGTTGCCGTATGAGAAATATCGTTCGCAAACCATGCACCTTGCTTGGCAGCTAGCTCGAGATTCTCTAGCGATATATTTCTTGAATCATATATATCGAATCGGTCGTGGTTGATTCTCGATTCTCGCGCCGTAATAGATTCTATAGTTAATAAAACATTCTTTGATTTCGCATAATCTTCTAACTCTCGGGCAGCATCTAAAAATAGTTTTTGAGAAATTTCACGTGGCGTGTCTTTGCCGGGCATCATTTCCTGTTTCCAGTTTGCAAAGTCGATCGTCTCAAGCGCTTCTGCGCCCGGGTGCGCGTTTACGTATGCACAGCCGATGCTGGCGCCAATATCAATCGTTTGTTTGATTTGGGAAATAGTTTCATTACGAACATGCTCGTCTTGCGTGGCTAGGTTTGGTTTTATATTTTTATCTACTATTCCCCAGTGATGCAGTCCGATTGCAACATTATACTTCGTGAGCCATTCGAGCATGTCGTTGTATTCAAATGCTTTTGTTACATCGAACCACACTTCTGCCATGCGAGCGCCGGCATCGGTAACTACCGCTTGCCCTTCTGCAAAATTTTTCGGCCCCGTTTTAATTCCGAGAATCATAGTTCGCGCAGTTCATGCTCGATGATTATGTGCTGATCATTAAATACAAACCTGCCCTCAAATCGCTTTCCCCGCAAGAATAATGGGAACCAGTATTTGTCGTCTGCCCACATGCTATCGAATGGAATTTCATCTGCCGGAAACCATTGCGGTTTCATTTCGTCTGTTTCAATTAATTCCCCGCTAAAATCTATTGTCTTAAATATATGCACCTGCCAGACTTTTTCTTCTTCCGGCAATGTAAAATCCAATACGCCAACTTTTTCAAGATTGGAAACCACCAGCCCGCATTCTTCTAGCACTTCTCGCTTTGCGGCATCTTCAATATCCTCACCTTCTTCAACCTTTCCGCCGAATCCGTTCCACTTCCCTTCGCCCTTCCCGCGCTTAGCTTTCCCTAGCAATATCTTATCGCCTTGTTGGATGAGGCACAGGGTTAAAAGTTTTTTATTCATCTTTAAAACATTTTACTTCCGTTCGGAACGGGCATGGTGGGGCGGAACAATACGATATCGCCATGTTCGTCTGCAGTGCCCAGTGTGAGCGTTTCTGATATAAACGGCCCAATCTGCTTTGGCGCAAAATTTACTACCCCAATAACTTGCGATCCGATTAGTTCTTCTTTTGTATAATGTTTTGTGATTTGCGCTGATGATTTTTTTGTCCCAATTTCTGATCCAAAATCAATCGTCAGTTTGTACGCAGGCTTTCTCGCTTCCGGAAAATCCTCAGCAGTAACAATGGTTCCTACGCGAACATCTACGTTTTCAAAATCTTGGTACGAGATCGTCATGGCTATGCATCAAAATAATTTTTGCCAGTTTTGTACGCCTCAATATATTGGGGCTCTACTCCAAAAAGCGGGCTCGGTAAATTATCTATATCGTACCAGTCCCAATTTTCTCGCTTGTCTGGCTCCATCACTGTAGGCTCGCCACTTTTCCAGTCTGCAAGTATTCCAATGTCTACATAATGCTTTGGAGCATATTTAGTTAGATTGGACAAGCATAAGAAGCGAATATTTTCGATCTCAATCCCCACTTCTTCCATTGTTTCCCGCTTTGCGCATTCCTCGAACGATTCCATATATTCCAAGTGCCCGCCGGGACCACAATATTCACCAGCCCCATGCGCGCCCTTTCGCTTACCCATTAAAACCTTCCCATCTTTGATGATAAAAAGCCCGATTCCTACTCGTGGTCGTTGCTCTGGATTTTCTTGATTCATAGAATATTACGATTCTTCTAAAATAATTCTTTTATCAAATTTACCACGCTTTTGAGCTTTTTCTGATTTTGTTTTTTCGATATCCTCTCGCGTAAATTTCTTATACGCAATAATTGCATCAAGAACTTCGAGCACGTCCGCAAGCTCTTCAACGCTTTCCGCTTCAGAAAATTCTTTCACTTCTTCGGCGAGTTTTTCTTTTAACTTTCCCCAATACTCCTCATCCGTAGCAATGTGCGTCACTGCCTTCTCGCCCTTACTTTCTATAATTTCAGGAATATTGTCGCGTACCAGCTTGTTGTATATGGTCATAGTTCTGGAGGCACATTCATGACATGCTTTTTCATGTAAATATTCCGAAAATAGATTGCACCTACGCGGCGAAGCATTTCCATCGATATTCCATTATTGAATGCATATGTTTTTAATTGATCGTCCATTTCTGTTCCAAAATCATACACATTGAACATATCGAAAATAAATTCCTGAATTTCGTACGGATTTGTTTCCTCCCCTTCCGGACATCGTTCCATCAATTCCTCTGTATGGGTATCGATGTAATTTTTGAATCCGCTGTCGTTCAAATATTTCGTACCGTTTTCTGTGAGTTGGATTGGAGAACGGCTTGAATATGCGTTCGATCGAACGTTATCAATATCCGATTTTAATTCGCTGATTCGATCTCCAAGTTCTTGTTTGGTATCGCTTGTTTTCTCGTTCAAGTTCTTAAGCGAAGTTTCAATTCGAGCAAATCTGCTCCCTGCCTGCCATGCGATCACGAGCAGAGTCCCTAGTATCCCCAGCGCATATACCCAGTCGATTTGAATACTAATTTCGTTCATGATTTAAGAGTACAGATAACAAACAAATGTCACAATCCGTCTCTTGACGCTTAGCACTCATGAGCGTAGAGTGCTAGATAGAAGTTACCTTCAACTGTCCTTGCAGTATAACAGAGGGCCAGCCAGAAAAAATTATTTGTAACCGGCAAGGCATATGTTGCATCTCGCTTAATTAGCGCAAATGTAACGCGGAAACCCCCTTATGGGTGACTCGGTTCAAAAATAATTTGGACTAGTTGCCTATCCGGGGGTTTCTTCTTGAAAAAAAGACAAGCTACTGCGCAGGAGTGGCGAATTTGAAGAGTCACCTTAAATATCTCCTGCACATGAGCTTGTCTTCTAGAAAGAACTTACCACTATAACGGCTTTTTTTGAGCTGTCAAGGTGGTGTGTATAACCATTAATATTATATATCATGACTAGGAAACCAAAAATTGAAAAAAATCAGGCGAAGAACGGCGAGTTCTATCTAACGATAAAATCTGCAAATAATAGAAAAGTGATGACGAGCGGAGAGACGTATAAAAATCGTCAATCGTTGGATACTGCCCTTAAAGCAGCGAAGAGAATTATTAAAGGAGCAGAAGTTGTAGATAATACGAAAAAGAAGAAGGCTACTAAATAGTGGAGCTTTTCTTCGATTCCGCCTTATCTCGCAATTGAGATGAGGCGGTTACTATTTCTCATGACACTTCTTAAGCCTCTTTCCAGTCCAGTTGGCTTTTTGGAATTCCGATGCCAAGTCCAAACTCTTCTGCCTTTGATCGTTCTAATACATCGCCCTTTTTGTAGCGATATATTTGATTTGGGAAAACGATTATTTTTTCAGTTTCAGAAGTAAGGTCTACATACCATTTCCCTACATGAAGTGCTTTACTTAATTCTTTTGAGAATATTTCCGCACCACTATCTTTTATTTCAAACCAAGCTACGTTCCAGACGGAAGGTTGGCCTTCCGTAGAATTTTCTATATCCCAAGTTTCTTCTTTTGTAATTTTAAGTTGTTCCCAGAAACTTTGATCAGACAAGCTTTCTTTTATAATGAGGCCACGAAACATATTTACTTCCCATGGCACTTCTTAAACTTCTTTCCTGATCCACACGGGCATGGGTCGTTGCGACCGACATCTTTGTATGGATTATGGAGCGTGCCTTCTGAATCGGTATTTTGTGCGGGTTGTGACGCTGCAGATGGCTGTGGCGATGTGGTTCCAGAAGATGCTAATTGATGCACGCTGGCTGCTTCCGCATGCTGCGCTATTCCTGCAGGTTCATCGATTGCCAAGCCTGCTGGCGCATTATGGAAATGCGCATGGCCGGGGCCTTGTACTTCCGCGCGCAGAACTGTTTCAAGGAGTGCGCCTTTAATAGTGCCGAGCAATTCTTGGAATAATCGGTGGCCTTCTTTTTGATATTCTACTAAGGGATCGCGCTGGCCGTATCCGCGCAGGCCAATACCCGTGCGTACATAATCCATCGTATCTAAGTGGTCCATCCATAATGAATCGATAGAACGTAGTGCTGCAGCTTGTTCTAATTGCTTCATCGTATCTTCGCCAAGCGCTTCGTGTTTTTCTTGAATCTTTCCTGCTAAAATATTTCCTACTTCAATTGTTACGGCATCGCGCGCAGCTTCCGGTCCGCTCGCATTTTCTTTTGCAATAAGATCAGATAGATTGGTATGCGTTTCCGCAGTCGGCGTATTTGTAAGTGCATGGAGGGACTCTGCAATTTCTTTCACGTTCCAATCTTCTACTTGAGCGCTGGCTGTGTGTACTCCAATGAGCGAGCTTGCTTGCTCCCGTGCTAATTCCAAAATACGTTCATGGATGGAGATTGCATCTTGGTTTGGTTCTTTCCAAGTTGAAGATTCGAGTAGAGATCGGCGCAATGTATAGATTGCAATACGCTGCTTATTGAGTACGTTGTCGTACGACAATACTTGCTTACGCATATCAAAGTAGTATCCCTCTACGCGTTCCTGCGCACCCTCTAAGGCTCGGCTTACTAGCCCATTTTCAATCGGTTCATCTTCGGGAACGTTGAGGCGTTCCATTAAGCTTTTGATTTTCGATCCGCCGAATACGCGCATCACGTCGTCTTCCATACTCACGTAGAATTGCGTTTCTCCCGGGTCGCCTTGTCGTCCGGATCGTCCGCGAAGCTGGTTATCGATACGGCGCGCTTCGTGCCGTTCTGTTCCAAGAACGGTGAGTCCGCCTAACTGCGCAACGCCATCTCCTAATTTAATATCTGTACCTCGCCCTGCCATGTTGGTGGAAATGGTGACGGCGCCCTTCTTGCCCGCTTGCGCAATAATTTCCGCTTCTCTTGCGTGGTGCTTCGCGTTGAGCACTTCATGGGGAACGCCTTTTTGTTTGAGCAATTCTGAAATATACTCAGATTTTTCAATAGCAATCGTACCAACCAATACCGGCTGACCTTTTGCATGACGAGCGGCAATGTCTTCAACTAATTGGCGGAACTTCGCTTTCTCGTTCACGTATACACGATCCGTTTTATCGATACGGGTAAGTTTTTGATTCGTAGGCACGACTACAACATCGAGATTATATACTTGCTCGAACTCTTCTGCAGAAGTTACAGCTGTTCCTGTCATGCCACCGATGTGCTTATATAATCTGAAAAAGTTTTGGAATGTAATAGACGCAAGCGTGCGGCTTTCTTGCTGCACTTCTACGCGCTCTTTTGCTTCAAGCGCCTGATGTAATCCATCGGAATATCTGCGCCCATCCATAAGTCGGCCGGTGAATTCATCAACGATGACAACTTTGCCATCTTGAACGATATAGTCTTTATCTTTGTGATAGAGCGTTTGCGCGCGGAGTGCCTGCTCCAAATGATGGACGAATCGGATGCCTTTTTCCGCGTAGATATTTTCTATGCCGAGATTTTTTTCGACAAACGTAACCCCTTCGTCGGTAAGCGTTGCAGCTTTTCGTTTTTCATCTACGTTATAGTGGGTATCTTCTGAAAGAAGCGGAATGATTCTGGAGAATTGGTCGTACAGGTTAGTAGAATCTTGGTCAGGTGCGGAAATAATAAGCGGCGTTCGAGCTTCGTCGATCAGGATGCTGTCTACTTCGTCCACGAGTGCATAATACAATTCCCGCTGAGCTAATTGCTCTACGCTCTGCGCCATGTTGTCGCGCAAATAATCGAATCCGAATTCGTTGTTTGTTCCATAGGTAATATCGCACGCGTATGCTTCGCGTTTTTGCTGAGGAGATTGTCCGGCTTGGATGACGCCTAGGGTAAGTCCGAAGAATTCGTAGACCGGGCGCATCCATTCGGCGTCGCGAGATGCGAGGTATTCGTTGGCCGTGACTAAGTGAGCGCCCTTTCCTGCTAGCGCGTTTAATGTGAGCGGCAGTGTTGCCACTAATGTTTTACCTTCTCCCGTTTTCATTTCCGCAATACTGTCTTTGAGCAGCGCCAATCCTCCAATTAACTGCACGTCAAAATGGCGCATGTTTAAAATACGCTTGGACGCTTCGCGAACACCTGCAAAGATTTCGGGAATGTGCTTGTCGATTTCGGCTCGATCCTTTCCTTTAAATTTCGCAACGTATTCTTTTAAATCCGCATCTGAAAGCTTGGAAACAGTTGCTTCTAATGCATTAATTTGCGCAACCACGGGCCGATACGCTTCAGCGGCCTTTTCGTGGCGCGAGGCCCCTCGAAAAATATCAAACAATGCCATAGATTTTAGTTGTGGTCTTTTCTGCGATCGTGAGCGTCAGAAAGTTCGCTTTTAAGTGCGGCGTATGCGGCATCGATTGCATTTTGAACTGTATCTTCTGATCGTTCTGCTCGATATACCTTTTTGCCATGTTCGATCATGATAACGCATCGAATGACGCTTCCGTGTGTGTGGTGCGTGTCATGGGCAATGGTAACGTCTGTTACAAAAGGCGGTTCGATATGTTTTTCGAGGCGATTCAAGCAATCTTCCAGTTTTTCTCTATCTTGATTTGTAAGTTCAATATGTTCTGTTCGAAGTGAATATTTCATATATCAAGTATTCCTTACTTCAAGCAGATGTTCAACCTGTTTTGCAACACCTTCTCGGAATCTGTCAACTGAAAATTGGAGCGCCTGCTGCTGAAGACGGCTTACATTGAACGTCTTTTCTGTGCGAATAAACGTGCGCAGAGCCTCTGCCAGCGTCTCGGGAAGCTGTTCTGGATACAAGATGCCATGGACGCCGTTTCGAGCGATCTCGGTGATTCCGCCTGCACCATACGCAATAACAGGTGTTCCGCACGCCAGCGCTTCCGCGGCGGTCATGCCGAAGTCTTCGATACCTGGCTGAATAAGCGCTCGAGCATTTCTATATAATTCCCGCAATTCTTCTTTGGAAACTGCTCCTACGAAATGCGTGTGCTTGCCCGCCAGTTTTTCTAATCGCTTTTTATCTCTTCCTGTGCCCGCTATAACTAATTTTAAGCCCAGTTTTTCCGCAACTAAAATAGCGTGGTCAAATTTTTTCTCTGGTGTGAGCCTGCCTACGCACAGGAAATAATCTTTGGATGTATGTTTAGATGCCGGGAAGAAAAAGTTTGTATCTACTGGCGGGTATACGACAACGCTGTCTTTTCTATAGTATGTTTTGATTTTATGTTTTGTGTATTGCGAATTTGCAATATATGCATCCGGTCGCTGGGCGAACGTAAAGTCGAGCATGCGCAAAAAATGAAACATGAATTTGAGTGCAAAGCTGGCATACCTATTTCGCTTCGTAATACCGTGCGATGCATCCCATAAGTACCTCGTTGGCGTGTGGCAATAGCACAAATGCGGAACATTCGATCTTGTAATAATTCCCTTTGCGAATCCGCTTGCAGAGCTAATAACGATGTCATAATCAGACAAATCGAATTGTTCTACTGCCTGCGGGAGGAATGGCAGTATTCTTCCGGGATGTTGCCTGAACCATAACGGCCATGTTTGGAGTGACGATGTATAAATATCGTGCGTCTTGCCGTCCACTGTCATTTTAGGAATATTCCCCGCATATAGGCTGTATATATCTGCTTGCGGATACATACGCACTAATTCTTCTAATACCATTTCCGCCCCGCCTCGGCGGACCAGTTCATCGTGGACAAGAGCAACTTTCAAATCTGTAGGCATCTATCAAGCCTATCGTATTCTGTTCGCGTGGGCAATATATAAAAAGACCCCGCAGGCTGCGAGGTCAAACGTGATTCCTTATAGAGGGTTAGCAAGGTTGTGTGCTAGTGTAGCAAACCCAACCAATAGGGTGATTGCTTGAATAGGATTTTCTACGTGATCGTCGACAAGGTCGATACCACCCGGCTCCATCTTCTGTTTCATTCGTAGTGATCCGCGCGCTGGTTCGTTGAATGTTACAACAAACGGTTGACGAAATTCTACGCGCGACAACGGAAGCACAATCGGCCTACCGAAGAGTATTGCGTTGGTGTTATTCATTGCAATCTCTACGTCTCGTGCGATCCTTCCCCAGTTCGTCTCTTGATCCTTTAGTATCTGGCAGTATTGAGAAGAGAGACAGGCGTGTAATCCACACGGGAAGCGATGTTCATCCTTGTGAACAAACGGAAGAACCTGACATTCTTGATACGCCTCTTCTTTTGAGGGGTGGTTGAGGTCAGCTGTATCGAGACATTCAAAGAGTGCCATGAGCGAGGCAATACTACTGCGTGCCGTATGCCAGCCCAGCGGAGTGACAGCCCCCTCTTTATCCAAATCCAAGGTAGGAATTGGATACCCAATACGCACATCGCTAGATGGAGTTATTGTATGAGTGAGAAGGCTAAATCCAAATCCCCAGGCAGTTTTGGGTGCGTTTGACGGAGGGATGAAGTCTCCTATCTCAAGCGTACTAAGCCCGTTCTGCTGGTTTGCTTGGTGGGCAAAATACTCTTGCGAAGCAAGCCAGGTTGGAGTCGGAATGCTGATGAGGAGTTCTGTGCGATTGGGTGTGGAAATTGCGCTGAGGCTGTACAGTCGTGGCAGTACGCGTTCGGAAGAAAGGCGAAATGCTGCTGGCATGACAATGTCTCCATAGGTTGTGAGTGTTCAATCGTCCCTGAGTATCTTATATCGCAATTTGTTCGCGTGGGCAATTGGCTACTTCGCCGGTTTTATTCTTTGGGAAAATACGAGCGTATTGGAGCCGTTTGAAATGCCTTTTACTGACTTCCAGTTCGCTTTCAGGTCGTTGGTGATTGGGTCGTATTCGTTGAGGTATGAGAATTGTGTTTGGTTATCTAGGAGGAAATATTTTGCCGTTGCGAAGCTTGCAACCATATCTGTTGCGCGTGGAAGAAATGTTTGAATACGCTCCGGATTCGTTCTAGTAAATTCGTACGCATACCAGCGAGGATGGGAAATATTTAATACCGTTTGATATCCGGCTAAGTATGGAATAAGAGATGCGCCTGTAAATATTGGCTCCCCCTTTGGAACGTTTTGCTTAATCCATGCAGCAGCTTCGTATGCAGCTTTTTGGTCGAATGTCCCGGTGTGTTCAAAAGAATATGTGATATAACTAGATACTGTTGCTGACCATGCAAAGATTATTGCAAAGGCGGTAAGTGTTGCGTATTTGAGTAGGCGAATTTTTACCTGCAAACTTCGTGCAATGAATGCCTCAAGCCCTACTCCTGCGATAAGTGTGAGTGGTGGAATGAACTCTGAGATATAATTTGCATGAAACTTGATCCACTTTGCGTAGAAGAACATCATGCTGCCCACCCATATGAGGCCGATGAGTCCTCGCAGCCATGCTACGTTTCTTCGTTCTGATTTCGATTCTTGGGCAGTGATGCTTGGCAAGAACAGTGCGCCAATTAACGTAATTCCAAATAACCACCACAGCGTCGGAACTCCGTATTTCATGAACTTTGCACCTTCGTATTGCGAGAAGAAATCCCATGCCCACCAGAAAATCCCTAGAGGAATAACCCAGGCAATTCTAGATAGGAGCAACGCTTTTGTTTTCTTGAATAATGATGCAAAAGCATCTTGCAAGTAAAATCCAACGCCAAGCATCGAGAGTAAAATAATCGGCAGTGACTCTCGGAAGAACGGCGTCATACCCTTTAGGTCGTATTCCCTGATTTGTTCTATTTGGTCTGGGTCGATGCTCGATATGCCGTCTTCTGCAGAGTTAATTCCAAGCGCTTCTGTAATACCAACTCCGCCATACACTGTGTATGCGTATAGCATGAATAGCGCGAGTACGCCGATAAATCCTATGCCGACATATAATGTATTTCTGAGTCGCGCATTCCAATTTTTGGATAATGTGACAAGAAGTAAGATCACGGTAAGTCCTAGTGCTAACATGCTTTTGCGTGAAGCCACAGCAAGGCCGATAACGGCGCCCGCAATAATGAGCCACTTTGGCGATGCCATTTTTTCTTTGAGAGCATATGCAAGCAGCGCAATTCCCGACATGCCGAAGAATATGGCAACGCTTTGCGTGTGTACGTAAATTGTTGATACCACTGCTGTTCCCATGCAGGCCCACAGTGCTGCCGAAACAAGGGCAGCGCGAGTGGTCCAAATACTTCTGACTAATAAAAATACCGGATAGACTAATGCTGAGCCGGCAATAATAGATGAAAGCCTGCCAGCAAATGCCGTGTGTCCGAGAATTGCTTCCCATACTGCAACCCATGCAATCACGAGGGGTGCTTTTACATACCCATCGCCTCCTGCAAAGTGGCCGTGCAGAATTGACCATGCATCGTATAAGTAATTCCCTTCATCGTCTGTAAATGGCAATTCTAATGCGTAAAATATTCGGATAACGGCGCCGATGATCGCAAGGCCAAGTAATACCATCCATGTTTTCGGCATTTTTTTAAATCTAAATAATACAAAGCAAAGTGCGAGCACGATGACGCTTGGCACGAACGCCCCGGTCCATAACGCGTATTCATGCCGATTGTCGTTCCAGGTATTTATAAATACCTGGATGGCATTCGTTATGCTGTGATATATAAATGTTCCAGCTGGGACGGAATATAATGTTTGAAATGCTACGTCGATAGTTTGTTTTCCTGATCGCTGAATAATATTGTCCGTAGCAGGCGCATTGTTTGCTGTATGGATAACATATCCGGTGCCATGTAGGTATGTATCTTTATTATTCAAATCAATTGCAATTGCGTTGCCTTTAACGCTTTCCGGAGAATCAACGAGGAAAAAGTATGTTTTGCCTTTTGAGTCTGCAATTGCCGGGAACAAGAAATTATAAAATTGATTATCGCCAAACTTTGTTGGAGACGCAGATACGGTGCGGATATCGTTGCCTGCAGAAACGGAATTGCGAAGGTGCAAGGTGACAGGGTGCGTATTATCTCGCCCGGAATATGTTGCAATTATTACTCCGATTCCAGATAGATTATTCTTTTGTGCGACGATAGTCTGGCCAATTGCATTTGTACCAGTTAATTCTCCGGAATTAAGGGCATGGTCTTCTTGCCGTTCTCCAACCTCGGGAACGTGAATAAGTACGAGGGCAATTCCGATAATGCATGCAACTACAAAAGAGGTTGTTTTAAGCGATAATTTCATAAAATTAGTATACATGAAAAATTCCCCGTCTTTACGGGGAATTTTTTTATCGCTTTGAGAACTGAGGTGCTCGGCGAGCTCCTTTGAGTCCGGGCTTTTTTCGTTCCTTTGCTCGAGAGTCTCGAGAAAGTAATCCTGCTTGCTTTAATTGCTTTCGGAATCCTTCATCGATCGTAACAAGTGCGCGGGCGATTCCAAGAGAAATGGCTTCTGCCTGGGCGTTCTTTCCGCTTCCGGCAACTTTCACTCGAAGTCCGTATTCAGAATCTTGGCTCGTAAGCTTGAGGGCTCGAAGCGCAGTGTTCTGCAGAGCTTCTGTAGAAAGATATTGTTCAAACGGAATATCGTTGATCGTTTTTACTTCCTTTTCTGCAACGAGCAATACTTTTGCAACTGCAGTTTTTCGTCGGCCTAGTCCGTGGTTAAGCTTTGTAGTCATACTGTTGGAGTATTAGTTTGAGGCATGTGCGGATGCGTCTCAGTAGGATAAATATGTAATTGAGCTAAGCGATCATTTCGAAGATTGTTCTTTGGCAACATTCCAGAAACTGCTTCTCGAATAACGAACGAAGAATCTTTCCCCATTTGCTCTTCAAGAGTTCGTTCGCGAAGACCTCCTGGGTACCCAGTGTATCGTCGGTACATTTTTTGGTCTCGCTTCTTTCCTGTTACAACAAGAGAGTCTGAGTTGATAACGATAACATGATCAGGCGCAACAGTGTGTTGAGCTGAGCCAGTTAAGTGCTTGCCAAGTAAAATAGTTGCAATTTGCGTTGCAAGACGACCAAGCGTTGTGCTTTTCGCGTCGAGTACGTGCCATTGTGCTTTTACAGGTTCTTTTTTCATAGGATTTCAATATGAGCCATGTGCGCAGCATCGGAACGCGTCACAGGAAGTTTAGTAATTCGAAGGTACCCGCCTGGGCGCTTTTCGTTCTTTTTTGCAACATCTAGCATTCTCTGCAAATCTTCTTTGTGCTCCAGTTTGGAAATAAGAATACGTCGATTTGCAAGCGTAAGTTCTTGCTTTGCACGAGTTACGATCGGTTCAAAGTGTCGGCGAAGTTCCTTTGCCTTAGCTTCAGTTGTTGTAATAGCTCCGTGTTCCAATAACGAGCTTGTCAAAAGACGCATCAAATGCAATCGCTCGTCAGCGGATCGACCCAGTATTCTATTGTTGACTTTCTTTCGCATGGGATGTTATTTAGAATCAGCTTCTTCGTCTGATGGTGTATCTTGTTCTGCTTTTGACTTTTTTGCAAATTCATCACGAGCATCTGCAACGTCTTGAACTGCTTTCGCCCCCAATCCTGGGATATCGCTGATTTGTTCATCTGATAAGTCGAGTACTTGTTCAACAGTAGTAATCCCAACGCGTTCGAGTGCATTGTGTACGCGGGATGGAAGCTGGAGAAGGTTAAGTGTATTTTCTGGCATTAACGGTTCCTGAACCACCTCTTCTTCAACAACTGCTACTGGTCGATTCGCAGTAAGAAGTTCGGAAAAATCTCCTGCAAGCTGTGCGAAGTGGTCGCGGAGGATAGAAGATGCTTGCTGGAGCGCATCCTTTGGAGTAATGCTTCCGTTTGTTGCGATCTGCATAATAAGGCTGTGGTAATCAGTTGCCTGTCCTACTCGAACGTTTTCAACGGAGAAGCTTACGCGCTCAACTGGAGTAAATGTTGCATCAAGCGCAATCGTTCCGATTGTTCGAAGCTTTGGATCCTGAGTTTCGGAAGGAACATATCCTCGCCCTCGTTCTACGGTGCATGTCATTTCAAGAGATCCGTCCTTATCTGTGATTGTTGCGATCACGTGATCCGGGTTGATGATCTTCACTTCAGGTGGAACTGAGAAGTCTCCTGCAGTAACTACGCCAGCGCCCTTTTTCTCTAGCTTGATTTCAATTGGATCGTTGCTTGTTGAAGATACGCGAATACCTTTGATATTCAACATAATTGAAACGATATCTTCTTGAACGCCTGGAAGCGCTGAAAATTCATGATCGATTTTCTCAATCTTCATCTGCGTAATAGCAGCCCCTGGCAATGAAGATAAGAGTACTCGTCGAAGAGCGTTTCCTACCGTCGGCCCGTATCCTGGGTGGTATGGCTTAATAGTGAATGTAGCAGTGTTAGCAGCATCTTCCTTGATGTCTACTTCTCCTGGCAAATATATTTCTTGCAACATAGTGATAAAGTTATTAATGAAATGATTTTAAATTAGTGCGCAAAGAATTCGAGAACTGCCCGAATGTCTACTCCGATGTTCGCTTCTTCAAAAGATGGAAGGGACTGAATTTTGAAGTTGAATTCTTCCGGATTTATAAGGATCCAGGATGGAGTTGATGCATTCTGCATTCGTTTTTCGAATTGGGAGAAGTAAGACTTGTTTCTCTTGCTTTCTCGTACTGATACAACGTCTCCGACTCGCAGTTCGTACGATGGAACGTCTACCGGATGTCCATTTACTGCAAACAAGCGATGAGTTGCCATTTGGCGAGCTTGCGGACGAGTCTGAGCGAATCCTGATCGGAAGATTGCGTTATCCAGTCGTCGTTCTAAAAGCGAGATAAGCATCGGACCTGTTTGACCTTGCACTCGAAGAGCTTGAGCGTAGTATTTTCGAAGCTGGCCGTCTCGAATACCGAACAAATTTTTCAAGTTTTGCTTTTCGGAAAGCTGTGTACCATATCGGCTCTTCGGCTTCGGACGTCGTCCTTGCTGTCGTTGTCCGCCTTGTCCACGATTTTGCTGACGCGGATCTGCCGTGCGAGCATCTGCTGGCGCAGATGTGGCAACTGGTGCTGGAGTTGTTGTTGGTTCTGGTGACATATAAGTAATATTAAATTCTTCGACGACGAGGAGCTCGAACTCCGTTATGCGGGATCGGGGTTACGTCTCGGATAGATGTAATGTTTACTCCTGCTGAGCTTACGCCGCGAATTGCAGCATCTCGCGCGCTCCCTACTCCTTTAACGATAATACTTGCTTCTTCTAATCCGAATTGCTTTGCTTGTTCCATTAAGCTGGTTACTGCCTGAGTTGCCGCATATGGAGTGGATTTTCGTGTTCCGGAAAATCCTACGCGTCCGGAGCTTGAAGATGCAACAACATTTCCCTGAGGGTCTGTAATCGTAATAAGGGTGTTGTTGAACGTAGCCTTAATATGCACTACGCCGGATTTTACCTTGCGTTTTGCCTTGGATTTCTTCTTTGTATCTTTTTGCTTTGTAGCTGGTTTTGGCATAGGAATGGTTTATGTCTTTTCGTTACTAGACTTTCTACCGCTTCCGGCAGTCTTTCGAACGTTTCCTCGAACTGTTCGAGAGTTCGTCTTTGTTCGCTGTCCTCGTACTGGAAGGCGTTTTGCGTGGCGGATACCTCGGTATGATCCGATGTCCTTGTGACGCTTGATATTCATGGAAACTTCTCGGCGAAGTTCTCCTTCTACTTTCATGTTTTTCTCGATGTAATCGCGAAGTGCATGCTCTTCTTTCTCTGTAAGTTCGCGAGTTGCAACCTGAGGATCGATTCCTAGTTCTTGTAAAATCTTTGCAGCCATCGGTCGGCCGATTCCGTAAATGTCGGTGATTGCAAATAGGATATGCTTTTTATCTTGGAGAGTTACTCCGGAAATTCGAATAGCCATAATTACAGTTGACGTTGCTTATGTTTCGGATTTTCACAAATCACTACAACCTTGCCTTTTCGGCGAGTTGTTTTGCACTTTGCGCACATTTTTTTTACAGATGCTCTAACTTTCATGGTGTTATTGTAGTCGAAGAATAATTCTACCTTTTGTGAGGTCGTATGCGGACATTGCTACCCGTACGCGATCCCCTGGCATTACTCGGATTCTATGAATCCTCATTTTACCGCTTAAGTGGCCAATAATGGTCTGGCCGGTGTCTAATTGTACTTTGAATTGAGTATTCGGGAGAGTTTCCTCTATTTCCCCGTCTACTTCAACGAAATCTTGCTTTGACAGATGAAAAAGCTTAGTGATTAAAAACACCTGCATGTCTCCTGCCTTTGGTCGCTAATCAGCCCGAAGTCTTGAGAAAGCGCAGATAAAAGATATGGTATACGAGGTTGTTTATGTTGTCAAATACCCTTGCAGGCTATCTCGTTGGGTTTACTTGGATGTTTATCCTCTGCTGGATAGACGGGATGCTTTGGACCCAGAATGGCCATAATTTGAGGTCTACGGTTTGTGCGCCAGGCAAATTCTGGAGGTACGTTGTTGCGTCGTCTTTACTTCTCCCCACGAGCTTGTCTTTGAGGGTATCGAGGGAAACGTTCGGAATCGTTGAGTGGGTTACTCGGGCAGTGACGTTTGCAACGCCTTTATCCCAATCAACAGAATCAACGGACTTGGTGAACGATATTGGGCCGGGGAATAGCGTGGTGTTTGGAGGCAGATTAGAAGCAAGGGCTGATTGCAATACGCTATTTAAGGCGCTTTCTTGATATGCGAATACTCGAGCAGTGGCTGTTGCAGTAAACACGATGTTTTCTGCCTTATCCCCCGTTTTCTGTGCGGGAGCAA
The DNA here is from genome assembly GCA_021414205.1 of Candidatus Anderseniibacteriota bacterium. Taxonomy (GTDB): domain Bacteria; phylum Patescibacteriota; class Andersenbacteria; order UBA10190; family UBA10190; genus HO2-45-11b. The sequence continues at coordinate 393,611 of JAIOOW010000003.1, forward strand.
AAGAATCTAGTTTTATGTCCCAACTTTCCTCCATTAATGACCATCCGGACTGTAATTGTGCTTTTGCGGCTTGCTCAACCTGGGCCTTTGCTTGTGCTTTTGCGGCTTCGTGGGCAGCGTCTAGGTCGCTATCCGCAACAACCTTCACTTGTTGACCAGATCCGCCAGTAAATGCTGTTTCAACTTGCCCATACACAACTGCTTTTGCAGAGCCGTCTAATGCTGCAAAGTCGAGGCGTTGCGGCGTTAGATTGCCCTGGTCGCCAGCGTCTGCTGCCTCCACTTCTACTGTTGCGCTTGAAACGCTACTTCCTGAAGATGCGGGAATGATTGCTGGTGATTGCATGTAAAATATTGCGCCGTCTTTGGTCGCAAGCCTGCTTTGCGCTTTAATTTTTTGCGTATCGAATGTTTTATTGAAAATTCGTACCGTTCCCTTGGCCTTCGTGCCAATTGTTTGCGTCGTAGTTACGGGGGATCCGCCCTGAATTTGTACCTGTTGAGAAAATACTGTTCCAGGAACGGCATTCGGTACTGCCGCGGCATTTGTCGCAATGCTTAATTTTTGATCAACTAAAAGAGGTGCTGTTTGGATATTGAGAGCAATGTTGGCAGATGGCAAGAATATAAACGCTGCAATTCCGGCAACAACAAGAACAACGGCGCTAAGCGCCATGGCAATTTTAGTCTCTTTTGTGCCTAATAGCATTGCTGGTTTGAATGTTTTTGTCTTCTTTATTTTTTTAGCTTTTTCCGTTTTTTTTGGAATTACTGCGAATAATGGTCGTTTTTCCATTGCGATAGCAGGTTCCTTTTTTGACTGCTTTTCTGGCACCATCTGCTTAGGAACATGTACGGTAGTGATCGGAATTTGCGAGCCGGCAAAGCGTCGAACGGAGCTTTTTGCAGTCGGTTTTTTTGCTGCGATTTTGCTCGCATGCTTTTCGTATAGCTTCTTGGCTTCTTCTGGCAACTCTTCTGGAATATCCTTTCGAGAAAATGACGGTTTTTTGTTTGAGGTAATGTCGCGCATTGGTGTTTAGTATACCGCCAATGCACCTGATTGCAAAAACGCTACTCCAGTACAGCCTTTATTCGACGCACCCCTGCTGATGCTGATTCTTCTTTGGTAATTTTAAACTTTCCGAGCACTCCAGTGTGCTCCACATGCGGGCCTCCGCAAATTTCGCACGAGAAATCGCCCATCGTATACACGGAAACGGTATCTCCGTATTTGTGTTCAAAAAGTCCGAGTGCGCCTTTTCGTTTCGCTTCATCTACGCTCATTTCTTCTCGGGTAACCTGCATGTCTTTTTGAATCTGTTCGTTTACCAAGTCCTCGGTTTGCTTGATTTGTTCCGGCGTCATTTTTTCTGGATGAGAGAAATCGAACCTGAGCCGTTCCGGCGTAATATTACTTCCTTTTTGCTGCACATGATCGCCTAAAATAGTTTTCAGCGACTTGTGTAGTAAGTGCGTCGCCGTGTGATACTTAACCGACATTTCGGAATGATCTGATAAGCCCCCTTTAAACTTTCCAGCTGATGCGGTGCGAGATAGATCTTGGTGTTTTTTCATATTGTCGTCGAACTCTTTTTGAAACCCTAATGTATCCACTGTCTTCCCGCTCTTTTGAGCTTCCTCGATAATCATTTCAATTGGGAATCCGTACGTAGAATATAATTCAAATGCCTGTTGGCCGTTTACATCTCCGCTATTTTGAAGAATTTGTTCAAGTTTTAATAAGCCAGTACGTAATGTTTTTCCAAATTTTTCTTCTTCTTTAAGAATCTCGGATAAAATAATTTCTTTGCGTTCTGCCAATATTGGGTATGCTTCTGAATATGATGAAATGACAGATGCGGCTAATTCAGACAAAAACGGCTTATCGATAGCAAGGAATCTACCAAAGCGAACCGCTCTACGAAGCAGCCGGCGAGCAAAGTAACCCTGATCTTTTTTATCCGGCACTACCTCATCACCAATTAAAAATGTTACGGCACGGATGTGATCCATGATTACACGAAATGATGCTTTCTCCGGGCCGCTATATTCTTTGCCGGATATTTTTTCTAGTGAAGCTATGAGTGGCGCAAAAATATCTATTAAAAACACATCGGGTGTATCTGCAACTGCGGCAGTAAGGCGTTCTAGTCCACCGCCGAAATCAACGTTCCGCTGAGGCAGTTCTTCGAAACCGGAATTCGTTTTTATGTATTGCATGAAAACGTTGTTTCCAATTTCCATAAACCGTCCGCAGTCGCAGTTTACGTGGCAGGGTTGGTCTTTAAACGGGGATGATTCGTGCAGCGATTCGTCGTTTGGCGAAAAATCCCAAAACATTTCTGTGTCTGGGCCGCCTGGCTCCCCTATGGGCATATTTTCTGGAACACCAGCGCGGGACCACCAATTCTTTTTTTCTCCGTACGAAAAAATTCGTCCGTCTTGCATGCCGTTTTCCTCAGAATTATCTACTAGCTTTGCATCGATATTTTTTTTAGCAAAAGATTTTTTCCATAACTCCGCGCTTTCCGTGTCTTTTGGAATGCCGATTGCGTCATTGCCAGCAAAGATGGTTACATAGATTCTATTTGCATCTAACCCTAAGCCTTTTTTCGAATCCGTTAAAAATTCAAACATCCAAGGGATCTGGTCCGCTTTAAAATAATCTCCCAGCGACCAATTCCCCAACATTTCAAAAAAAGTGGTGTGGCGATTATCTCCAATGTCATCGATGTCTTGCACGCGCAGGCACTTCTGCGAGTCTGTAATCCTTGTTCCATTGGGATGTTTTTGCCCAAGCAAGTAGGAAATCATCGGCTGCATGCCGGAGCCGGTAAATAATGTGGTTGGATCATTTTCCGGAACGAGTCGCGCAGACGCAATAATCGCATGCTGTTTGGATGCAAAAAAATCTAAGTATTTTTTTCGAACGTCGTTGAGCGATAGATTTTCCATGTACCCTAGCGTAGCAGGGCTGGTGTCCAAGTTCAATCCGGCTGCTGAGTGATCATAGTGTCCACGTCGCTTGGAAGCACTCGCGATGTAAACTGGAGAGATTCCTTATATGGGTTCGGCCAAGATGCATGGATAGGTCCCTCGAATTTATCTAGATATTCTCGAGCTTCTTCGTTTGTCTTTTCTCCGATGGCGATGTCGTGCGCCAAGTTGAGTATTAAAATATTTGCATGTTCGCTTTCGCAGAATGCAGTCATTTCCCCTCGAGTTCTGTCTATAATCACGCTTCCGTCGAATGCAACAATATCGTCGACTTTTTGTTCTGGAATTTTCGCATCGACTGTTTGTTCCAGGATATCGATGTGGGGGTGAGGTACGTTGTGTCGGACGCCGTCCCGATGCAGAACGGTTTGTTTCCATGGTCCATTGTAGTGCCAAATGAGCATTGTTTGAGTGGCTTCGTGAGGCATTCCGTATGAGCGGATCAATTCGCCTGCAAGCTTGCGTGACGCAGAAGGCCAATTCGAAACAAGGTCGAGTACTGCAGACCCTTGAATTCGCTGATTACTAATTCTCGTCATCCCATGCATACTCTCAATATCCGTATATTTTATACGTATGTCAACCTACAAAAAAAGAATTTCGACAAAAAAATATGACAGTTAGAAGTATTTTCTTTCCTTGCTTTCTTTTATAATATCAAAAGCTTCCTCCGGGGTGTCTACGATAGCGTATAAGTCTATGTCCTCAGGAGAAATTGTTTTGAAGGTTTGAACAAGCGATGTTCGAATCCATGTGTCGAGTGGTTCCCAAAATTCTTTTCCGACGCAAATAACAGGCACGCCATTCATCTTTTTTGTCTGGATGAGCGTAATCATTTCAAAGAATTCATCGAGCGTGCCGAATCCTCCCGGAAAAAATACGTATGCCTGCGCGGATGCAGACAGCATTACTTTTCGAGTGAAAAAATAGTGAAACCCAATTCCCTTTTTCACATATGCATTACGGCGTTGTTCTGTTGGGAGTTGAATATCGAGGCCAATGGATTCTCCTCCACCCTCATATGCACCCCTATTTCCCGCTTCCATAATACCTGGTCCTCCGCCGGTAATAACGGTGAATTGATTTTCAGCAAGCAAGCGCCCTAATGCTCGCGCAACGTTATACCACTTGTCTGTTTCGGGCAGTCTTGCAGATCCGAAAAATGTAACTTCTTTTCTGAGTGGATATAAAAATTCGAATCCGTCTACGAATTCCGCCATGATGCGGAAAATTCTCCAGTTCGCATCCTCGGTAAAATCAAATGGCCGATCAATCGGAAATTTGCTGTGATCGGAAGGATCGTATCGCATGAAATAAGTATAGCACACCTATATCTTTGGCGGTCGTGGCGGTGTGTAGTTTTGGATGTCGTCTATTTTTGATGGCGTGATCGGAGGAAGTGAATTCTTGGGCGAAGCTTGCTCTCGGGAATCAATCTTCGGCTTATTTGCATCAAGCAGCTTAGCGCGTTTGCGCTCGTCGTAACATTCTTTACAGAACACTTCTTTTTCCGGGTCCGGTTTGAACGGAACTTCCGTATGCTTTCCGCAATTAGAACAAGTAGCCGGATATAGTTTTACTGAGGGTTTATGCTTTTCTTCTGAATGCGTGCGCGTGTTGTTAGGTGGTACGGCAGGTGAAGTTGGGGCATCGTCAGTAGCATCGTCGCTCGTATCCTCTTTTCTGCCTAACAGTGCTGAGAGATCCGTAATCATTTCTTGTTTTGCAGGGGCGATGACAATATCTTCCAATTCATCCGGTTTTTCTTGAACTGGTGTGAATGCTTTTTTATCTACGTGCTCTTGTCGCGGTTTATTTTCTTGCTTTGTTGGTGTTTGAGTGTTTGGAACATTTGATGCAGGTCGATTAGGTGTTTGTCGCGATTGAGATTGATTATTTTGCGGTTGCCCTTGCTTGCCAAGAAAAATTTGCGGCTTAGGGGACTGTTCCCCGTTTTCTTGAGCTCCTAAGGTTGAGCTGCTCCATCGTGCAATTTTTTCCTCGATTTCTTTTCGAGGCGATCCGTATCGTTCTCTCGAAACGCGTAATACTTTTTCTTTACTATTATATGTTTCTGCTACTGGTGCAATCGTTTCCATAGAGAACGGAGCGCTCGTAGCGCCTTTTATCATGAGTTTGATATACGCATTATATTTATCCAAGTTCACTAAATCCGTTTGGGTAAAGTACGGCATAAATTCTTTTTCGAGATATTCCGCATCGAATGCACCCACGCGGAACGAGATTATTGTTCCTACGTTTCCGAATACGGCATCACGCACCACCTCTTCCATCTGCGTAATGTATTGATGAGCGATTATTAAATTGAGGCGATACTTTCGAGCCTCGGAAAGAATTGTTGCGAATGATTCGGTAGCGAAATTTTGAAATTCGTCGACGTATAGATAGAAGTCTCGTCGCTGCGCTTCCGGAATACTTGCGCGATCCATGGCTGCAAGTTGGAGCTTGGTAATAAGCATGGCGCCGAGCAAAGCGGAGTTATCTTCTCCGATACGTCCTTTTGAAACGTTAATAAGAAGAATTTTCCCGTTATCCATAATATCCTTCATGTCGATCGTGCTTTTCGGTTGTGCGACGATATTGCGGATAATGGACGAACTTAAGAATTGCCCGACTTTGTTTTGGATCGGAGAAATTGCCTCGCTTCTGAATCGTTCGTTGTAATTGGCGAATTCGTTTACCCAAAAAGCTTTTACTACTGGGTCCGTGATTGTTTCTACCACTTTTGAGCGATAGCTTTTATCCGCAAGCATGCGCATGATGCCAAGCATTGTTGAGGACGGGTAATCAAGAAGAGCTAAAATAACATTTCGGAGAATGTATTCCAATCGCGGCCCCCAAGAATCTGCCCAGATTTTTTTCAGCGAGCTTACTAGCCCTGATGCTACTAAGTATTTATATTGCGGATCAACGGATTCGAGCGGATTAAATGCAACAGGAAAATCCACATCCGCGGGGTCAAAGTACACAACGTCATTAATGCGTTCCGGTGGAATGATATCCAAAATCTTTTCAGCAACGTCTCCGTGAGGGTCTACAAGCGCAAGGCCGCGCCCAAGCTTAACGTCCTGAATAATCATATTTTCGAGCAACGTCGTTTTGCCCACGCCCGTTTTTCCAATTACATATACGTGGCGCCTGCGATCATCGGTATAAATACCAAATGGTTTTCGTTGATGACGAAAGTTCGTTTGTCCTACTACGGTAATTTCATCAAGCATATGGAAGGTTTGCAGGAGGGTTTTTATGACCAGCCTTTGCCCGATCAACTCCAGGGGTTGTTACATACTTCACTGGGAAATGGTATATGGTTGCCAGCTCTTCAGCATTCATAATCTGTCCGGAATCTGTTCCAAAAAAATCCCGCCACTGAAAATTCAGCAAAGCATTGCGTTCTTTTAACCATCTGCGCCGATCTTTCATGAAAAATCCAGGACCGTTCGTCTTTGTTTCTTTGTCTGGTGAGAAAGAGTTTAAATGCGCTGCCGTAAATTGCTTGAATACGCCGAATCCGCGAGAAATATTTGGCTTTTTTAATTGTCCTACCGGTGCAATATGCACGACGCGTACTTTCGTTTTGTATCCGTTGCTGGAAATTTTTTGTAAAATAGACTTCATTTTTGCGTCATCGACAGGATTGAAGAAGCGAAGAACTTTCTCTTCTTTTTTTGTTTCTATCTCAATAGGACCCTTAAACACTGCTTGAAAGAATTCGCTCGGAAGCGCGGAGATGAATTCTTTTGCGTTGTCCCACATACCCGGCTTTGGTTTTGAAGCTTGTCCTGAAATTTCTGCAATTTTTTTCTCTCCTCTTTTCTCCCACTTTTTAATATCGCTTCCGGAGATGGGGCGAACAAGCACCTGGACCCAGAATTCCTCGCCTGGCTCCACGTTTGTGAGTGTTTCCAAAATGATCTGCATCGGATCAACAAACGGAATATTTTCCGCTAAGCTTGCTTCGAATTCCTTGTATGTCTTTATAGGAAGGATGTCATCCTCCGTAAGAATAATATCGGCTCCCCACATCTCGAATTTAGTTCGCAAATCCTCAACATTATATCGCTGAGTATAATCTTCTACTTCCTGGATATCTGCCTTTGGGTATTGCGCGTATATAATTGCCTCAAATAATCGTCTATGTGCGGTTGGTATAACGATAATAAACTTTGCTGATTGTTGGGTGCAGTATATCTCGAAGCTGGCCCATGCTTCTAGATATCCGTCAAAATATTTTTCGTTGATATCGGGGCCCTTGTGTATGCCTCCCATAACTTCAAAGATAACTTCCATAGAGCGAGGCGTTTCCTCCGTTTCTTCGGGGAGAGTGATTTGGTAGAATGTCCATTCGATGGCGCTCACATAGTCCACCATTTTTAGGAGGAGATATGTTTTCCATGCGATCCACATAACCATCCAGACCACAAGAAGCCATCCGAATGTGAGGATAGTCGGCCCAAATTGCTGAGCAAAATCAGAGAAGGTGTACTCCATTCCCCTATTGTACTGCAAATTTTCGTTTAATGCTTACGCGAGCGTGTATAAATCGTTTTCTGCTTTTTTGAACTTCGTATTGTTCTGCAACGATAGCAATACCGTATTTTTCTTTACCATTCGCTGTTTGAGCACTGCTTGAAGAAGCTCGTCTTTAGACATCGGCTTTCCTGTTTCTTTCAAGATGGAAATCAGCACGTCGGCAACAGTTCCTGCCATAAAGCCCCATTCTTTGAGTCCGTACAATCCTCGTCCAACTAATACGAATCGGCCATCTTTAATAAGTTCGTTATGAACGGTTTGTGGGTTTGCTTTCTTGTGATCGAAGCTTGCTTGGTTAATCATTTCGGTGATTTCTCGGAAATGCGCAGGTTTGCCATTGCGTCGAAGAACTGCGAATGCTTTGTCGCCTACACCGCGAGGTGAAGTTTCTGCCCAGCCGATAAGTCCCCAGTCCCCGAATGCTGTAGGAGAAATATTCTTGCTTGCGTGCAGAGCTGCATGAATATGCGTATCTGGCACTACTGTTCCCTGTGCTGCAGAACGGATTTCGTTTACGAGTTGCTCGATTGTAATAGGTGCGTTGTTTTTCTTGAGCACTTCCATTGCCATAATAACGATTTTCTCAATATTTTCATGGAGTGATGCTGGGTGTTGCCAATGAGTTTCAAAGAGAGAGGTTGGCGCAACAGTCGTAAATGATGGAAGAATCGTTAAGAAGAAATGAATAGTATGAGCATCAACTGCCTGACCTGTTCGTTCTTGAATGACATTCACTGCGTGAGTTTCGGACATTAATCCGCCGTGCTCTGCAAAAATATCTGCAAGCATCTGCTCTGCTGAAGCAAGAAGGTCTCGCATCGAGGTAAGCTCTTTTTTTGCATTTGCTTCAATTTGTCGAACGCGCTCTCGAGTAATTCGGTACTCTTTTCCAATGCTTTCTAGTGTTTCTTTTTCTTCTTTTCCAATACCAAAACGACGGACAATAATATCGCGAGAGCGAGTGTCGAGGCGCGCAAGCAAATCTTCGGCTGTCTTAGAGAAATTAATCATATATACCTTTTTAGCATATCATGTAAATATTGTCAATATAGCACTAACAACTTATGACTATACTACGTATTATTTGATATGTCTAGTATGGCAAAGTTGGATACTGTCAACTTTTCTTGACAATGGCTCGCATTCTGCCATCGAGCGTACCGGCACTGAAAATAATTGCTATACAAGGCTTTTTTTGAGCTATTGACTCGGTAAGTTTCGTATCATCGAATATGCATTCTGCGGGCGTATTTTTAGCCTCAATGGCATCCTGTAATCTGTAGGCGTCTTCTAATGACTGCTCGTCTCGGCCGGTGGGGATAAACGGTTTTGTGATGATTACTTCGTCTGCTTGAGCCAATGCATCGGCGAAATTGTCAAAAAACGTATGAAGTCGCTTCGGCATATGGGCTTCAAATACCGCAACAATATGTGCTCCTGGCGCAAATTCGCGCGCTCCTTGCAATGTTGCTTGTATTTCTGCGGGATGATGGCCGTAATCCGATCGAATTTCAACCTTCCCAACAGTTCCGAGTAGTTCAAATCTGCGCGCTAGCCCTGGGAATGTTGTAAGTGATGTAATTGCCCGTTTTCTGTCTACTCCCAATTTTTCTGCCAGCGCAACGGCGAGGCTGGCATTTTGCCGCATGTGTTTGCCTGGCAAAGGAACGCGAAGCTTTTCTTCCTCAGATGTTGGAATGATGTGCGTATCTACTGGCCATGAAATATTCATATGCGCACTATGTTCTGTTTCGGGAACAAAAATAGAACCTCCTGGCTTGAGTGATTGCATGAAATGTTCGTACGATTTCTCCACATCCGCTAATCCGGTAAATGCGTCGGGGTGGTCGTAGTCAATCGATGTAATGATGATGTCGTTCGGCGCGAGTGCGTAAAAGTGATTGCGGTATTCATCTGCTTCTACTACGAAATACTTTCCTTTGCCGTATCGTGCATGCTTCCCTGGTAGGCTTGGCATTGAGGCGCCGACTACAACTGTCGGATCGAGTCCCGCTTCAATGAGAATGTGCGCAAGGAATGCGGTAGTAGATGACTTACCGTGCGTGCCGGTAACAGCAAGCGTGTGATAGTGGCTTGTAATATGCCCTAGAAATTCATGATAGGCCGATTCTGTTTTCCCAGTCTTCCTGAATGCGGCGCGCAAAGGATGCTCAAACGGTGCGGCATCCGTATATATGAGCGATGTAATTTCGGGAAGCTTTTCAAGAACTTCTGCTTGTGTGTATTTCGAAAATTCTGGATTATCGTCATATCCAACAACGGTCATGCCGTCTTGTTCTGCAAGGTATGCAACTGCGCGCATGCCAGCTCCGCCAATTCCAACAAAAAGTAATGTTTCCATATATTATTTCTTGCTTGGAAGATACCCGGATGCGAGTTCGAGAGCAAGTGTTGCGATATCGAGTGCGGCATGAGGAAAATCCAGTGCTTTGATATTCTCTATAATTGCAGTCCTGAGTTGCTGATCGGTTATGAGTCGCTCCACCTCTTGGGTGAGTAGGTGCGGGCTCACGTTTGTGGGGTCGAGTACAAGCGCTGCCCCAGCAGCTTCGAATGCTAATGCATTTTTGCGCTGATGATCGTTTGCTGCCCCATCTAGCGGGATAATGAGGCTTGGGATTCTGAGGCTTGCGATTTCTGCGAGACTTGACGCTCCTGCGCGCGTGACTGCACTGTCTGATGCCATGAGTGCTTGTGTCATTTTTGCGCCTTTTAGAGTTGGAAACGATTTGTACATATCTTTTCGCGGAGATTTCGCTAAGAATTCCTGAGAGACTTTCTCAATGGCAACATGGTGTGCTTCCCCTGTTATATGGATAATTGTCATATTTCCAATGAGTTCGGGAAGCGATGCAATGAGCGCATCGTTTATCTGCTGGGCGCCCTGGCTTCCTCCCATAACTAGAAGTACATGCTCTTCGGCAGGAATTCCAAATTCCTGCTTGGATTCTTTTTTTCTATCGTCTGAAATGAGCGTTCTGGTTGGAGTGCCTGTCACAAACAATTTTTTCTCATACTGTTGCAAATATTGGCGAGAAACGGCGAATCCGAGCGTTATGGCAGCGGCAAATCGCATCACGAACGCATTTGAGGATCCCGGAACTACATCCGATTCATGTAATAAAATGGGTATCCTATAGATAATCGCCGCAATGCATACCGGCATGCTTGCGTATCCCCCCTTACTCACAACAACATCCGGCATAATCTTCCACATTTGAATTAGTGCAATAACAATTCCTAGCGGCAATCGGAACGCAATATCTAGAATATTCATTGCGGATGCGTACCTGCGCATTTTCCCGGACGGAATGTTGTATGTAGGAACTTGATAGCGATTAAAGAATTCCGTTGCTTCTGCGGTAACAATTCCTAGAAAATAAATTTCTAACAGTTCCGGATCGGTAAATCCTGGGAATGTGGACTGTTTCTCTGTAAACGTCGAGCGTAAAGCTTCTACAATAGATTCGAACGGCATAATGTGTCCGCCAGTGCCTCCTCCTGTAAGTACGATGCGCATAGCTATTTAGAAGTATACTTGGAAATGTTTAATAGCACACCGGATACGAACAAAAGTGCGATTAACGCTGATCCGCCATAGCTAATAAATGGTAATGGAATTCCGGTAAGCGGAGTAATGGCCATTACCGATGCCATATTAACGAATGCTTGTACGAGAATCCATGACGTAATGCCCGTTGCCAGCAATCTCCCAAACATGTCCGGAGCTGCTTCGGCGATTTTGTATCCCCGATAAATAATGACTGCGAATGCGAGCAATAGGATAACAACGCGGATAAATCCAAGTTCTTCAGCAATAACGGCAAAAATGGAGTCCCCTGCTGGTTCCGGTAAATAGCTGTATTTTTGACGACTTCGTCCAAAGCCGAGACCCCATAATCCTCCAGTTCCTACGGCGAGCAAGGCCTGATTAATTTGATATCCAATGCCCTGAGGGTCTAATTCTGGATGCAGGTATACGAATAAGCGAGCCAGTCTGTAATGCGCAGTACTAATAAGGACGGAAAATGCTGCAATGCCTCCAAGTCCGATAAATGCCAAGTGTCGTATGCGAATGCCGGCAGAAAACATCATAGAAATTCCTATTGCTGTAATGGTGAATAACGTACCGATATCTGGTTGGAGAATAATTAATAAGCTAATCACAGATGTGATAACTAAGAACGGCACAACGCTTTTTTTGAAATCTTTGATTTCGGATCCTTTCTTTTCCAGTAACGCCGCCAAGTATAAAATGAATCCAAGTTTTGCAAGTTCGCTTGGCTGCAGCGTGATCGGTCCTACTCCAATCCATCGGGCAGATCCTCCTGATACTATCTTTAAGCCAGGAATAAATACCATAACGAGCAAGATGAGTGCGATAATGATTGCAGGCACCGCGATTTTTCGTAGTTTATGGTATGGCGTATAGAATCCGATTAAGAACGCAATTATCCCCACTAACAATCCGTAGATTGATTGATGCTTTAAGAAATAAAATGCATCTCCTCCTCGAAACTGTTCTCCTAATACAGATGATGCAGAACCAACCATGATAATGCCGAAGACCACCAGTCCGAAAATGGTAACTAGAAGGATTCCATCTGCCCGCCCTTTTGCCTGAGCCATAGGTATTAGTATACATGAAAAAGAAATCCCCGGCCGGTGGTCGGGGGTGTGTTACGTCTCTTGCATATTCTTCAGAACTTCCTGAAGAGCGCAATTCTCTGGCTTTGTTCCGCATGTCGATATCCACGTGCTCGTTTTCGGGTCTCCAATAAGGGTTGCAAGTCTCTTGATAAGGCATTCAACAATTACGCAGGCAGAAAGATAAGTTATCGGACGTTGCAGTCTCTCGGCAGCCACTTCTGCGAGATAATTCGTTTCTTGTCGAAGGTTAGTCTTGAGATTAAAATCATCCATGCCTGATTCGTCGAATTGCTTGAGAAGCTTGTATGCCGTACAAAAAACGGTGATATTTTCAAGTCTCTGATTCGGATTTTCTCCGCATTGATGAATAATCGCTAGTCGCAGATATTGCGTGAAGGGACCATACAAGTATTTTGCCATGTTTCGGATCCTTTCTGGAAAAGAACAGTCTAAATATGCGCCTATATTTGGTATGCGCTTTGCAATGGTAAGAGTCAATATGGTTTCCGGTTGCTATTTCCAGAAGATTCGCGTACAACTATGTATTGTCTATGAATGGCTTGTTCTTTACCTGCGTAATACTAGAGAGGGCGTTTCTATGCTAGATCAAAATAGTGCCATTGGCTGGGTTCGTATTGCGGGGAGTGCAGAAGCAATCGCTCGAGCTACTCCGCCGTATTGGAGGCTCACTCCTAACGTTTCTGGTGAAGTAAAGCAGCAACTCGTGCATGAAGTTCGAGTTACTGGTACTGCAGACGGAGTAAATATGGTTGACGGAATGGAGCAAGGAGCAAGTTTTCTTCTCTGGTTTCAGATGTATGGGTCATGGTCTGTCGTAAGCGACGATGGAAAACATGTACTCGTTATTGATCTCCAAAAAGTTCCAGATGTGGCTTCGTCGATTGTAATGGATCCCGTACAAGAAATTGTTGGCAAGATCAGCGTGTACGGAGCTCCCGATTTAGCTCGAGCTGGAAACCTTGATCGATGGAGGTGCGTTGTAAACGGAAGAGAATTTCTTGTTCAATCGATGCGCGTATATGGAGAAGTCACTCACGACAATTTTCAAACCGTCGAGAATGTGTCCCCAGAAAATCGGGCAAAGTATCGCCAACAATGGCTGTCGTTTAATGGAGTGTTGCGCACAGACATTGAAGGAAATGCCTCGATAGAGGTTAGATGAAAACACCGCAAGGACGCGGTGTTATTTTTTTAGTTTTTCAACAGCTTCAATAAACGCATCTCCTCGATCAAATTCATGCAAAAATAGTCCGAAGCTTGTAGCACCCGGAGAAAGCAATACGGTATCGCCTTCTTTTGCAAATTCGGATGCGCTAGACACAACTTCTTCCATAGATGAAGCGTAATATGAATGCGCAGGCGTTACCGGAAGAATTTCTTGCTTCATGCGATCAGTCGCCGTTCCAGGGAGCCAGATGAGGTGCTTGAGATTTTTTTGTTGAGAAATTTGTTGTGCAAGATTTTGAAATTCGAGCGCTTTATCTGAGCCGCCGAGAATAAGTATGAGAGGATTTTCTTGAATCGATTTAAGTGCTGCGATAGTCGCATCGGGCATTGTCGCAGTTGTATCGTTGATGTATTTCACGCCGCCTATTTCTCGCACTAACTGCATGCGATGCTTGAGCTGAGGAATTGCTTTGAGTGCCGATGTAATCTGCTGCGGCATTGCGCTATGGAGTAATGCAATTAAAATTGCTGGCAGTTTATTGCGAAGCTCGTGTGGTGACGAATGAGGAATGTCTAAAGCGGTGCAAATAGTTTGTTCCTGATTATTCCAATTTGTTTTCACGTCTCCCCCATCAACCCAAATTCCTAACCCATGTTCTGGCAAAGGTTTTAGTGAATACCAGTATAACTGCCCTTTTACATCTTTCTCCCAAGTTCGAATTATTTCGTCGTCGTAATTTAGTATCGCAATGTCATCGTGTGTTTGATCTTTTATAATTTGCTTTTTTACCTCGATATATTCTTCATACGAAGAGTAGGTATTCAAGTGGTCTTTATATATGGAAGTGCACACTGCAATGTGTGGGCTTATATGTGTTTCTTGTAACGCTTCTAATCTCCAGCTTGAAATTTCAAATACAATTGGACTGGTTTTAGATGAAATGGTCTCAAGTTCGCCTAACGGCGATACGCCGTCAATTCCTACGGCAGTAGTTTCTGTGATGAAGTTTTTGAGTGTGTGAAAAATCGCATGCGATGTTGTCGTCTTTCCTTTTGATCCGGTAATGCCAATGATTCGCTGCCGCCCAACTTGATTGAAAAAAATACTGCTGTCCATCATGACTGGAATATTTTTCTCTCGAGCTTGTTCTAATAATGGCGCTTTGCGCGGAACTGCAGGATTCCTCAAAACCATATCTACGTCATCTAGATTAATTTCATCCTGACTGCCGAATATATATTTTATGCCGGAAATATCTGAAAGCTTTTGTATAGAAGGCTCTAGTTGTTCCTGTGACTTTGTATCTGAAACAGTTATCTGCGCATTTTGAGAAGCAAGCCATTTGATATTGCCGATTGCTCCTCCATGCAAACCTAGTCCGAGAACGAGAACATGCTTGCCGACAAAAGAATCCATATTATTTACCAGCACCCATGCCGAGTAATCCGATAACAAGCCCAATACTTGCGGAGACCGCAGATACGATCCAGAATCGCATTGTTACTTTTGTCTCAGGCCAGCCGAGCGCTTCAAAGTGATGATGAATGGGCGTGGAAAGAAATATTTTCTTATGAAATAGTTTTTTGGATGTCATTTGAACAATGACTGATAGTGATTCTATGACCAATGGAAACGCAATGATCGGCAATACTAATGCAGAATTTGTAAGCATTGCAATAATCCCAAGCGTAGTACCTAGGCTCATGGCGCCGGTGTCTCCCATGAAGAATCTGGCGGGATATACGTTGAACCATAAGAACGCAAGGATGCCCCCGGAGATTGCGGCGCACAGCATGGATAATTCTATTCTCCCTAACGCAAATGCTAAGGCGGTGTATGCAGAAAAGGAAAAGAGCAGCATTCCTCCTGCTAGACCGTCTAATCCGTCTGCTTCATTCACGGAAAATGCGGTTGAAACAATAACGAGCATAAAGAGCGGAATGTACCACCATCCGATTTCGAAATCTCCAATGCCCGGTACGTGAATCGTGCTCCAATCAAGCTTAGTATAAAACCACCATGCTCCAAATGCCGCAACTATCGTATATAGGAATAAACGATGTTTCATTCTAAGCCCTCCGCCGTGCGGCCCTTTCCCTTTTACGTTTAAATAATCATCAAGCAAGCCAACGAGCGCAGAGGCTACGAGTGCCCCGAGTGGTAATAGTGTTTGCGGGCGGCTTAGAAAATTAAGCGCATAGGTGAGGTTGGATGGGAATAGCTCGCTTAAAATCCAAAACAGAAGCGCAAGAATTGTTACAGTGCCCCAAATGATAATCCCTCCGCCTACGGGAGTGCCTGCTTTTTTTGCGTGGAGCTTGGAGTACAGCGGGGTATTTCCGGTATTGCGAATATTTTTTCCAAATTTATAGATATACAGAATATTTGTCAGCACGGGCGTGAGCAAGAACGCAATCAAAAACGTGAGCGTGCCGATTCCGACGATACGCGTTACGTTTGCAACCAAATTTGGATCAGAGAAAGCAATCATGGCCATGTATAGTTTCTGTATACGTACTCTACAACAGTCTTCATGTCTTGGAAACGGTCATCGCTCCCGAGGATAACCGCTCCTATTTTTTGTCCATTTGGGCCAGTGGTGATAATTGCTAAATTTTCTTTTGCTGCAAGAGTGTATCCTGTTTTTGCCGCAAGAATCGGTAGATAAGTTCCTAGTAATTTATCCGTCGTTACAAATGTATGCTTGTTTCCTTCAAGTGAAATGATCTCTCCTTTCTGTTGAGAGAGGAATGGTCGCAAAAACGGGTCGTTATATGCATTCATGAGCATGTGCTGAACATCTCGAGCAGTAGAATGCTGGATGCCTTCCTGTAATCCAGTTGAATTCGCCTGGAGCGTATGGAAGAGTCCGTGCGATGCGGCATAGGTATTCGAGTATTCAACGAATGCTGCTTCTGATCCTTTCGCCGCAACTGCAAGCGACACCATTGCATCGTTTGCGGACGGAATTAAACTTGCTTCGTATAAATCAGCAGCAGATATATGCTCTCCCGGAATAAGCTTGATGCCCACGCCTTCTGACTGCGCTTTTTTTACTTCGGGCGGAATTGTAACTATTTGACTTGGAGGAACGAGGGATCTGGCAACAACGGTGGATAGTAATTTATTTAAGCTTGCAATTGGTCGCTCTGTGTCCGCGTTCCGTTCGTATAAAATCGTATCTGTTGTAATATCCCATACCAGCGCAGACCCGGCGGTAAGGTCGACGTCGACAGCATTTCCTGTTTTTGTTGGTATTCTTTGAGCTGTTTGCTGAAGTTGTTCTGGAGCAAGTCCAGCTGGCAGGCATGTTGAAATTGGCTGCTGTAAAATCATGCAGCCAATAACCGTCGCTACGCCTTGAAGAATCGGAATCATTTTTCCTGAGTTACTAATCGATCGATATCTTCGCTTCTGGATAGATTTTCGAATTCTGGGAGTTCTTCTTTTTTCGTGATGCCGAGGTGCATCAATGCATCTTCCGAAATATCGTAAAGCGACGCTTTTCCGGAGGTGCGGATTTGTCTCAGTAGTCCACGTAGTAGTAATTGTCGAATCATTCTGCGAGAATCAACGCCGCGAATAGAATCTATGTCGTATCGGGAAATGGGCCCTTTATATGCAATAACGGAAAGCGTTTCCATTGCAGCTTTTGAAAGTTCGTTTCCTCCTTCTTCCGCAAATTGCGCTAAAAATTCCGCAACTTCTTGACTGGTTACCAATTGAGCGTGTGTATTTGTAGTAACCAAGGCTAATCCGTGATGTTGTAATTCGGCAGATAATTCTTCCAATGCTTTTTTGATCTGTTCTTCTGGTACGTTTAATAATTGAGATAAATCAGAAAACGTCACTGCTTCTCCGGCAGTAAACAGCAGCGCTTCAATGTGTTGAGTGAGGCTTGTCATATTTTATGTACTGTAAGTGTACTAAATGCCCCGTCTTGTTCCAATCGAACAGAATTCTTACGCGCCATTTCTAAAACCGCCAAAAACGAGACTGCCTGTTCTTGCCGAGTTGATCCGCGTACAGTGTCTTGGAAAATTAATTTCTTTGCTGTTGCTAGTCTGTCTTGAAATAGTGCTAAGATATCTTTCATGGATCGTCCGCGTTGGACTAAGTGCGCGGAAGGTTGCGGAGCGGGAGGTATTCGGTTAATTAAATGTTGTAATGCACCGGCGATTTGCTCAGATGTTATATTTGGCATTCCCGTTTCTGCGCGCTCTTGAAATTCTCCTTCTGCAAAATAGTGAGCAGGTAAAAGAGGTTTTGCATTCCATCTTGCGTGCAATACCTCTGCGATTGCGCGGAATTTTTCATATTGAGACAGTCTGTATTGCAAGTCAGAAATTTCTTCTTCCTCTTCAGTTTTTTGCGACGGCACCATTTGCCGAACTTTAATGAGTAGCAATGTTGAGGCAACGACTAAGAATGATCCGATAATCTCAGTATCTATTTCATGTTCTTTTATATACTGCAAAAAAGAATCAGTGAGATTTTTCAGGTTAATTTCAGATAGGCTAATCTGCTCTTTTTTTGCCAGCTCAACTAATAGGTCGTACGGCCCTTCGTATTGCTCGATTTTTACTTCAGGAAGCGCAAATTGCATTCCTAGAGCATACCAAGTAATGGTTGACACATCTAGGGCGAATAGGTACATATGCAATAGGGTTTACAGTCGATAGTTGTTCATTTTATGGAGGCTTCGATGAATAGGACACTTGAAACGGAAGCGAAAAGATTGGAAGAGGTTCCACTCGCACTTCAAGTTCTTCTGGAGCAGGGTGAGATAGTGGTGCCTATCCTCGTAAGGTCGAACGTCATTCAAGAAGATGACAAGACAGGAGTTCGTCCGGCATTGGCGCTGGTAGTCACGCTGCTTCGAGGAGGGGTTGCGAAGGTGTGGGTAAAAGTTGTCGAGCAATCTGAGGTTACTCCTATCGTGGCGCGAGACATGATAGCGGGCCAATTCCATGCATTTCATTCTGATGCTGAGTTGGTTGCGACTGTGGAACGTGGCGATAGGCATATCGCCGTGGTGATGCTCAAAAAATAATGCTTTCTATCCAAGTAATGTCCTTGGGTCCCCGACTAACAACCGGGGATTTTTATTGATCAGCATACCAACTATTGATTGACAAATCCAGCTGGAACAGGTATACATGCATGAGGTTCAAGTTAGATACCCTGTTCATTTTATGGAAAGACTGTCATGTCGCAGGCGGTTTTGGATGTTGAGCAGTTGGCACGTACTCCAAACTCATGTCCAATTGTTTTAAAGGACGTGTTTGGCGATCCGGTGATGTCCGTTATCCCTATTCCCCCTCAGCAGCAAAGTCCCGGATGCAGCAGTTCGGTATGCGTTGCTATCCCCGATCTTACGTTCATTAGGAACGGAAATCGGGACCACCATTGTTTGAAAATTCTTTCTTCGGATCCCGTCCAGATACTCGAGGCTCGGATTCGAAAATTCGGAATCGACGTACTCGACAATCCCAGAAGCCACCCTTTTCTTGAAGAAAGGGGTGCGTGGAGTATTTGTGTGGCGAGTGTCGGACCAAAATCCCGCGGCGATTATCCGGTTAAAATCCTCGTTACCATTCAATGCTGGTGGATGCGGTTTATTCCATTCGAAAAACGCGCCTTGATTATTGTTTCTCACGAGGAACTTAGTCGATTCGCAAAAGCAATCTCTTCTTGAAGGACGACAAGCAACTTGAAAGCCCCCCCGACTCACCATCGGGGTTTATTTTTTATGTATGAGCGGGCTCCTCTTTTCCCCTAAACTTCCAGAAATATTTGAACGCAGATTTGATATGTTCTCGTGTTGGGCGGTTTGTTAATATGCCGATGATTGCATTGCGTTCGCTACTTCGCTGATGGAAATGAGAAAATACGGCAGATGGTACGTATGTAACGCGCCAGCCTTTCTCCCAAAACCGTCGGCACCAATCTACGTCTTCAAAGTATAGGAAAAATTGCTCGTCCATTTTTCCAACTTTTTCCATCGCCTTTTTGCGAACCATGAGGCACGCACCCATGAGCCAGTCCACGTCTTTTATTTCAGCATGATCGAAATCTTTCATTAAGAAGCTGGAGATTGCTTTTTTACCCACAGCAGTTTTTCCTAAGAATGTCCGGCGGTAGATGATTGTCATCACCGTATAAAATCGATAGCACGAATACTGGAGTTTTCCGTTCGGAGAAATTAATTTTCCGCCGGATACGCCTACATCCGAATTCGCATCCATGAAGTCTATGAGGGTCTGAACAGATCCGGGTAATGCAATCATGTCCGGGTTTAACACGAGGTAGTAACTTCCTTTTGCCTTTTTCAGTGCAACGTTAACTCCTGCAGCAAGGCCCATGTTTTCCGGATTATCGATGACCGTTATTTCAGGAAAATCTGAACGTAGTAAATACACGCTGTCGTCTCCTGAATTATTATCAACAACGATTATTTCCGTAGACTTCGGCAGGTCTTTTAACAACGACTCAACCAGCGCTCGGGTGAGTTGCCACATCTTATAATTAACGATAATGATTGAGAGTTTCATATTGGGAACTTGTTAAAATGGCATAGAAGTATTCATGATGCAAGCCCCTTCTGTTTTTCTCTCATTTTTCTTAATCCAGCCCACGTTTCTTTCCACACAGAGAATAATTGTTTTGAAAATAAAGATAGAACAAAAAAGATAAATAATCTTGCCTTAATAAATGGCCAATGCAGAATGATTTGTTTCGTTGATGCATTTTTTGCAATCATCCACATGTAGTTTCTTAGTGACCATTTTGTTCGCGGGCTGTTGATGCGTTCTTGAATATTTTTCAAACTCAATCCCCAGTTAAATACTCCGCGTTTGCCGAGTGTTCGTGCGTGGTAGCTTACGAGTACTGGAATATATTTTACTTCCCAGCCCGCATTATGTAGTCGCCAGCCCAAATCTACATCTTCTTTGTATGCGAAGAATTGTTCATCGAATATTTGATTATTTTGTGCAACATTCTTTAAAGCTTCAACGCGATACAATCCGCATCCGCCCGTTACAGCAAGCAAATCCGCAGGCTCTTCGTATTGTCCAGTGTCCTGTTCATTTGATCCGCGTTCTTTTCCGTTAAATGAAAGAGTTCGCATGATTCCTGCAGAGTCGATGATATGCTCGCCATTTTTTCTATATAGTTTCCCCTGTATCGCCCCAAGCTTCGGATTGTTTTGCATTGCTTCTAACAATTTCTCAATACCTGACCAAATAATTTCCTGGTCTTGGTCGAGCGTCAAAATAAACGGCGTGATGCATTTCGCAATGCCTGCGTTATGCGCTTTTGCAAATCCTTGATTTTCGTGGAATTTCAAAATATCTGCATTCGGTAGGATTTCTCGAATAATATCTAGGCTCGCATCTTCGGAGCCGTTATCTACATACCTAACCTCTATGATGTCTTGAGGGGCGTGCGCCAACGCTTCCGCCGTTGCTCGAAGATGTTTTTCCCCATTCCAGCCTACTATTTGAATTGTCAGCACCTTGTCCATATACGAACTATAGCATGGTATTATACGGATATGGCACTCCTAATAGCAGTATATGGCCTTGCCGGGCTCGATATGGCACTTTGCGCCCTTTCTCAAACGGCGCTTTGGCAAAGAAAAGAGTACCGATTGGATAGGATGAAAGCCTATCTGTTTTCGCCTGAAAAGTCTGCATTTCACATAGCGATATGGGTAGTGGGTCTGCTATGCGCTCTGACAGCCTTTTTTATGCCGTTGTTTGGGTATATCAGCTTGCTTGTTTTATTAGCAGGATATGTAGTTCGTGCGATGAAGCGCGGGGTGGTTCGCCCGAAATTTACGATGCGGGCCATTGCTGTATGTGCGTTGGCTATCATACTATCAGGAGCTGCGTTGTTATTTATCTCGAATATTCTTTGGATCTCGCTTATTGTTGCCATAACCCCTCTTATTGTTGCTGTATGCGTTTGGGTTGTTGCCATTCCGTCTGCGCTAAAAAAATCAGATTCAATACAAAAAGCGATAACATATCGCACCTCTCTTACTCAATTACAGGTTATAGGTATTACCGGAAGCGTTGGCAAAACGTCCACAAAAACATATGCGCTGCATTTGCTTGAAAATGATGATCAAGAAATTCTCGCTACAAAAAAGCATCGCAATTCGCCGTATGTTGTTGCGCTTGATGTGCTTTCGCAAATTACTAAGCATACAAATGCATATATCGCCGAACTTGGCGCATATAAAAAAGGAGAAATTGCAGAATTGTGTGAGATCGTGCAACCGACCATTGGCGTTATTACCGCAATCACAAACCAGCATGCCGCATTATTCGGTTCAGTTGAGAATTTGGCCCAAGCGAAATGGGAGTTGGCGGAATCTATTCCAGAAAATGGAATGCTTGTGTTAAACAAAGACGACAGAAATATACGAACATTAGCGGAAAGATACTCTAGTCGCATTACGTGGTATTCCATGAAGGAATCCGCGGACGTTATGTTCGAAAGCATCGTATTGCAGCAAGACAGTGTTTCGTGTGTACTTGCTATTAATCAGCAACGATTCGACGTAACTATTCCAGTGGTAAGTCGCGGTCAGCTTGGGTCTGTTCTTGCGGCGTGCGCAATCGCACATGTAATGGGTATGTCTGGGGAAGATATTATGAAAAAGCTTGCAACATTGCCGGCGCTCGAAAAAACGATGGAGTATAAAAAGTTGCACAGTGGCGCAGTCGTCATAGACGACAGCTATTCTGCCAGTGAAGCATCTGTAATGAATGCAATTGAGTATTTGAATGCAGTCGGAGGCGAACATGCTTTGCTTGTACTTGTTCCTATTATAGAGCTCGGAGACGAAGCTGCTGCGGTCCACGCTCGAATCGGCACAGCTCTTGCTCATGCACAGTTTCAAACATATATATATGGCACCGCGTATCAGGAAGATATTATGAAAGGATTATCTGGAGTATCGCATCTTCATATCACCTGGTATACCGATCCGAAAACGTTGGCGGAAGATGTTGCAACGCAGACCAAAGAACAAAATATGATTGTGTTTGAAGGTCGACTGCCTGGTATCGTAACGAACGTATGAACCGCCCTATTGCCATTTCCCTATCCCCGAATACAGACAGCAAAGACGTTGCTCGTGCGTGGAGTGTGCTTTTCTCCCGATCGCTTCGTGAGAATACGGACATTCTTTCTGAAGTTGCGCATCTTATTTCGAAAAAATTCGACAACAGATTCGTCGTACTTAACTCAAGCGGCCGCCAAGCATTGTATGATTTGCTCCGCGCATATGATATTGGGCTAGGTGACGAAGTTATTATTCAGGCGTTTACATGCATTGCGGTTCCGGAGCCAATTCTGTGGGTTGGTGCAAAGCCTGTGTATGCCGACACTGCAAAAGATGCATATAGTATTGATGTTCAAAATGTTCTTAAGAAAATAACACCGAATACGAAAGCGATTATCGTTCAGCATACGTTTGGAATCCCGGGGCCGATTGAGGAAATTGTAAGCATGGCTAAAGAAAAAAATATTATTGTCATAGAAGATTGTGCGCATGCATTCGGCGCAGAGTTGAATAACAGGGCGCTGGGAACATTTGCGGATGCAAGCATTATCAGTTTTGGTCGGGACAAATGCCTATCGTCTGTGTATGGTGGTGCGTGCGTAGTAAAAAATCGCGAACAGATGGAAAAATTACGCGCATTCCATAATCAGCGGAAGCAGCCGCCTTTTATGTGGACTGCTCAGCAATTGCTTCATCCGATTTTGTTTTCATATATTATTCCCTCGTATTTTACATTTGGAATCGGGAAAGTATTGCTTGTTCTATTTCAGAGAGCTCAATTGCTGAGTCGCGCGGTTGAATTGCGGGAACGATCTGGAAGAAAGCCTCTTCACATTGAATACCAATATGCTCCGGCGCTGGCCCAGCTTCTCGTGCTTCAACTCGGAAAAATAGATGCAATGAATGCTCGAAGAAAATATATTGCGGATAGATATGCGCAAGAACTTTTTGGCAGTAAAGCGGTACTCCCCGCAGTGTCGCAGAACACTCAGCCATCGTGGCTCCGCTTCCCCGTTCTTGTAAAAAATCAAAAACAAGTGATGTTTATGGCGCGCGAAAAAAATATACTACTTGGGGATTGGTATGATAGCGCCCTTGTTCCAAAAGGTTCAAATCTTATAGAATTTCAGTATTCATTAGGCTCGTGTTCTGTCGCAGAAAAAACTGCGGAACAAGTAATTAATTTGCCAACATACCCTTCTCTCACGGATACTCAAGTGAGTGAAATTATTGCGCTTATTAAAACCTATGCAAGTTAAAGAAATACGAGATAAGAATGTTTGGGATCAATTCGTGCTTCCTCTTGCGCCGAACACCTTTTTGCAATCGTGGGAATGGAAAGAGGTGCAAGAGCAAGACGGCGAGCAAGTTTCAATGCTCGGCTTTTATGAACAAGAGCAGCTTATTGCGGTGTGTCTAGTGATTCTTGTGCATGCTAAGCGGGGAAACTATTTTTTGGTGCCGCATGGGCCGATTGTACAAGATGAAAAAAAATATAAGGAAATAGTGCAAAGTCTTACCGATTATTGTGCGCAATATAAACATAGCGCCGTTGTTCTCCGTGTTGCGCCGCTCTGTTTGAATACACCGGAAAAGCAATGTATTTTTTCCGATCTCGGCTTTCGCCCATCCCCTATGCATGTACATGCAGAGCTTACGTGGGTGGTAGATATCTCAAAACCGGAAGAAGAGATACTTGCAGGTATGCGCAAGACGACACGTCATGCAGTTAAAAAAGCGGAGGCTGCTGGGGTGCAAGTTGAGATAATTACGGATGCAACTGGACTGGGTAGATTTTGGCCGATGTATGAACAGACGACAAACCGACACGGATTCGTTGCGTTCCAGAAACAATTTATACAGTCTCAGGCAGAACTATTTGGGAAATCGAATAGCATGTTTTTCGCTATTGCGAGACATGATAATCAAGATATTGCTGGTGCTATGTGTATACAATACGGAGATACTGTTTTCTATTATCATGGCGCATCTATAAAAACTTCTATTCCTGCTGCGCAGCTGCTCCAATGGCGGGCAATGCAAGAAGCGAAAAAGCGCGGAGCAGTACGATATAATTTTTGGGGTATTGCGCGAGATGACGAAAAGAATCATCCGTTTGCTGGTATTACTGTTTTTAAAAAAGGTTTTGGCGGATACATAGTCGATTTGTTGCACGCACAAGATTTGCCGCTTTCATGGAAGTATTGGCCGATGTGGGCTCTTGAAATACTACGAAAGAAGAAACGAGGGTTTTAAAAAACTGCGGGCTTGCAATCATATGTGTATGATTCAAACCGCGCAGTTCTGATCGATGCTAGGCGACAATTGGTGCGACTGGTAGTTTTTGTTCGACCATAGAGCAAAGATTTTCTACTGTGATGCAGGATTTTCTGATCTCCACAAGCTTCGAGTGTTTGCTCTCGGTGAAGCTTGGAAGATGAAAGTGTCTTGCAATGCGGAACAATAAGTCTTGCCAATACGATTCGTCGTCAAATCCGAGATCTCGTTCGATTTCAGAATCGAGGGCGACGTCACGAGGGTCAATTCCTAATGTCTGGCCCATTGCAAGTATTACGCCGTCAAGAATTTCCGGGCTACACACCTTAAAGCTCCCTTCTAAGCAAGTTGTTGAAACAGCAAACCCACTGGAAATTAATATAGCGCAAATATTGACTAATGTCAACTAATCGTGCATTTTTTGCTGAGAAATAATGGCTGCAAGTACCCAAAATATGGCATTTGTAGGATATACGTCCCAAATGTCTACAAAAAGCGCTTGGATAACAAAGCTAGTAATAAAGCCCACTCCCATAATGCCTAGAAGGCGTGTTATTCCCGATTGATTGTTTTTTATAAGGCGTAAAGATGTTATAAAAAATCTCCAAAAAAGCCATGCAGTAAATACGACACCGATAACCCCCATTTCGATAAATGTTTTTAAGTATTGATTATCTACCAGTGTGGCATCTTTTGATAATTGAATAGTACGAGAGTCCCCCGTTGCAATGTCGGCGGCTGTTACGTCTGACGGCATAGCTGTCTGCGTGATGCTGCTCCCGAGCCCTTTGCCGATAATTGCGTCAGTATTGGATGTTTGAGCAATGAGCTGTGTGATAAATCCAAATCGCGCAGCATTGCTGGCATATGTGGGGTCAAAGGCACTTCGCAAGAATGTGCCTACGTGGGAAAATTGAAATATTCCCGCTCCTGCAATGAGGAGTGTGGCAAGTGTTACTGCGATATGCTTTTTCTGAATCGTAATCCCCCCTGTTCTTTTCCAGATCAGGGTTGCAAATACACTCAGCGCTCCGATAATGAGTGCAATCCACGAGGCTCGCGTATAGGTGAAGTAGAGTAGTGGGAGCGTTGCGAGAAGCGTTGCGATAATAATAATTCTGTTTCTCGCATGCTTGTATCCCGCAAGTATGTAGCCGATACATAACATTTCTGTCGTTATGAGAAATTCTGCAAAAGGCGTAGGGTGTCCGAATGTGCTCCCCATTCTCGGAATCCAAATTTGGCGCGCAGGATCAAATCGCAGTACGGTACTGTCGGGGAATGATTTGAGCTGAATGATTCCCAGCATCATTACTACTACAAGCGTTGCAAGAAACCACGCAAATCGTGTTGCCATGATTTTTTTTGTATGAGGCAAATATAAAACTGCGAAATATAGGAGAATATAGAGCAAGATATCTCGTAGGCGTAGTACTGCCAGTACGTGGGAGCTTGCATGGAGCGCCTCGATTATTGCCCATCCCGATAACGCAATAATGGGAGCAAGCAAACTGTTTTTTCTGTATGGCAATGTTTTATTAAAAAGCGGGACGAGGAATGTTTTGAAAAAAAGAGCAACAATAATGACGTCTTTTACTAATGTGATATCGCCTAGCGTCTGCGTAACTTTTAATAACGGCAGCAGTGGCGATAGAACAATCAACAGCAATAACCCTTCTTCGGGATTATCCCATACCCACCATGCAACACATGTGAACGCGAGTACTGCTACGCCGAGCTGCATGCTGATAAATAATGCAATAAATAAGGCGCTTACGAGCGCGATACTTGCCCAGGCGAAGCGGGAAGAATGTTTTGTAGTACCTATCAAAACGGCAATAGCGTATGCAATCGGGTAGAGGACGACTAATACGGCGTATGAAAATGCGCCCAGATGTTTCCTTGCATACACAAGAGCGCTATGAAGGAACGGAGCTGTTTTTTTAGCGCCATACAGCTGGTTAAAACTCACTCCCCCGTAATGCATAATTTCTGCATGTGGCGTATATATAGTTTCCCATCCATTATTTTTTGCACGTCTGCAATAATCTACTTCTTCAAACCAGATCCAGAATTGTTCATCTAATACGCCAATTTGTTTTATGACTTCGTTCCGTATTAAAAATCCCGCACCCATGACCTGGTTAACTGATTGCTCTTGCGAATAATCGAAATCGACCATCATGTACTTTTTCCAGAACGGTGCATTGGGAATTATTCTCTGCATTTTTAAGAATAGTGTTGCAAGAATGCTGAGCGTCGGGAACCTGCGTACTGATTTCTGTACGGTGCCGTCTGCATTCGACAGTTTTGCGCCAACGATCCCCGCTTTGCTATTGCGCGATAAAACGGCAACCATATTTTTTATGGCATCTGGGCGTACTTCTGTATCGGGATTAAGGAGCAGTATGTGATCATCTTGCCCGCCATGTTCGTGAACATATTGAATCCCTAAATTTGTTGCTTTTGAGAATCCGAGGTTTTGTTGCTGGGATAAGAAGGTGGCAGTCTGCAAATCGGTATTCTGCGCTTTATCCAGCGACCCGTCGATTGAATTATTATCGACTATGACAACATGCCGAATCATATCTAATTCCGGAAGCTTTGAAATACTTGCAATACATTGTGCGAGCAAGCCCCCTGTATTCCAATTCACAATAACTATCGAGACCTTTTGCATATATGGTATAGTATGGTGTATGGCGCATCGTGATGCAATCGTGACATTTTTAGACGAACAATTGCCAGGCGGAGATTTTAATGATCCGAGCTTTAACGGTTTGCAGGTTGAGGGCAAGGAATCCGTAACAAAGATTGTCACTGGAGTGACAGCCGGGAAGGAATTATTTGCTCGGGCCGCAGAAGCAGAAGCTGATTTTATCGTTACGCATCACGGACATTATTGGAGATATGGTACACCCTCTCTTACTGGGTGGGAAAAGCGCAGACTTGATATATTGCTGGAAAATAAGATGTCGCTCTATGCATCCCATTTGCCACTAGACAAGCACCCGAGACTTGGAAATAACGCTCAGCTGTTAGCATTGCTGAATGCAGAAATTACTAATGACTTCTCTTCTCATGAGGATACGAGCAGTAGTTATATGGGGATGATTATGCGAGGCAAGCATCTTGATGAAATTACAGGAATTTTGGAAAATGGATTGAATACGAAGTGCATTACGCTTCCGTTCGGCCCTGCTATTATTCGCACTGTTGCTGTTGTGTCTGGTGGCGGAGGGTATAAATCGTTTGCAGAAGCGCTTGATGCAAAAGTGGATTTATTTATTACAGGCGATACTGCGGAAATATATAATGATGCAAAAGATTCCGGAACAAATGTTATTTTTGCCGGCCACCACGCAACCGAACGCCTTGGAGTGAAAGCGCTCGGTGATTTACTGCAGAAAACATTCGAAGTGCAGGTAGAATTTATCGACGTTCCTACGGGATTGTGATTATCCCCAAAGAGTGACGATAGCTCCAATTATTGCAAACTGAACAAGATTATATCCTGCATTCAATGCATATAATTTCCACGACTTCCCTTCCCATAATACTGAGCTCAGCAGAAGAGGTAGTGCGAATCCTAGCCACGCCCAAAATCCGACCATGAGGCCGTCAGTTATTGTGAGAGCTCCTACTGTTCGAGCAAACATGCCCAACACGGCTGCTAATACTAATGATCCGACAAACATCATGCCATATGATTTCATCATGCTCTGTGATTGCTTTGCTTTCATTTGATCTGCGCTCCAACCTTGGAGCTCGGACCATATTTTTCCGAATAATGGACCGTACCAAATATATCCTAGGATCATGCTTACGATTCCGGATCCGACAATTGCTAATATGCTTACGCTTTCAAACATCATAATGTACTCACCCCCTTTATAATGCGCAATGTTTCTTGCGCTGTTGTATCCCAGGAAAATTTTGCTGATCGTTCGATGCATCTGCTCGTAACTTCGTCATGGTTGCGCAATGCGTATGTTATGCCGTCTGCAATAGATTGGGAAGATAGCGGATCAACAAGCACGCCGGCACCTTCCATGATTTCTTTCGTCGAAGAGCAGTTGCTAGTAACAACAGGAACTCCGCATGCCCCCGCTTCTATAATCGGGATCCCGAAACCTTCTTGTAGGCTTGGCAATACAAACACCTGAGCGTTTGCGTAGAGTGTTGGTAATAATTCGTCCGGTACTGCGCCGGTGAGTAAAATATTTTTTCGTGCAGAAGATGTTTTAATACGTTCAAAGATTTCTTTATTATTCCAGCCGTGCCCGCCTGCTATGACGAGCTGGTGGTCTGAATTCCTTAGAAGTTCAAACGCTTCTACGAGCCTGTCGATATTTTTTCGAGGCTGAATTTGCCCTACAAATAAAATATAATTATTTTTTATATCAGGATATTTTTCTTGCAGTTTATTAAAGCCATCATGTTTTTCTGTATCTGAAAAAATCTTAAACCGATCATGATCGATACCGTGATGTACTACATGTACATTTTTTTCTCTGCCGTAATACTTCTTGATATCTTGCTTCGTCGCATCTGATACCGCGATGATTGTATCTGCCTCCTTGGCAACTTGGGCAGAAAACGTATGCAAGAGCAGCCAATCCTTTGTTCTAAATTGCGGGCCGTATTCGTGAAATGCTAAGTCGTGAATAACAGCAATTGTTTTCATCTTTTTCCTGCGTAATATCGGCAACTGCTGAATCGGCATAAACAATACATCTGGATTGTCCCAAAATAAATCCCAGGCAAATCGTGTTTGCGTCCAAGCTCCCGGCGCAGATGACGAATGCCAGCAAGTGTTCTCCTCTCCTGTGCTCGGTGAGGGGCATGGCCCATAAAAATTCCAACTATCTCCCCGAGCTAATTCTGGCAATCGCGCCATGAGTTCGCGCGTATATCGCGTCGTTCCATCCGCCCTCCCGGTGCAAATATCCGATGCATCAAATGCGATGTTCATAATGTTATCCTACCGTTTTTTCGAGCAATTTCATAAGCTCTTTTACTCTGTGATCATACCCATGCTGGTGCGCCAACTTTTTGCGAGTATCGGAATCTTTATTTTTTTCTGCAAGTTGTTTTGTAATAAGTGATGTAAATTCCTTTTGTGTTTTTGCGTACCCGATCATGTCTTTGTATTCTTCGAGCTCCGGCAACCCAGTTGCAATAATAGGTTTGCCAGTTGCCATGAATTCCCAGAATTTGAGCGGGAAACTGGAGCGATTATACTCGTTGTTTTTATATGGAATAAGGCAGATATCGAAATGTTGAACATATGCCGGCACATCTGCGCGAGGGATAGATCCGATCATGTGAACGTTTTTCAAGTTCGTCAGTTTTTTTAATGCTTTTGTTTTTTTGTCTACAATCGGAGCGCCAACGAATACAAAATGCCAGGTCGGATTTTTTTCTGCAGTAGCAACGAGCAAATCGAAATCATACTTGTAAGAATCCAGCGCGCCTACTGATCCGAGTAGCGGATGTGGGATGCTCTTTAATGCGTTGTCCGCATTCTTTTTTGCGCTACCTGAGATTTCCCTTTCGTATAATTCGACATCGCCCGCGTTCAATACTAGTTGCACATTCTTTGCATGTTTTCGTTTTAGTTTAAAGAGATGCTTGGAGGTAACGGTTACTAAATCTGCGCGCTTTAATATAGTTCGCTCTTCGTCATGTACGCGCTTTGCGTTGCGATTTACTCCCGCTTGCGATGCGTGATTATCTACGCAGTCATATATAACGGTCGCGTCTTTAAACATGGGCAAGTATTCAGCCGCCTCGGTGTCATAGAGCCACAGCACCGTGTTTCCTTCTAAAAAGCCGAGCGCACGAGCCGTACTCTGCACTCGTCGCTTATTGAACCAATGATTGATGGCACTGATCCATGCAAACTCTCGAGAGCCGGGAATGATATTAAATTGAGACGTTATGTAGAGCAAGTCTGATCGCTGTTCATATTTAAAAACGCGCAAGAAAAATCGCATCATTTTTTTGGGATGCAATATATTTTCAAATACATACCGAATAATCCATACGCGCGGCTCTATGTATAGCACGGGATATTTTTTAGAAAGGCGCGCCATGACATGCTGCCTGTTTGTCCAACTCCCTTGGTCGTAGAGGGATCCGGCAAAACAGATAATTCTCGTGCGCGATGCAGATTCAACCGCGGTGATACTTGTAGAAACGAGGTGATAGTATGTTTCGCTTAGGATGTATACCAGCACGAGAGTATATGCACATATTCTAAATAGAAGTGACGGGTCGGTGTATAAAAAGATGCTTACAAACCCCAATACCCCGAGCAGGGTGGCGATTCTGATAGGAGTGAGGCGAATATTGAGCATTCGATATGCCATAATAATCATGAATGCATACGCGATAACGGAGCTTGTAGCCATGCCGGTGACCGCAACAAAAATCGCATTGCTTGAGTACAGTCCAATGCCTGAAAAAATTGCCGCAATTCCGGTCAGTATTCCAAATGTAATAGCCCGCATCCTCGGTTTGTTTGCAGAAACGAACATGCTGCTAGTTCCAATATCTACAAGTGAATACAAGAAAAAGGCAATCGTCATAATAATGATATACGGCGTTGCCGGGTAATATGCAGGTTTACGGATCACGATATGCAATATTTCTGGAACGAAAAATAGTAGGGTAATTGTAATGAGAGATAGTAACAGTAATACGCGGTGCATCGTGTGTTCTGCGACTTGGAGAAACTTTTTCTTGCTTGTTGCAAAGAGGGTGCTCATCCATGAAAGATTTACTTCTGACAATGCCGCTGCAAGAATGATCAACTTCGATCCGAACGTGAGTGAGATATTTAAGTATCCTAATTGGTCGCCACTGATAATTCCTCCGAGAATTAAAATTGGTAACCGCTGCCAAATAACGTAAAAGATTCTGGAGATATACATATATACGCTGATATGCAGGAGATTTTTCCCATATCGTTTTATTTCTTGCATATTCGGCAGCGCTAGGCTTCCTGCAAGCTGCTTTGCGACGATACCTCCGATTAGAACAACCATGAGCAGGGTCGTAATAATAATCGACCAAAAGAATCCTGCAACGTGATATTTCCATGTTAAGAATCCGAATACGGCAATATTGATTGTTGCTGTAATGATTTGAATGGCATATAGGTGCACGAACTTTTTCATTCCTGTAAGAGTTGCGCCTAATACATCTTGCATGCCCTGCAGAATAAGTACGCCAGCAAACATTTGAATATACGGAATAATTTCCGGGCGATGATAAATCTTCACTGCAATAATTCCTGCCAGTAACGCGAGGGCAAGGGAAAGCGGGATAGTCACGATTTGGCGCGCGATATGGGATACCCAAAAAACTTTTCCGATTTCGTTTTTGTTGTTCCGTACGGCTATTTCCCGAATGGCCCCGTCTACAATGCCCAAGTGCTGACTCACGCCGATAACTCCCCCGATAGACATGACAAGTCCGGTAATTCCGTACTCGGTAGGCGATAATACTCGGATAATAATAATGCTTTGAACAATACCCAATACGGTTGTAATCGCCTTCGTTGAGACGGACAGTAATTGAATTTTCCCGAGGTTCATAATGAGGTGAGGATATCTTCTAAGCTACCAATAATGCTATTCCAGGTGAATTCAGCTGTTACGCGCTGTTTTCCCATTTCCCCATAGTGCTTTGCTTTATCCGGATTTTCAAGCAGGGTTGTAATTGCTTGAGATATGGATGTGGTATCGCCCGGCTGCGCCAATATGCCCGTCACGCCGTCTTGTACGGCTTCTGGCACGCCCCCCGTATTTGTTCCAATAACTGGCAATCCGAAATATGCAGCTTCGTTGTATACAATACCGAACCCTTCGTAGTCGCCTGGCAGCTCTTTTGGAGTAAGCGCGAATAGCTGTGCGCGAGAATATAGCGCATGCACATCCTCATCGGAAATTGCGCCGAGGAATTTCGCATCGATATCGAGTTTCTGAGCCAGTTGCTCAAGATTGCTTCGTTCTGGCCCATCGCCGACGACGACAATACTCTTTTTTATAATTGCCATTGCGCGAAGTAAATCATCTATTCCCTTTCTCTTAACTAATCTTGACACAGTAAGAATATATGGCGCTGTAATATCATATTTTTTCAGCACGTCATCGGGATTATTTTTTTGATCGAGCTTATCAGTATCTATTCCCGGATACATAAACATCACGCGCTCCTCATGGGCGCCTAATGTTATAACACTTTCCTTTGTTTGCTTATTCATTACTAATACAAATGCCGCATCATGTAATACATGGGATGCTTGGGTAGATGTTTTAATATTCGATTTCCATGTGGCAATTTCCATGCCATACGTACACACGATATATGGAGCTCCCAGTATCTTTTTAACTATTCGTGCAACTCTTCCTTCGAATAGTGTCTTTCCGCAAATAATAGCATCAGGCTTTTGCATCATGGCTCGTACGAGCAGATACAATGCAAACGGCATCCATGATGGTTTTATAATTGGCCAAAAAATTCGTGATGCAATAACGGAAACTCCGGACATCTTTGCAGAACCTGGGGGCGCAAATACCGTAATATCATGCTCATGTTTTGCAAGGCTCTCTGCAATACCTGTTATATATCGCTCAATCCCCCCTACTCGAGGCGGCCAATTTTCAGCAATAATCCATATGTTCATATGGATTAATCATACACTAATACGCCTTTACCAGCGCCACGCCGTAGAAGTAGTACGTGAGGATTTGTTTAAATGTCCAGTTCTTTGCCTTTGCGAATCCATAGGCACCCTGCGCGCTCATGCCGACGCAATGGCCGTTACAATGGGTTGTTACGTGGTATGGGTCAGCAACAGAACGTTGGAGGTATGGGAATCGATCTGTACCCCACTCTTCTTTCGCCGTATGAGTTCTGCCGTCAGAATCAGAGAAGTATATAGATGCAATCGGCTGAGTTTGCTCCTTATTCACAACGATGATTCCGCGCACCTTATTAAATAGGTTGCTCATGCGAGGCGTAATAATTTCATATTCGTAGCCCCTGTAAATTTGGTCATTCGGAGTATTGGTGATGTCGAAATCGTTATACAGCGATCGTCCACCAGTTACGATTTTGTGATACAGCACATACGTTCGCGCGGCAATTCCGAGCGCTTCTACGTATTGTTCCGGGCCTTCTCCTGATGTTTCTCCTAATCCGCGCAGGTATAATTCGGTGCGCAGTTCGTTGATAGCCCAAAGCTGATTACAATTGTCGCACTTTCTAATTTCGATGACGCCACGGAAGCGATTATAGTTTTTGCCTTTGTAGGTAACCGACGGGTCGCTGTAGCTTACGATTTCCATGATTGCGCCGTTAAGCGGAACGAATCGAATTTTATTTGCAGTATCAAAGCTCTTTCCAGCTCCGCGAACGTGATATTTCCCGCCAGACCAGCTTACTGCAACATTCTGCCCGGCTTTTATTGTTGCGAGAACTTTATCTGCGCCTTCTCGAATTTGAAAATTGTTATTCGCCGTAACCGTAATCGCTGATCCATTCGTATTTGTTATTCCGATTCGAACCGTGTCTCCTGCCGGATTGCCATCAATTCCATCAATTGCTTTTTTGGGAATTGAAGTAGAAGAAGTTGTCTTAGTGCTGTTTGCTGTTTTTCCGCAAATATACGGTGAGCCGATACGTTTCTTCTGGAGCTTCGTATATTGCATTGAAGATAATAGTTTTTCTTCAGAGGTAATCTCTCCGCAAGAAATTCTTGCTCTCCACCACGCTTTCTCGGCCTCTGTCGGATTATTGCCAAAGATTTTTATAAAATCCGGCAGAACATTAATAATGAGCTGCTGTTTTACAGCAGAAGAGACTGTGGCCGCAGCCGTGCTTGTTGTTTTTCCGCAAATATTCGGAGACCCAATTCTCGTCTTCAAGCTTTTTGTGTATTGCATTGAAGATAATAGTTTTTCTTCAGATGTAATTTCTCCGCAAGAAACGCGGGCACGCCACCAATTCTTTTCTGTGTCTGTCGGATTATTGCCGAACACGGATACGAAATCCGGAAGAACATTAGTAATAAGCTGTTGTTGTGAAATTGCAGCATGGGCAGAATTCGCAAAAAGTGCGACGCTCGCAGTAATTCCAAGCGCGATGGTAAAAATGTGTTTTGTAGTCATGTTTGTACAGTATACAACAGTATGATGTGGATATCACCCCTGCTTCATAATCGCTTTTTGTGGTAGCATGCTCTTATCTTATGAATCCTCGAGAAAAAGATAAGCAGTTGTCTGCTCGCATTTTACGATTTGGATTTATCCTGATCTTCGTATTCGTTACCACACCCTTATATGATCCGTCCTTGAGAGCACAGGCAACATCTTTTACGCAAGCATATTTACGACTAGACAGGATGAAAGCATCGACGGCCACTGGTGGCACCGTGTGCGCAAAGCCGGTAACGACTGCAACAGAAGCAGATGTAAAGGTCGTATTTCCTACAGGATTTACCGTAAATGGAACGGCTGGGAATTGGACCGTTACTACTACGAACCTTCCTTCGGGGGCTAGTGCATGGCTAGGAATTGGAACTGCAACTGCAGTTTCAAGTCAAACAGTTACATTTCCGAGCAGCGATTTAACTGTTGGCACGTTATATTGTTTTAATTTCACAGGAACGAGCACACTTACAACAAGTTCTGCGGGAAGTAGTAAGACAGGAACTATTACAACAACAACCTCAGCTCCTGCGGATATTGATTTAACCTCATATGCAACGGCAGTAGTATCCGATGATCAAATTGTAGTGAGCGCAGTTGTTCCTGCTATCTTTACATTTGCGTTGAGCGCAAACACCGATTCATTTACAGGTAATTTATCGACAACTACAACTTCTACCACAGGGGTAACGACGACTGTTGCAACGAATGCCCAGGCTGGTTGGATTCAGTGGGTAAAGAGCGCAAATGCTGCGCTATCTTCTTCTACTGCATCTGCTAGTATCGCAACTGCAGGCACTGTCGATAACTCCCCTACTGACCTTGCTTCTACAACGGGATACGTACTCGATGTTGATGTAACCACTGATAGTGGAACTGGAAGCGGGACGGTTACTCAGGCGTCTAATTACGGAGCTGAATATAATGGTACTAACTCAACTTCCGGAGGTACTCTTTCTACAACGTTCCAGCCTATTGCAGCATCTGACGGTACCACGGATGGGGATGTTTTAACGCTTACGGAACGAGCAAAGATTAGCGCCGTGCAGGCTGCCGCATCTGATTATACTGACACGCTCACGGTGGTTGCAGCTGGACGGTTCTAGCTGTTTCAAAGTACCGTTACCGGTATGCGTCGAAATATTTTACTGGCAACTGCCCTGTTATTAGTTGTTCCATCGATTGCATCTGCGCAGTCTCCGCGACTGGACATCACCGTATCGCCCGTATCCTTAGACTTGACTGGCCAACCAGGAACGGAAATTCACGACAAAATTCGAGTGCATAACAATACAAACGATGTGTTGCATCTCCGGGTTCAGATCAAGAAAATCACACCCGCCGATCAGGATCCCGGATTTCAGCTTGCTGATCCGACCCCTCAAGACGATTTTATATCGTGGATTCATATAGATACTCCAATATTCGATGCGCCTTCAAAAGAATGGACGTATGTTCCATTTACTATTTCCATCCCATCTACTGCGGCGTTTGGGTATTATCCTGTTTTTGTCATTCAGCAAGATGCTCAAAAAACGGGTGCAACAAAAACGGCGGAGCTATCTGGAGGAGCGGCAATTATCGCATCGTTGAATGTGTTGTCTCCGAACGCGTATGTTGATGCGCAGCTTGTAGATTTTAAAGCGTCGCATCATCTTACAGAATATTTGCCCGTTGATTTTTCCATAATGATTCACAATGCAGGTAATATCCATGTCCGACCAAGAGGAAATATTTTTATTTCTTCAGGCAGCAAAAAAGACATTGCTATCCTTGAAGTAAATCCTGGTCTGAGCACAATTATTCCGAACAGTTCGAGATCATTTACGGCTGAGTGGACGGATGGTTTTATTACAAGAGAGAAAAATGATCAGGGCGCATATCATCTTGTATTTCATTGGGATGCAATTACTCATATGCGAATTGGGAAATATTCAGCTCGATTGCTTCTCGTGTACGATTCCGGACAAAAAGACGCAACGCTTGAGGCGGTAACCACATTCTGGGTGTTTCCATGGAAGCTTGTTAGTGTTATTACATGTATTCCAGTTATAAGTATCGTCGGTGCGTGGATCTTGATTCGTCTGTATGTTCGCTGGCTTATAAAGAAGCAGAATGAGCATACACGTTAAGCGAAATTTACCTTTATATATAGCGTTGGGTGCTGGCGGGTTGTTATCCGTAGGCTTTTTTTCTTCGATTTTTCTTATTGCATCCCACGAACAATTTAAAGTGATATCTTCTCCCACACCCCCTCCTGCAAGCTCCCCAGAAATTTCATGGATTACCTATTCGAATCATTATTTCTCTCTTTCCTATCCTAATTCTGCAAAGGAGGAAATATTGGAAAAAAATGCTAACCCTGCCGTTGTTGCAAGCTGGGTCGCGTATCAGCAAAGTTCCCACATGCAGATTGCCACGCAGGTTCTCCAGGAACCGGACATGGCATCTATTGCAGACTTTTCCGCTGTTGCGTTTCGTCATAGTAAATCAGACATATATGCACAGAAACCTATTACGGTCAGCGGGATTTTTGGCGTAGAATTTTCTCGCCATTCAGTTAGTGATAATCCGGCAGAGTTCGGAGCATTTGTACTGAGAAATGGATTAGTATATACGTTTGTCGTGCAGGCAAAAGATGAAACCTATGCGGAGCAGGTGTATCGACGAATACTGTCTACTCTATCGTTTGTAAACTAGCTTATATAAAAGAGGTGACGAGTTGTTTGATTCGCGAGATTGCGAGTGCGACTACTGATTGCGTCTGCGCTCGATGATATACAACGCCTGGATGAGAAAAGTCTAAATTCGGCAAGAGTTTGTTGTATTCTTTTTCTATATCCGAATTCCATTGTACCGACACCCCGTCTATCGAGCTCATTTTTACTACCGGCTGAATAGTGAGCGGGCTGTTGCTAGTAATTTCTTGTATTTGAAATGCGTGATCTACTATAACGTAGCGCATTGGGGGCACGGTAGCGGAAATTGTAATGGTTTCAGACTGCCCCGCATATGCATATGCGGGAATAAGGGCTAATACAATGAAAAAAAACTTGGTGATGGCCACCAAGCGTTGTAATCTATATTCGAATTATTGTCAACGGCGCCTGCGCAGTCGGATGATTATAAATATAAACAATATAATAAGAATAATTGCGTATATTGCTTCTTGTATTGATACATTGCCAAGCGAAAAGAATGTCCTGGAAGCAGTGATTTGCTGATCTGATTTGTCTAAGTGGATGCTAAGTGTTGCATGGTATACCCCCGGCGATATGAAATTTTGAAGTTGCTGAATTGGAAATGTGTAGGATCGGACGCTTTCCGGCAGAGTTATAAGAGAATCCGTGTTAATAACTCCTTTTGCAACAAGTTTTCCAGACGATGTTGTGATTCGTAGCTCCCCGTAAGGTGCAGATTCAACATTTCCGGTGTTATTCAGCGCAAAAGTCGCATTGGTTGGGAAGGAAAAATGCGTAGTAGGTAATACAAGTTTTTGAATGGTGCCCGATACTATTTCTTGGCCTGTTGATCCGCGGATAAATAGCAGGCTGGATAATATTCCTTTCAAGCCGAGAGTTCCCGGAGCGTTATCTTGTTGAATAGTTGCCTGGATACTGGCATAATGCGCTCCTGGCGGCAGGTTTTGCTTATCAATAAAAATTTTAACCGTCTTTGACTCCTGGGGCGCTAATAATACCGTGTCGTTATCGAATTTTATCCAAGAGGAGAGGCTATATTGGAAATTTTCAGAATTATTGTCCGGAAGAAAGGATACCTTCCAGCCATCTTCAAGCGCGCTGAAGTTTTTTACTTGTATATGAAGCGAGACGGCTTCTTTTGATCTATTTGTATAGATAACCTCTGCCATATCCGGATTCTGGTGCAAATCTATTCTCAATATTGATGGCGTTACCGAAATTCCCCCATCTCCACTTGCATGCAATGCGTAGCTTGGCGAGGAGAGGGCGGCGATACTCGCAATGCTGATAAAAAATGTGCGCAAGAATTTCATAAATAGGTATTAAAACGACGCGCTGGCAATAAGGGTAAGGGTATCATTATAGTCAGATGCAGATTTCGTTACTGCGCTTGCCTTCGCCTTGATGGTAAACGACCCCCTTCCGGATGTAATTGCGGTTCCCGATGAGTCAAAAATAATTCTTCGCGTAGTGTCTAACGGACCTACTACGTCGCTGGACCCATTATACGGGCTCGTAATTTCAAGCGGACCGCCAGTAGATTCTGCTACAGAGCTGCCTTGTGCTCCGTATCCTTCATTTGAACTTGAGAGATTTCCGCTCACCGACGATATGGTATAGCTCGCATCTGTACTAGCGAGCCCTCCATTTGCTCCTTGTACGTACACTGTCGCGCCTGCCGATCCATTCGTATCTACGTCAACCCAGACTTTGTCCGATGCAGTAACAACGGAGCCTGCTGTAAGGTCTCCAATATTCAAGCTATAAGGAGCAGCAGTCTCCGTATCGGTCGGCGCAACGTCAATGTCG
This sequence comes from Candidatus Anderseniibacteriota bacterium, assembly GCA_021414205.1. Taxonomy (GTDB): domain Bacteria; phylum Patescibacteriota; class Andersenbacteria; order UBA10190; family UBA10190; genus HO2-45-11b. The sequence goes on from JAIOOW010000003.1 coordinate 433,112, forward strand.
AATGTTAATGATGGGTTATCTGTTAATGCTTGAGCTGTTGGTCCAAATCCCGTTTGAGTAAAGTTACCGCGCTCCGCCTCTACTTTGACGGTATACGTTGTGCCGGGTGTTAATCCGATAACATATATTCCGGAAGCGCTTCCCCAGGCAGTATATGTTTGCCAATCTTCGGAGCCTAGCGTAGTTCCTATTGTATTATCTGATTGAACATATTTAGTGTCCGATAAGAAGTTATCCGTTGAGATAGCGATTGCGTACGTCGCATCTGATGAGTTGTTCCCAGTATCTAGCACGAGCTTTAATTTGTTGTAGTAGTGCGCGGGATTGGTAAAGCTTGGTGCTGGAGGCACGTTTGCTTGTGTCGTTCCTACGAGCCCTTGTAGTGTTTTATTGTTAGTAGAAGCTGATTTATCGCCTGATGTTTCTCCTGAAATTCCGAACATATTGTAATTTGTTGAAGACGAGTTTTGCGATCCGCCTGAGCCAAAACCGTAATCTTTGAGTTGATAATTGCTGCTTGCAGGGCCCGCTTGCACCATACTTGGTGCGATTATATTGAACACTAAAGTTGTTATTAATAAATACCTAGCAATGTGAAGTATGTGAATCTGGTGCTGATTGGTGTTCATGTTCATATCGCTGCGATTATACCATACCGCACGCAACTTTGGGTTATCTTTTTTTATTACATAATTACTATTTTTCAATATCGTAGTTCGAATTTTTTAACGAATATACGCACGCAAAAAGACGGGTTTAATTACGCATAATATCTTCATATTCATGTTATAATTTCATTATCCTTTATCAGTTGTTTAACAGTATTTTTATTAAAAAAAGTATTAAAAAACAAACGATAGTCCAAGCGCTTGTTTCTGCGTTTCTTTTCGCAGTTCTCATAACCAGTTCGCTCACCGCGCATGCCGCAACAGGACTTAATAAGCAAGTCAATTTTCAGGGAAAGGTCGTTAACTCTGATGGCACAAATGTTGCGGATGGAAGTTATAGTTTTACGTTCAGCTTGTATAGCGTCAGCAGCGCAGGTACTGCAATTTGGACCGAAACAAAATCGCTAACCGTTACAGACGGAATCTTTAGAACTGATTTAGGCGATACGACGAGCCTCCCAGGTTCCGTAGATTTTAATACGGATAATATTTACTTGGGTATTAATTTTAATAGCGATGGTGAGATGTCGCCGCGCGTGCGTCTGGATGCGGTTCCGCAAGCATTTAATGCTGATGCTGTAGACGGCATAGATGGTGCGTCGTTATTGCGGTCTGATACTTCGGATTCGTTTACTTCAGGAACGCTTACGTTTAACGATTCTACTGTTCTTGCGTTAGGTACGGGAAATGATTTGCAGCTCACTCATAATGGAACGGATTCGAGCATTACGTCTGCGACGGGAAATCTTACGATCAATAACACAAACGCAACTGGCGTAACTATTGCTAAATTAGGCACAGGCACATCCGCTACTAGTTTTCAGGTTCAAAATAGCTCAGGAACAGCACTATTTACTATCAATGGCGCAGGAACTCTCACGGCAAGTGCATTTACCACAAATGGTGGGTTGTTATATACAAATGCCTCTGGCGTTGTATCTCAAACCGGCGCGGGAACATCTACTACCGTTCTTCATGGAGGAACTACGCCCACCTATGGCGCTATTGTTTTATCTACCGACACCTCTGGAACACTTCCTGTTGCCAACGGCGGCACGGGGCAGACAACGTACACAGACGGCCAAATTCTCATAGGAAATTCTTCTGGAAATACGCTCACAAAAGCAACGATTACAGGAACGGCGAATCAGGTTGTTGTAACAAACGGTACTGGAACGATTACGCTTTCTACGCCGCAGGATATCGCGACAACCAGCAGCCCAACTTTCACGGGGGAGACACTACAGAATAACGTCAATGGTGACTCAACTCAGTTGCTGATTGATAATGCGAATGCGCTAGGTGGGAGTGGATTGCGAATCAACCGCACGAGCAACGTTCGGGCGTCTCAGATTCAGCTCTCTACAGGTGGAGCAACTGATTGGTATGTAGGACAGCTTCGCAGAGGTGGATCAGCGAGCAACACATTCTCGATCGGCCGTGGATCAGATATCAATACAACTGTTCCACTGATGAACATTGCCACCTCTGGATTAGTGGGCTGGGGTGTGGTGACCCCCACATACAACATGTCCTTTGAGGGGACGGTCGCGAAAACAATCGGCATCGAGAGAAACACGACAAGCAACACTGCTGGCGTCAGTTGGAATTTATCTGCTGGTGCGGCGACCTCGGGAGCTGCAGACAAAGATGGCGGCACAGCTGCACTTACGGGTGGGGTTAGTACGGGGACCGGTGTCTCAAGGGTTACATTCAGCGTTTCGCCAGGTGTAGCAGCGAGCACGTCGGATAACACAATCGCGGAAATTGCCAGATTCACGGGTCAAGGCATGAACTTCCTGCATGGGACAACAACCGTTCCAACTGGCGCGACGTACAACCAGGTGCTGGGCGGCGGGTCAACAACCCCGGTTCTCGGCGCCGCTACTGCTGACCTTGTTTCCCTTGCCGCGGTCGACAAAGCTGCTGGCGATCGTCGTCTCTACATCCAATCCGAATTAGGGTCTGCTATTTCTTTGGGAAATGACAGATTAAACTTTGCTGCATCTACGGGATTGATTAGTATTGCTGGTACCGATTTATTGTCGATGACT
>JAIOOW010000004.1 GCA_021414205.1 Candidatus Anderseniibacteriota bacterium
TACCACTACTTTCTTAGGTCGTCTCGCGGTTACTGGTCAATCTGTCTTTGCTAACTTACTAACCGCTTACCAAACCATCACTGCTCCTAACTTTGTAGCCACTTCATCCACTGCTTCCGTTTTCCCATACGCGTCATCAACTGCGATTACGGTTAGTGGAACTGCGTCGACGACGAACTTGATTGTGTCGAGTTTGGCTACTGCTGGTAACAGTTGTCTGTATGCTGACAGTACTGGATTGATTAATGGGACTGGATCAGCTTGTGGAGGAGGAGGTTCACAATGGGATGACGTGACTGGTGGAATTAACTACGCTGGAGGAAAAGTGGGGATTGGATCAAGTACACCATTTGCCAAGTTGTCTGTTGATGGAGATGTTCGGTTTCAAGGTGAAAACTTTGCTACTACGACTATCGGGAACCTTGTTAGTAATCTAACTGTCGGAGCTATTGATTATCTTGGTGGTAAAATTCCATTTCTACGTTCTATTTCTAGTGCTGGGGCCTTGCTTGTGAATAAAGGTTCATTTTATATTCAAGAAGATGCTGAAACTAATGGGCCAGCTACTCTTGGCTTTATCAGTGACGACCTTAACATCTCGGCTGGAATAACTTTTTCCACAACCACTGGTGCTTTGGATATATCTTCACAAGCGACCACAACAGCTAACCAAGGCTTTGATATTTCTAATGGTTGTTATGCTGTTGATGGTGTGTGTATTTCTGGTGGTGGTTCGTCACAGTGGACAACAAATGGTGATAACGTTTTCTATGTAAACTCTAATGGTGGCAACGCTGGTGTCCTTAATGACTTTACCCCAACCTTTATTCTAGGAGATTCTACTGGTGCTTCTTTTGCTGGTATGTCTTACAGTACAACTAGTGACTCCTTGTCCTTCCTTAGTGCGACTGGAGGATACAATTTTGATGCCTTTATCAACAACACTGACACTGCAACTTCAACCTTTGCGGGTGGTATTCAGATTGCTAATGGTCAAAGATTACAAGTATCAGGGATTGATGGATATAGTCCAATCAATATTTCCGCTAATCTCGATGTAACCAGTCTGGCAACTTCCACTTTTGCTAATGGTATTACTCTGACAACGGGTTGTATTACTGTAGGGGGTGTATGTATTGGAGGTTACTCAACAACCTCAGCTGATTATTGGCTCACCACAAAATCAACCACTAACCTGACTGAGGGGTCAAGGCTTTATTGGACGGACACTCGTTTTGATAATCGCTTATCAGCCTCCTCTTCTATTTCAGGGATTACCACATTACCAAACCTTTCTTTGCCAGCAACTCAACTTAGTGGGTTTGGTGGTCTTTTCTATACTTTCTTTAGCGCAACAACCACTGATGCTTTGACTGAGGGGTCTATAAACAAGTATTGGTCAAACACACTATTCGATAACCGATTAAGTGCTACTACTTCATTACCAAACTTAATAACACTAGGTTCTCTGTCGCTTCCGATTGGGCAAGTGTCTGGACTTGGAGCAGGAGTTGGGACATTCCTTGCTACTCCTTCAAGTGCTAACCTTGACACCGCAGTAACTGATGACACTGGTTCTGGGGCGTTGGTATTTGCTACTTCACCAACCTTAGTAACTCCTATACTTGGAACACCACAGTCGGTTGATCTGACTAACGCTACAGGACTTCCACTCTCAACTGGTGTCACTGGAGACTTGCCATTTGCTAACCTAACACAAGGTTCAGCCCTGTCGGTGCTTGGAGTAACAGGAAACGCAACAGCTGATGTGTCTTCCATTGCTGCTGGTTCTGACCATCAAGTCTTGCGACGTTCTGGTACATCTGTTGCTTTTGGGTCAATTAACTTAGCTCAATCAGCGGCGGTGACAGGTATCCTTGATGAAACCAACGGCGGTACAGGTCAATCAACCATTACCACAGGTGATTTGCTTTATGGCTCCGCTTCCAACGTCTTATCAAAACTAGCTGGTGTAGCCACTGGCAATGCTCTTATTTCTGGTGGTGTCTCAACCGCACCAGCTTGGGGTAAGATTGGTCTAACTACTCATGTATCGGGGACTCTACCAATTGCTAACGGTGGTACCAACTTAACTGCCTCGGCTGACGATAACGTCATGGTGGGTAATGGTACAACTTGGCAAACTAAAGCCCTTACTGATTGTGATACGGCTTCCAGCGCCTTAACTTATGACACTACAGCTAATGCTTTTGGTTGTAACAGTATTGCCGGTTCTGGTGGTGGCTGGACTGATTATGGTTCATTCGTTGAGCTGACAACTGCCACCGACAATATTGGAGCAGGTAACTCAACATCAACTCATGCGAAGATGACAGTTTCTGATTCGGTAGACCGACCAACAGTGCTAAACATTAAATCTAATGGTATTCAAGAACCAGCTCGGATTGAGTTTAACAACTCATCTAGTACCTTATGGAGTACAGTGGCGGGAAACTTCTATCTTGAAAACACTTGGACTTCTGGTGACATTATTGGAAGTATGCAGATGAATTATGGAGGGCTTGCTGGTGTGAACTTGATGACCTGGGACTTTGACCCTTGTGGTCTTGGTTGTGGATTTGCTCGTGTAGGTATCAACAACGAAACTCCAACAGCAATGCTCCACATTACTCGTGATGATGGCGAGCCAGACACCGAACCTAACTTAGAGCTTAGTTCTGACTTAGCGGCTGGTGAACCGTTTATGGTCTTCTCACAAACAACTACAGACCGAGCAACTATTAAATATGAAGATACAGGAGATATTTTACAAACAGCGGCTAGTGCTTTGAAATTCTACACAAACTCGGCCACCCCTATTACAGAAAGGTTATCAATCGACGCTTCTGGTAACACTGTCTTTAATGACCTAGCGGCTGACGCTGACTTCCGTATTGAATCTGATACTGATACAGAAATGTTTGCAATCGATGCTGGTCTTAACCGAGTTGGTATCTCATCAACAACACCATTTAAGACCTTCTCAGTAGATGGCACGATAGCCTTCAACCCAGCCGCTCTTACTACCAACACTGGTGCTTCGACTTATTCACTCTGTCTAGCAGCTGGTGGTGAGGTAACTAAGAACACTGATGCCGAAACTTGTATTGCTTCGTCTCTTCGATATAAACAAAATGTAGAAGATCTATCTGGTAGTAGTCTTTTGGAGATTACCCAACTTAGACCCGTCACCTTTGAATACAAAGAAAATGGTAATGGAGAACATATTGGTTTTATTGCGGAAGAAGCAGAACAGGTGAACCCATTACTCGTGTCTTACGACGAACTAGGTTTACCAAACGGTATTCGTTGGTCACACATAACTACA